>JAFPXY010000040.1 GCA_017394515.1 Bacillota bacterium | reverse complement strand
GTGAAGGACTACAAAGAAAGCCTCAGGAAAAACCACTATTACGGCGCAGGAGACAATCTGGTGGACATGTTCATCACAGAAACCCATTATGATTCCGATGATGAACCATACAAAGCGGGACTTCCTGATTACGAGGTCGAGACCCATGTACTCCTTAAATATGATCTCACCAATATCGAAAAGAACAAAAGCAATTAAGAATATATGCAGTTTAGAAGAGGTCTGTTAAAGGCCTCTTTTCTATTGTCCGTGATAATGAACTGTGGTACAATTAATGCAAATGAGCGTTTTCTCAGATGATATTAAACGAGGTGACAAAATGGAAGAGATCAAGTTAAATGAAAACACAGAACGTATGCCGATGATAGGTGATCCCGCGCCGGAGTTCCGCGCCATGACTACCATGGGAAAGGTTAATTTCCCTCAGGATTACAAGGGCAGCTGGGTAGTGCTTTTCTCACATCCCGCTGATTTCACTCCTGTGTGCACCACGGAGTTCATCGGTTTCTCAAAGATGGCTGAGGAATTTGCAGCTTTAAACACCAAGCTCATAGGACTTTCCATCGATTCACTCCATTCACATCTGGCTTGGTCCAGAAGCATTGAGAACATCGATCTGGACGGAAACGGACCCGTAAAGGTGAAGTTCCCCATCATCGCTGACATCAGCATGGAGGTAGCTAAGAAATACGGAATGCTCCAGACCGTTGCCAAAACTCAGACCATCCGTGCAGTATTCATCGTAGATCCCGAAGGATATATCAGAACCATACTTTACTATCCCATGAGCACAGGCAGAAACCTTCCTGAGATCAAGAGGATAATTGTAGCTCTTCAGAAGCACGATGAGGACAACGTGAGCACTCCTGCCAACTGGCAGCCAGGCGACAACGTGATCATCGGCGCGCCCCTTACCCTTGAAGAGGCTGAAGCCAGAATGGCAGATGAAAGTGAAGATCTGGTCAAGTATGACTGGTATCTCACCATGAAAAAGGATAGATAATTCAAAATGGAGATCAGACCCATAGCACATATTCATAACGATTTTAAGGAGAAATTCGGCCTGCCGCGTCAGAGCGGCATGGCTAGGCATCTCATATCCGAGATCGTCATGGAGGAGGGTTACAGACAGCCAGACGCTTTTAGAGGCATTGAGAACTTCAGCCATCTTTGGCTCATTTGGGAGTTCGATGCCATGGGAGCTGCAAAAAATCCCGGCGAGGGAAGATGGTCTGCCACGGTACGGCCGCCTAAGCTCGGGGGAAACGAAAGGGTAGGAGTATTCGCTACACGCTCCCCGAATAGACCCAATCGCCTGGGCATGACCGTAGTGAAGCTTATGTCATGTGAGATGACCGCCGAACGAGGACCGATCCTCAAGGTAGCAGGAGCTGACATGAAGGATGGCACGGCCATCTATGACATCAAGCCCTACGTTCCCTTCGCGGACTGCGTTACGGACGCGACGGAAGGTTTCACCTACGCCCACAAGGATGAGAGGCTGGAAGTGGTGTTTAACATACCTATGCCAAAGGAACTCAGCGGCCAAAAGTTTTTTGCACTTAAGGAGATACTGGCCTTGGATCCGAGACCCGGCTATCAGGATGATCCGGACAGGGTCTACGCCTTCACCTACGGAGAGCACACCATAAGATTTAAAGTATCAGAAGATAAATTGATCGTGACTGACATAGAGGAGATAAAGAAATGAAGACCATATATCTTGCAGGAGGATGCTTCTGGGGAATGCAGAAGTTTTTTGACCAGTTTGAGGGCGTTTTAAAGACCGAAGTTGGCTATGCCAACGGCCCGGACCATGCGCCTACCTATGAGGAAGTCTGCAATGACAGCGGCCATGCTGAGACTCTTAAGATAGACTACGATGAGACCAAGATTTCAGGACTTGATCTGGTTAAATACTTTTTTATGGTCATCGATCCGCTTTCTGTGAACAAGCAGGGCGGAGATGAAGGCATCCAGTACAGGACAGGCGTTTACTATACTTCCGGCGACCAGCTGAGCGAGGTGCGTCCTGCCTTTATCGAGAAGGAAAAGGAACTTGGCTACTATCCTCTGGCTGTGGAATTCAGACCTCTTGAGAACTTCTTCTCAGCTGAAGAGTACCACCAGAAGTATCTCGAAAAGAACCCTGGCGGATACTGCCACATCCCTAGTAAATATTTTGAACTGAAGAAATAAATGAGCGAACAGAACACTGAACTCAAAACTCCACAGAAGCTCTGGACTAAGAACTTCACCATCATAACCCTTGGCACGGCGGTGTCACTTTTCGGAAATGTGATATCCGGATTTGCCACAGGGTTACTTGTGTTGGACTATACGGGCTCGGTGTTTCTATTTGCCATATACATGATCCTCTTTGACCTTCCCAGGGTCATAATGCCTCAGATGATAGGACCGATCCTGGACAAGTTTTCCAGAAGGAAGATGATCTATACTCTGGATTTCATGTCGGCTGCCATTTACGGTTTGTTCGGACTGATACTCTTAAAGGGTGATATAAACTATGTGCTTTTGACCATTGGCTGCGCCATACTGGGTATAATATCCAGCATCTACACCGTGGCCTATGACAGCTTCTACCCCTTGCTGATCACGGAAGGCAACATGGGCAAGGCCTATTCCATCTCCAGCACCATGGAGAGCCTTCTCATGATAGTAACGCCGCTTTCGGCTTATCTTTATCACACCATTGGCATCGCGCCGCTTTTCTTCATAGACTGCGCCAGCTATTTCATCGCTGCGGTCTTTGAGACTCAGATCCGTGTAAAGGAAGAGTACGTCATCGAGAAGGGCCAGAAGTTCGGCCTCAGCCAGTACAAGGAGACCTTTAAAGAAGGTATGGACTATCTGAAACTGGAGCCGGGACTCATGGCCGTGGCCTGCTATTTCATGTTTTCATCCTTTTCAGGAGGAGCCAACATGATCATCGGACTGCCATACTTCCGAGGCGTTTACGGCACCATGGGAGAATATATCTTCATGATAGTCGGCGGTGCCATGATGATAGGAAGGTTGCTGGCAGGAGTTTTCCACTACAGGCATAAGCTGAAGCCGGAAAGCAAATTCAACATCGCCTTCGTCGTCTATCTGTCCATTGCGATAATAGGAGGCAGCTACCTCTTTACACCGGTACCTTGCATGGTGGCTATGACCTTTGCATCCGGAGTTTTAGGCATGACGTCATATAACATCAGGATATCGGCTACTCAGGCCTACGTACCTCATGAAAAGAAGGGTAGATTCAACGGCACCTTCCAGATGATGTCCACCTTCGGTATGCTCGCAGGAGAGCTGCTGGCAGGCGCTATGGCAGACTTTATGGATAAGAGGATGGTACTTGTGTGCTTCTCGGCTCTGGAATTTGCAGCAGCCTGGATGTTCATGTACCGAAAGAGGAAAGATGTGAGCAAAATATATAATCGCGAGACCTAATGAGAAGCCTTCGGGCTTCTTTTATTTTGCAATAATATTGTTAAAACCCACAGTTTGTGGTACAATGCTATTTGGTAAGTTATGGCCTGATCAAGACAGCTAAGTTTAACAGGAGGTTAACTCATGCCACATCCCGGAGGACATGGCCCCGGAGGCCACTTCATGACAGAGGAAGAGAAGGCAGCTCAGCCTAAAGTGACTAAGGCTCTCGTTAAGCGCGTCTTCAGTTACCTTACGCCTTACTGGAAGCAGTTCGTTCTGGTATTGGTTTGTATTGCTTTGTCTTCGATCTTCGGACTGCTCCCGTCGATCCTTACAGGTAAGATCATCGATGAGGGACTGATCGGCCAGAATCTGAGGCTTCTCATTACATACATAGTCGCCTCGCTTTCCGTAACTCTTCTTTCCAACCTCATCGGAGTGGGAGAGAGCTACATCAATACCTGGATCGCCCAGCACATCACCTTTGACATGAGGAACCAGATGTTCAGACATTTGCAAAAAATGTCCCAGCGGTTCTTTACCTCAAACAACCAGGGCGATATCATAACCAGGATGACATCGGACATAAGCGGAGTTGAATCCGTCATAACCAATACCTTTAAGAGCATATTATCGAATACCATTACGCTGGTCTTTGCCCTGGCTGCCATGTTCCAGAAGAACTGGATACTGGCTCTCTTAGGAATCGCGGTCATACCGCTCTTCGTACTTCCCACAAGGAAGGCAGGAAAGACCAGATGGACCATCACTCGTGAAGCTCAGGAAGCAAACGACGAGGTGAACGGCATCCTGAACGAGACCCTCTCCGTCAGCGGACAGCTTCTGGTGAAGCTTTTCGGTAAAGAAGACCAGGAGTACGAGCGCTACAAGACGGTAAATGAGCGCATGATAAAGCTGAACATCAAGGAAAGGATGGCAGGACGCTGGTTCTTCGTGGTGCTGAACACCGTGACCAGCATAGGCCCCATGCTACTTTACCTGGTGGGAGGCATTCTGATAATGCAGTACCAAAGTGACCTCACCGTAGGAGATATCACCGTTATGGTAGCCCTTCTCGGTAAGACATATATGCCTGTGAACAGCCTTTTAAATATCCAGGTCGACTGGATGAGATCCATGGCCATGTTCACCAGAGTCTTCGAATATTTCGACATGCCTGTGGAGATAGAGAATCCTGAGGATCCTGTAATTCCCAAGGCTTCCACCGGGGAGGTGGAGTTCGAGCACGTGGACTTCTCCTACGATGGAGAAAGACATATACTTAAGGATGTTACCTTCAGCCTGAAGAGCGGTAAGAGCATCGCTATCGTCGGACCGTCAGGCTCCGGTAAGAGCACTATCATAAACCTGATCCCGAGGCTTTATGACGTCAATGCCGGCACCGTCAAGTTCGACGGAGTTGACGTGAGGAAACTGGATCTAAACTTCCTGAGAAGCAACGTAGGTATAGTTTCCCAGGAGACTTACCTGTTCAACGGCACCATAAGAGATAACCTTCAGTACGCGGAACCCTCCGCCACTGAAGAGGATATGATAAATGCGCTTAAGAAAGCGAACATATATGACTTCGTTTCTTCCCAGGAGAAGGGACTGGATACGGAAGTCGGAAATCGCGGCCTGAAGCTTTCAGGAGGAGAGAAGCAAAGAATATCCATCGCACGTGTCCTTCTTAAGGACCCTGCACTCCTGATCTTCGACGAGGCTACTTCGGCCCTGGACTCCATATCGGAGGCTAAGATCCAGGAAGCTATCGAGCCCATAATCAAAGAGCGCACCAGTATTTTGATCGCCCATAGATTATCTACGATCCTGGCAGCCGATGAGATCTTGGTGGTAAAGGATGGAGAAGTGGTGGAACGCGGTCAGCACAAGGAGCTGGTGAAGGCCGGCGGCGTTTATACGGAACTTTATACGACCCAGTTCAACAGGGCGGAGAACTCAGAAGATGAGGAAATGCGCCTTAGAGAAAAGGTAGCTTCAAGCGGATATACAGAAGGTGAGAGGACCTGGGTGGATCCCGATGATCCGAACGACCCCGGAGCCTATAGTTAAAGGAGGAAAAAACAAAAGACAATGGAAAAAATCAAAGCATTTCTTAAGAGAAAAGACATTGAAATCTCTCTCAAGAGATACGGTATCGACGCCCTTGGTGCTATGGCGCAGGGATTGTTTTGCTCACTTTTGATCGGTACTATCATCGACACCATCGGAACTCAGTTCGGAATCTCGTTCCTGACAACTACTGTGGCGACAGTGAAAGACGTTGAGTATACCGTCGGTGGCATCGCAGCTGCCATGAGCGGTCCAGCAATGGCTGTAGCCATCGGTTACGCTCTGAAGTGCCCGCCACTGGTTCTTTTTTCAATGGTAGCTGTAGGTTTCGCGTCTAACGCTCTCGGCGGAGCAGGCGGCCCTTTGGCTGTACTCTTCGTAGCAATTATCGCTGCTGAGATCGGCAAGGCCGTATCAAAAGAGACCAAAGTAGATATCCTGGTGACACCTCTTGTTACCATAGGTGTGGGAATCTTCTTCTCATGGCTTATTGCTCCTCCTCTGGGAAGAGCCGCCATGTGGGTAGGAAACCTCATCATGTGGGCTACAGAACTTCAGCCTTTCCTCATGGGAATTCTGGTATCCGTACTTGTAGGAATGGCTTTGACACTTCCGATTTCATCAGCAGCTATCTGTCAAGCCTTTGGGCTTACAGGTCTGGCAGGCGGAGCTGCGGTTGCAGGCTGCTGCGCCCAGATGATCGGATTCGCAGCCATCTCTTTCAAAGAGAACCGCTGGGGAGGCCTTGTATCTCAGGGAATCGGAACCTCCATGCTCCAGATGGGTAACATAGTCAAGAATCCCCGCATCTGGATTGCACCTACGCTGGCATCTGCCATCACAGGGCCAATCGCTACATGCATCTTCAAACTCAAGATGAATGGTGTTGCTGTATCATCAGGCATGGGAACCTGCGGTCTTGTAGGACAAATCGGTGTTTACACCGGATGGGTAAACGATGTCGCGGCCGGCACCAAGGAGGCTATCACAACCTTCGACTGGACCGGACTTATACTGATATCCTTCGTCCTTCCCGCCATATTCGCACTCATCATCAACTTCGGCCTTAAAAAGATGGGCTGGGTAAAAGACGGAGATATGAAACTGTCATAAAAATAAATTTTGGAAAGGAAAATTAATATATGAAAACATTAGCAGAATTACAAAAAGATTATGCTGAACTTATAGTAAAAGCTGGCCTCAACGTTCAGAAGGGCCAGAGATTGGTCATAAATTGCCCTGTTGATGAAGCTTTCTTTGCAAGGCTCTGCGCCAAGGCTGCCTATGAGGCAGGCTGCAAGGAAGTCGTAATGCGCTGGGCTGATGACGAGCTTACGAAGTACAAGTATCTCTATGCTGATGATGAGATCTTCGACAAGGTAGACACATGGGTAGTTGACATGCTGGACACGCTCTCTTTAGAAGGAGCAGCCTTCCTTTCTATCTACGCAGAAGATCCCGAGAACCTGAAGGATGCTGACCCTGACAGGATCAAGAGAGCTCAGATCTCCAGCGGAAAGGCTCTGGAAGCCTTCAGAATGAGACAGATGAGAAACGAGTGCCCTTGGTGCGTAGTTTCCGTGCCTACCAAGGCCTGGGCAAAGGCTGTATTCCCTGAACTTGGTCAGGAAGAAGCTGTTCTCAAACTCTGGGCAGAGATCCTCAACGCTTCAAGAGTAGACGGCGGAGACGCAGAAGCCAACTGGAAGGCTCATACCGAAGAACTCATGAAGCACGTAGAGATCCTTAACAACTACAACTTCAAGTCCTTAAGATACCACAACGCAGCAGGTACAGACGTTACCCTGGAACTTCCCGAGGGACACTTCTGGGCAGGCGGCGAAGAGAAGGCTAAGTCAGGCCTCATGTTTTCCGCTAACATTCCTACAGAGGAAGTTTTCACACTTCCCAAGCGCGACAGCGTAAACGGTAAGCTGGTAGCTACCAGACCTCTCTGCATCAACGGTTCCATCGTTGACAATTTCTACTTTATCGTAAAAGACGGAAAGATCGTAGAAGCTCACGCTGAAAAGGGTGAGGAAGTTCTCAAGAACGCCATCTCCGTTGACGAAGGCGCATCCTACTTCGGAGAGGTAGCTCTGGTACCTTATGATTCACCCATCCAGAATTCCGGAGTGCTCTTCCTGAACACTCTCTTCGATGAGAACGCATCCTGCCACTTCGCTTTCGGAGAAGCATATCCATGCATCCACGGATCAGAGAACATGACAGACGATGAGCTGAAGGCTCTCGGAGTTAACTACTCCATGACTCACGAAGATTTCATGGTTGGTTCCGCTGATCTTTCCATCATCGGCACCACTCACGATGGTGAAGAAGTTGAGATCTTCAGAGACGGCAATTTCACATTCTAATTACAGACAGAAAAAAACCCGCCTTGAGCGGGTTTTTTTATTGCCGAAAATGAGATATATAGTTACTGAGTTTTTTGCGGTTATAAGGCTGTTACATCAGATTCCTCAAGAAGGGGAATGTCCCTTGCTCTAAGGGCGGCTTCCACAGCGTCGTTGTCCTCTACGCGGATAACCAGGTACGCAGAATCGCTCTTGGTGAGGAAGGCGTACATGTATTCCATGTTTACTCCGATGGCGCTGATGACCTTGACGATCCTGGCCAGACCACCTGGGCGATCCTCCAGTTTGCAGCCGATTACGTCCGTGATCTTAACTATATGGCCTTCCTCCTGAAGGGCGGAAACGGCCTTATCGATATCATCGACTATGAGTCTGAAGATTCCGAAATCCTGGGTCTCAGCTACGGAGAGGGCACGGATATCTATATTGCTGGCGTAAAGGCAGTCGGTGATTTCCTGTAACTTGCCTGCTTCGTTCTGTACGAAGACTGATAATTGTCTGATACTCATGTTTTTCACCTCCTGGTTATATTTTAATCGTGAAGCTTTCTCTTGTCAATGACTCTGACTGCCTTGCCTTCGGATCTAACTACTGACTTAGGCGGCAGCAGATGTACCTTGGGACCGATGCCCAGCATGGAACGCATAGCGCCCACAAGTTTCTTCTCCATATCAGCAATATCCTTAACTCTATCGGAGAACTGATCCGGTGTGAGCTCAACGTTGATGTCGAAGGTATCTGTGTTATTGACACGGTCAACGATGATCTGATAGTTAGGTGTGTAGCCTTCGTTAAGCAGTACAGCCTCGATCTGTGAAGGGAATACGTTGACTCCTCTGATGATCATCATGTCGTCGGATCTTCCCAGAGGCTTGCTCATTCTCACGTGGGTCCTGCCGCAGGAGCATTTCTCGCGGGTCAGGCGGCAAAGATCTCTGGTGCGATATCTTAAGAGAGGGAAGGCTTCCTTGTCCAGGGAGGTGAATACCAGCTCGCCGATCTCACCTTCAGGCAGAGGTTCGCCGGTATCAGGATTGATGATCTCAGCGTAGAAGTGGTCTTCATTGATGTGCATGCCTCTCTGCTCTTCACACTCGTAGGATACTCCGGGACCGGAGAGCTCAGTGAGACCGTAAATGTCATAGGCTTTGATTCCCAGAGTGTTCTGGATGCTCTGCCTCATCTCCTCGGTCCAGGGCTCAGCTCCGAAGATACCTGCCTTGAGAGGGATGTCCTCCGGACCATAGCCGTTTTCTGCCAGGGATTCACCCAGGTAAGCTGCATATGAAGGTGTGCAGCAAAGAATGGTCGCGCCCATGTCCATGATGAACTGCATCTGGCGGTCCGTGTTTCCTGATGACATGGGAAGGGTGAGGCAGCCTACCTTGTGAGAGCCGCCGTTCAATCCTGCTCCACCGGTGAAGAGACCGAAGCCGTAGGAAATCTGGCATACATCATCTTTTGAACCGCCCGCTGCAACGATAGCTCTGGCACAGCATTCGTCCCAGAGGTCTATATCATGCTGAGTGTAGTAAGCGACTACGCGCTTTCCTGTGGTTCCGGAAGTGGAATGGATGCGGACGCACTCAGATAAAGGCCTTGCAAGCATACCGAAGGGATAAGCTTCCCTGAGATCTGATTTGGAAACGAAAGGAAGTTTGTGGATGTCTTCGATTCCCTTGATATCCTCGGGCTTGACGCCTTTTTCATCCATGAGATCTCTGTAGTATTTGACGTTGTCGTAAACATTTCTGACCTGCTTTACGATCTTCTCTGACTGGACGCGTCGGATCTCCTCCAGAGGCATTGTCTCGATTTCTTTCTGGTAATAACGTTTTTCTTCCATTGTTCTCTCCTTTATTTGATCATTTCTGACTTGGGAAGCTATAAAAAACCCTCTTCCCGCAGGGAAAGAGGGCGAATTATCGCGGTACCACCTCTTTTTCACTGTGACTTTACAGCCACAGCCTCTACAGGCACTAACATGCCCTGACGGGATAACGGTCGTCTGCCGGCGGCGCCTACAGGGAAATTTCCGTTCAGCGTGCATCTCGCGGAATGAATTCGGTCGCTTAATCACTTACTGCCTTGCAGCAACCGGCAGCTCTCTTAAAGCTTTAGACGACTTACTGGTTTCCGGTCATGGATTTTAGGTGTTATTCAAATATGTGCCTATTATACTGCGCAAAAAACTGTTTGTCAACCACAAAATATAAAATATTTTTTGTTATTTTTTACACATTTTTGACAAATAATCATTCCGCGAGTCTGTCTCTTAAAGCGGCGATGTATCCGGCATTGGCTCCGCAGCAGCCTCCGATATACTTTACGCCGGGATAATCCGCAGCCTTTACGACTTCCTTGGCGAATTCATCGAAGTCGATCTCGGATCCGCCTTCCATCATGGGCTTTCCCGCGTTGGGCTTGAATACTAGAGGAATATCGCTCAACCTGGAGAAGGTCTCAATGATCGGCAGGGCGTCTTCCGGGCCGGAAGAGCAGTTGAGGCCGATGGCTATAGGATCAAATGGTCTGAGCCCTTCAATGATATCCGGGACAGAGTTTCCCATCATTGTGCGCGGACCTTTCTTCGGCGAGCTTTTGGTGAAGGTGAGACTGATCATGAGAGGAATATCCGGATCGGTGTCCCTTACCGCTCTGGCTGCGATCTTGGCCATTTCCAGATCCAGGAAGGTCTGGATATATACAGCGTCGGGCTTGCCTGTGATGCCTGCCTCGGCCATTTCTTTGTAAATGTCATAGCACTCCTCCGGAGCTATCGGACCGAAGGGCTTCAGAAGTCCTGTCAGAGGCCCCATGGCCAATGAAATTTTGACGTCTCTTCCGTCAAGCGCTTCGTGAGCCAGTTCCATGGCGCGGGTTACGATCTGGGGAACAGTATAGTCCGTTCCGTGCATAGCGAGACGGTTGGCTCCGAAGGTATTGGCAAGGACGTATTTAGCACCTGCGTTAGCCATTTCCTTATGGAGTTCCAGGACGATCTCAGGGTTTTCAATATTATATCTCCATACCGGCACCTTATCGTCGGCCTTTTCCCAGAGGCTTGTGCCGACTCCGCCGTCTATCAAAATGATGTCTTTTTTCATGTATGAACCTCCTTATTTACCCAGTATGCTGATAGGTATATTTTATACCTTTATTTCGTTAAAGTAAAGAATAATAAGGTATCATATTTTTTGTTTATGAGGTATAATATACTATATAATGGTTTAAAAGGTGACACTATGAACGTTATATTTGAATTTCTGGGCAAAGAACCCATAGACAACCTCATTACGTCCATGCATTTCAAGATGGACAAAGCCATCTACTTCGGCTACCAGGAGACCATTGACGAGTTCAAGGACAGCACCGTGAACTTCCTGGGCAAATACTGCGATATCTCTGACGTGATCTTCCACGCCATGTCTCATACGGACGTGAACTCCATGATGAAGACCATGAGGACGGTGATCGAGCATGAGATCGGCATGGGGAATAAGATATTTTTTGATATGACAGGAGGGGAGGACGCCATCCTAACAGCTTTCGGCATGCTGGCGGGGGAATACGATACGCCCATGCATGTCTTTGACATTAAGAAGGATAAGATCACGAAGCTGGAAGAAGGCTCCAAGAGGTCCATCATCCTGGACGTGCCGGCCCGCGAGTTCCATATGGATCTGGATAAACTCGTAGAGATGCACGGGGGCAGGATCAACTACAAGCTGCATAAACCCATCAAGAATCTTCATGACTCTGAATTCGCCGTTGATGTTGAGAAATTATGGTCAGTGGAGAAGGATTTCATCGAAGAATGGAATCTGCTGTCCATCTTCCTGAGAAATCACATGATGCCTGAAGACACCCTCGAAGTCAACTGCAGCCTGGAGAAGATCGAGAATGCTCTGACTAAGACCAACAACCATCTAAACTCCATGGCCAAGCTGAACGTAATGATGGATAGATTAGGGCGCGAGGGCCTCATCCTGGATCTCAAACACAGTGACGGAGTCTACAACTTCAGATATAAGAGCGAAGCGGTGAGAGAATGCCTTAGAGACGGCGGAAGCACCCTGGAACTGTATATATATAAGAGAGAGCAGCAGACATCCGACGACTGCAAGATAGGCGTTCATCTGGACTGGGACGGCGTGCTCCACTATGTGCCCGGCATCGACGTGCTGAACGAGATCGACGTGCTGGCTCTCAAGGGAAATATCCCAGTGTTCATTTCATGCAAGACCGGCAAGATGGGCCCGTCCAAGGCTCTGCACGCTCTCTACGAACTGGAGACCGTGGCAAACCGCTTCGGTGGCAAATACGCCCGTAAGATCCTGGTGACCTCCAGGCCTTTGGCGGACGTTTATCTCAAGCGAGCGGAGGAGATGGGAATAGAAGTAGAGCAGTGAGGACAAATATGAACAGAAAACTCTTTAAGAAGACTCTAATAATGATCATGGCCGTGGTGATGATTTTTTGCGGAACTACGGTGGGCTTTGGAGCTGACAGCACTTCATCGGATAATGAGATAACCATCACCATGACCGGAGATCTCATGTGCGATACCAAGTTCCAGAGATACCTTTATGATGAGGAGACCAAGACCTTCAATTTCGATCCGACCTTCAAATTCGTCAAAAGGATCTTTAAGGAGTCCGACTTTACCGTGGGCAATCTGGAGACCTGCGTTTCTTCGACGCACAAGCTCAGCAGGGACCTGCATTTTAAGAACAACGAGCCCTACATGAATGCTCCTAAGAAGTTCCTGAGAGCTTTGAAGAAGGCGGGCTATGACGGTTTGATTCTGGCGAACAACCACACCATGGATACCGGTCTCAGCGGCTTAAGGAATACCATAGACGCCATTGACGACGTGGGAATGAAGCACACCGGACTGTACAAGAGCTCCAGCAGCAAGCACTATTTCATCTTTAAGAAGAATGGCATCAAGGTAGCTTTTCTGGCCTATGCCACCTACTATAACTATTACGACTACACCCTGACCTATGCCCAGCGCCAGATCTACCTTTCCCAGTTCAGCGAGTCTAAGGTGAAAGCGGACGTGAAGGCCGCAAAAGACGCCGGCGCAGATTATATAATCGCCTACATGCATGCGGGCGACGAGAATACATATAAGATATCCGAGCAGCAAAGAACCATCTGCAGGGCCCTTACCAAGTACGGAGTGGACTATATCGTAGGCTCACATCCTCACTACATCCAGAGGAAGGGCGCGTATTACAAGGGCTCCAAGAAGGTGCCTGTGATCTACAGCATGGGCAACTTCACCGGCAAGCTCAGAAGACTGAAGACCAGGGAGACCGTCATCCTAAAGGTCACCTTAAAGAAGGATGCCAAGGGCAAGGTAAGCCTGAAGAAAAAGGAATTCATCCCGGTATATATGGCCGAGAAATGGAATGGAGAGAAGATGGTCCTTCTGCCGGAAGGATATAAGGCGAGCAAATCGAGCCAGGAAATGCTTGACAAGCATTTCAAACATATAAGAAATATAATAAACAATCAATGATCTTTGAAAGGAAGAAGAACATGAATTGGCTTTCAAGAACTGAATCACTTTTAGGCGAAGAAGCCAGCCGCAAACTTAAAGCGTCCAGGGTGGCTGTATTCGGTCTGGGAGGCGTGGGAGGCTACGTGGTGGAAGGCCTGGTAAGATCCGGCGTGGGAGCTTTGGATCTCGTAGACTGCGATAAGGTAAGCCTGACCAATCTCAACAGACAGATCATTGCTACTAGAGACACCGTAGGAAGAGATAAAACGGAAGTGGCAAGAGAAAGGGTGCTTTCAATTAACCCTGAATGCAAGGTCACGGAGCACAACATCATGTTCCTCCCTGATACCGCAGATGAGTTTGACTTTTCTGAATACGACTACGTGGTGGATGCCATAGACACGGTGGCCGGCAAGATGCAGATCATCGAAAGCGCCACCAGGGCGGGAGTGCCTGTCATAAGCTCCATGGGAACCGGTAACAAGCTGGATCCCACCAGATTCGAAGTAGCTGATATCTACGAGACTTCGGTCTGCCCTTTGGCAAAGGTCATCCGCAAAGAATGCCGGAAGCGCGACATACCTTCGCTCAAGGTGGTCTATTCCAAGGAAGAAGCCATGAAGGTAAACGTCGATGAAGAACCTGCCCCCGGCAAAAAATCCGTCCCCGGGAGCATATCTTTTGTTCCATCGGTAGCGGGCTTAATAATCGCCGGTGAAGTTATCAAAGATCTTATCAAGGAAGAATAAAGTGGAATCATATAAATTAACAGAAAAAGAATACGAAATCATCCTCAATATCAAACGCGACCTGCACATGCATCCGGAGGTGGCTCATGATGAATTCCGTACTACTAAAGCTATAAAGGAGGCTTTGGAGAGGATCCAGGGAGTGGAATTCATCGAATGGCAGCCTAGGACCGGCCTTGTGGCCAGGATCCAAGGGGATGGCACGGGAAGTGAAGTTATGCTCAGGGCGGACATCGATGCCATAGAGCAGACTGAGGAGTATGAAAGTTCATGGAAGTCACAGAACCCCGGCGTGATGCATGCCTGCGGTCATGATTTCCATACATCATCCCTGATCGGCGCTGCCCATATACTCTCAAGGCTTAAGGCGCAGGGCGAACTGAAGAACACGGTGGACCTGCTGTTCCAGCCCGCAGAAGAGGGCACTACCGGCGCCAGGATGCTCATAGATGGTGGACTCTTCGACGCGATCCATCCGGACGTATGTTTCGGCATGCACAACTGGCCTTCGGTAGAGTCAGGAAAGGTGGTCTGCCATGTGGGAAGCCTCATGTCCGGCAAGAGAAACTTCGAGATACATATCATCGGCTCCGGCGGTCATGGCTCCATGCCGCACCTTAACCGAGATCCCATCGTATGCTCAGCAGCTCTGATCCAGAACCTGCAGACCATAGTCAGCAGAAATATCGATCCGGCGGATAACCTGGTGCTTTCCATCAGCATGATAGAAGGCGGACGGCCGGTGAACATAGTGGCTGATGACGTAAGATTGGTCGGCACGGTTAGATCTCAGTCAAACAAAGCCCTCGACGTGGCCATTTCCAGAGTCGAGGAAATCGTGGAATACACAGCTTCAGCCTATGGATGTAAAGGCGAAGTGGAGTGGGCGGAAAGGATACCTGCCCTTGATAACAGGGAAACACTCCTTGAGTTTGCATCGCAATGTGCCAGAAGGTGCGGAGCAGAGGTGACCGACTGGACCCCAAGCCTGGCCAGCGAGGACTTCGCACTCTACCAACAGGCTGTACCTGGATTTTACTATTGGGTAGGAAGCACGCCTAAGGGAGAAACTCCCGAAGATCTGCACAGACCTTTGTTCCATACGGACGACAATATGCTTAGGATGGCTGCTGAACTTTTCGCACGTTCAGCAGGCGAATATGAAGGAGAATGAGAATGGACTGGAATGTTAAAGAGGGAAGACTGGAATTCGAAGATTGCGCCATGGATTATATGATCTTTGGTCTGGGAACCAAGCCGCTTGTTTATGTGAGAGGACTCAATATCACCAGGCTCAGGAACACTTCATCCAGTCTGACCAAGAGATATGAACCCTACGCAAAAAACTTCAGATTGTACTTTGTGGACAGGAGAGATCCGGTGCCTGAGCATATGACCGTTGAGGAGATCGCAGATGACGTTTACAGAGCTGTCAAAGAATTGGGCGTTGACAGAGCATACGTCGTTGGAAACTCCCAGGGAGGAATGATCGCTCAGTATCTGGCTTTGAACCATCCTGATCTTGTGGAGAAGCTGGTGCTCAACGTGACTACAGCTGAGACCAATCCTGTGCTTAAGGCCAATGTGGATCACTGGGTAGACTTCGCCAGACAGGACAGACTGGCAGATATCTCCGAAGAGATGATGGGCATGATGTATCCTCCCGGAAAGGAACCCACAGAAGACGTGTACGCGGATTTGGTGCCGGAAGAATTGCTCAAACATACTCCCGAGGAATTCGCCACCATGGCAGAAGCCTGCCTCACCTGCAGCACATCGGACAGACTCCATGAGATCAAGTGCCCGGTGCTGGTGCTTGGCGGAGGAGTTGACGTGATCATGTCAGGAGAAGCTTCAGTGGATCTGGCAAATAAGCTGGGTACAGAGGCTGTGATCTTCGACGATCTGGGCCATGGAGCCTATGAGGCGGAGGAATACCAGCAGAGGGTGCTGGATTTTTTGGAGAAATAGAAGGCAAGCATAACAACTGAAAGTTTTTGTTGAGCAAAAACGGTTGTTGCAGTATAATATAACTGACAGAAAGTTCTATTTTTACGTTGAAAAAGAGATTTTGTTGAGATTATATAAATTAATTCTATTGTATGAAAAATGGGGGAACATTACATGAAAAAAAGATTATTTATTATCTTAATAATGGCATTTGCATTATGCTTATCTTTGGGACTTGCGGTGCAGGCCTTTGCGGAGGAGGGTGAGCCGGTAGAATATCCCATAGGCGGAAACTGCGGCGCAAATGATGATAACGTTACCTGGTCTCTTGATGCTGACGGCAATTTCACCCTAGCCGGAAGCGGGAAGATGATGGAGATCAGTAATCCAAACAACGTTCCATGGAAGAATTATTTTTCAGAGATCAAAACTGTCAGTATCGCTGAAGGCATTGAGAGCATTTCGGGAAGTGCCTTTTATAAATGTGTTAATCTTGAAGAGCTCGTGATCCCGGACAGTGTGACTACCCTTGGATATGGCTTTTGCCAGGGCTGTACCGCGCTTAAAGAGGTAGTCCTCCCCAAGGAAGTTACAAACTCCTCTTCCGTATGCTTTACAGACTGCCAAAGCCTGGAAAGCATCTCTATCCCCGATGGTTTCGAGATATTAGCTGATGGTGCTTTCAAAAATTGCGAAGCACTTGTTTCTGTTGAACTTCCTGACAGCATTACTACCATCAGACAGACCGCTTTCTATTCTTGCAGCAGTTTAGAAGAACTGGCCATACCTGAGAGTGTTACCTCCATTGGCAATTATGCTTTTTACGGCTGTACTTCACTGGTATCGGTCAATATTCCTGACAATGTCACTTCTTTGGGATGGAACGCTTTCGAAAAGTGCAGAGCGCTTAAAGTGATTAGACTTCCTGAGAATTTGTCGAAACTGGAGAAGTTTACCTTTTCTGAATGCACCGGCCTTGAAAAAGCATATCTGCCCGGAGTTACTTCCATCGGTGAATACGCGTTTTCAAAATGTTCCAGCCTTGCGGAAGTTTATTTCAGCAAGGATCTTGAGACTATTGAAAGAGGAGTTTTCGAGTATTGCACCGGTCTGACTGAAGTAGAGCTTCCTGAAAAAGTTGAAACTATGGGCTGGCGTGTTTTCTGGTTCTGCAGTTCACTGAAGAAAATTGACCTTCCGTCAGGACTTCAGGTTATGAATGTAGAGTGTTTCAGAGGGTGTGAAAGCCTGGAGAGCATTGTGATCCCGGAAAGCGTTACGGAGTTAAGCGGAGGCTTATTCAGGGATTGCACAAGTCTTGCAAATATTGAACTCCACGATAATATCACAACGATAAAACACGATGTTTTTTACGGATGCCCTATAAAGACTGTATATCTGAGCGATAATATCACAGAAATAGAATCAGGCGCATTCTATGAATGTAAAGAACTTGAGGAGATCGAACTGCCTGAGAATTTAACTGTGATTTCAAGTAATTTGTTTTATGGATGCACGAAACTTAAAGGAATAAGCATTCCGGATGGGGTCGATACTATAGGAAGATATTCTTTCTATTGTTGTTCATCCATTACTGAAGCTCATTTCCCTGCTGCCCTTTCGTTTATTGGCGGTTATGCCTTTTGCGGTTGTACTGCTCTAAATGACATCGTGTTCTATAGCAGAGAAACAACCATCGATCCTGATTCATTGAATTCATTCAAAAACATCGCTCCGGATTACATAGTACATGCGTATGTAGACTCTACTGTATGGCAGTATTTCCCTATTGAACACCTGAGATGTCTGGAACATACCTGGGCTGATGAATATACTGTGGACCGGGAATCCACATGTACCAGAACGGGGCGGGAATCTATTCATTGTACTGTTTGCGGTGAGATCAAAGAGGATTCGATCAGAACGATCAAGCTCGCGTCGCACCAATGTTCAGATTGGACTGTTACCAGGGAGCCGACCTGTACAGAGAGCGGAATGGAGGAAGCCGTATGCGCGGTGTGCGGAAATACAATAAAGAGATTTATTGCGCCCGAGCACAAGTGGAGTGAAGAATACACTGTAGATAAGCCCGCAACATGTACAGAAGAAGGCAGAGAATCCATTCACTGCGCATTATGCGGCGAGATTAAAGAGGATTCCGGCAGGGCCATTGAAAAGACACCGCACGATTATGCGGAGACGATCAAAAAAGCTACTTTATCAAAAGACGGTTCGGTAGTAAATAAGTGCACTGTGTGCGGACATAGTGAAAAGGTTTCTGTGATCCCCAGGATCAGTACTGTAAAGCTATCGGCCAAGAATTTTGTATATGACGGGAAAGCCAAGAAACCCGGCGTCACCGTATCGGACCGGACAGGCCACAAACTTGTGAATAATAAGGAATATACTGTGACATACGCCTCAGGAAGGAAAAACGTCGGCACTTATAAGGTGACGGTAAAATTCAAGGGCAAATACAGCGGCTCCAAGGCTCTCAGCTTCATCATCAATCCTAAGAGCCCTGTGTTGACCGGATTTGAGGAGAAATCAAACGGTATCAAAGTGACCTGGAAAAAGATGACTGCTCAGGTGACGGGCTTCCAGATCCAGATCGCATCTAACACCAAATTTACCAAAAATAAAGTGCAGGCCACAGTTTCTGATAACAAGAAAACTTCCAAACTGATCAAATGCTCCAACCCTGATAAGATCCGTACCTGCAGGATCAGAGCGTATAAAGTTGTAAACGGCAAAAAGTATTACAGCGAGTGGGGTTGATGATCAACTGCCTGCGAGTTACTTAGGAACTAAATAATATAAACTAATGATCAGCAGACAGGGCCGGTTTAGAGAGAACCGGCCTTGTTTTTTTGAAAGATCAGAGACCGGTCTGAGCTAAATTTGAAAATCATTTCCAAATTCCTTGACAAACATCACCATCTGCCTTAAAATGAAAACGGTTTTCAAATTATTGTATAGTGAGGAAATTATGAACAGTAAAGGCAAATACAAGACCAAACAGAGAGAAGATATCGTCGAATATCTTAAGACCGTTTCAGGAGAGCATATCACCGTAAGCGATGTGTATGAATACTTCAGAAGCAAGGGTGCTTCCGTGGGGCAGACCACCGTTTACAGGCAACTGGAGCGCCTGGTGGATGAAGGTCTTGTGACAAAATATATAGTGGATGCCAATTCACCGGCATGCTTTGAATACATGCCACCTGAGTCACATGGCAAGGGCAACTGTTTCCACTGCAAGTGCGAGAAATGCGGAAAACTCATCCATCTTCACTGTGAAGAAATGGATGAAATGATGAGCCATATGAAGCTGGAGCATGGCTTCGTGCTGGATCCTAAGCGGACGGTGTTTTTTGGATTATGCGATGAATGTGCAGGAGAAGGGAAGCAATGAAGAAAAAGAATGTTTTGGTGATCGCATTGATCCTTTGCCTCATAGCGAGTTTTTTCGGTTGCGGAGCCAATGATCCGGGCCATAATCAGGGGCACATTAAGATCGTAACCACCGTGTTCCCGCAGTATGATTGGGCAAAAAACATCCTCGGCGACAATCCTGCAGGAGCGGAACTCGTACTTCTTGCGGATAATGGTGCGGACATGCACAGCTTTCAGCCCGGGGCTCAGGAGATAGTGGATATTTCTACCGCTGATGTTCTCATTTACGTGGGAGGAGAGTCGGACACATATATAGATGACGTGCTCAAGACCAACAGCTATGAAAAGATGCACGTGATCAATCTTCTGGAATCTGCCGGAGAATTTATCAAGGAAGAGGAGCTGGTAGAGGGAATGGAAGGCGAAGAGGAGGAAGAGCCTGAGGAGGAAGAGGATCCTGAATACGATGAACACGTATGGCTTTCCTTGAAGGCAGCTTCAGGCTTGTGCGATAAGATCTGCGATGCCATCTGCCAAATCGACCCTTCCAACGAGGAATACTACCGCAAAAACTTAAAAGAGTACAAGGAGAAACTGACCGCTCTGGACGATAAGTATGCGAAAGTTGTCTCGCAGGCTTCAACGGATACCATACTCTTTGGCGACAGATTCCCCTTCAGATATATGGTGGACGACTACGGAATCAAATATTTTGCAGCTTTTGTGGGCTGTTCATCAGAGACAGATGCAAGCTTTGAGACCGTAACTTTCCTGGCCAAAAAGGTAGATGAACTGGGCCTTGATTCCGTCATGATCATAGAGAACTCCGACGGAGCCATTGCACAGGCCATCATAAGCAATACGGAAACCAAAGACCAAAAGGTACTCACCATGGATTCCATGCAGTCTGTGACGGCCGACGATATCGAAGCCGGGGAGACATATCTTGGGATCATGGAGGAGAATCTCAGAGTCCTTCAGGAAGCCTTAAACTGATTTCACAGGAGTTGTATTTAAAATGATAGAAAAACTTATAGAATATTTTGAATATCCCTTTGTAAGGTATGCCTTGATTGTAGGAGTGCTCATAGCGCTTTGCTCATCACTTCTCGGGGTGACTCTGGTGCTCAAGCGCTTTTCCTTCATCGGCGATGGACTTTCCCATGTAGCCTTCGGAGGAATCGCCATAGCCAGCGTCCTTGATGTGAGCAACCAGATGGTTGTGGTTTTGCCGGTGACCGTGATTTGCGCGGTGCTTCTCTTAAGGACGGGCCAAAACTCCAAGATAAAAGGAGATGCGGCCTTAGCCATGATATCCGTAGGGGCCTTAGCCTTCGGTTATCTTTTGATGAACATTTTTTCCAGTTCATCCAACCTGTCGGGAGATGTGTGTACCACGCTCTTCGGTTCCACATCCATACTGACCTTGACTTCCAAAGACCTCTGGCTCAGCGTGGCGCTTTCCATGGGCGTAGTGCTCTTCTTTGTGCTGTTCTATAACAGACTCTTCGCTGTGACCTTTGATGAGGACTTCGCGAAAGCCACGGGTGTTAAGACGGACATGTACAATCTCCTCATAGCCATAGTTATTGCCGTGATAATCGTGCTCTCCATGAAACTGGTGGGTTCGCTCTTGATTACAGCCCTTGTGATCTTCCCGGCCCTTTCGGCCATGAGGGTGTTTAAGGACTTTAAGAAGGTTACCATCTTCTCGGCAATCTTCTCAGTGGTATGTGCCGTTGTAGGAATTCTGGTATCCATCCTTTGGGGAACTCCCGTAGGAGCCACCGTCGTAGCCATCGATACTTTAGGATTTGCCATCTGCTGTGCTGTAGGCACTGTGGGAGGAGATGAAAGGGCCATCAGGGAGGCCTGAAATTAAATGACAGACAAGGAAACCGCTATTCTTACAATTGCAAAACAAGCAGAAGCAGCCGGTGGTCGAGCATACCTGGTGGGTGGCTGCGTCCGTGATAAACTCATGGGAAAGCTGCCCAAGGATCACGACATCGAGGTCCACGGCATAGCTCCCGATGCGCTTCTTGAGATATTAAAGGGCATCGGCGAGCCCCTGAGCTTCGGTGAGAGTTTCGGCATATATTCTCTTAAGGGCCTTGATCTTGATATCGCCATGCCAAGGCGCGAGCATGCCATCGGAAGAGGCCATAGAGACTTTGAAGTGGAAGTGGATCCCTTTATCGGCACCGAAAAGGCCGCCATGAGAAGGGATTTCACCATCAATGCCCTCATGGAAGACATACTGACCGGGGAGATCATCGATCATTTCGGCGGCAGGCAGGACCTTCAGGAGGGGATCATCAGGCATGTGAATGATGTGAGCTTTAAGGAAGACCCTCTCAGGGTATTCAGAGGAGCTCAGTTTGCTGCCAGATTTGGCTTCAAAGTATCACCTGACACGGTGGAGATCTGCAAAGGAATGGCCACCTCAGAGCTTTCATCGGAAAGGGTGGAGGGTGAGCTTCAGAAGGCCATGCTGGGAAGCGATACTCCTTCAGTATTTTTTGAAGTGCTGAGAGAGATGGATCAACTGGAGCCTTGGTTCCGGGAAATGAAGGCTTTGATAGGCATCGAACAGGATCCGGTATTTCATCCTGAGGGAGATGTATGGAATCATACCATGGAGGTGCTGGACAGAGGCGCTAAATTGAGAGATGAAGCTGATGAGCCCTACGCTTTCCTGCTTCTTTGCCTCACCCATGATCTGGGCAAGATAACGACCACCACCTTCGAAAAGGGAAGGATACACGCTTATGGCCATGAGAGTGAAGGCCTACCCATCGCTGAGACCTTCATGAACAGGCTAGTGGGCTCTAAGGCGGTCAAGGAATACGTGCTAGGTATGATACCTTCCCATATGAAGCCTAATATGGTGGCTTACAGCCATTCAAAGGTAAAGAACACCAATAAAATGTTCGACGAAGTTTCTTCTCCCAAAGACCTGATTTTATTCTCTGTGGCGGACCGTCCCGTCATGGCCGGGGATTTCAAATTCCAGGGCGACAGAGATTTTTTGGAAGGGCGGCTTAAGATATATCAGAATACCATGAGCGAGCCCTACGTCATGGGCAGAGACCTAATAGAATCAGGCCTTGATCCCGGCGAGGACTTCAAGGAGATCCTGGATTATGCACATAAATTGAGATTGGCAGGCATACCGAAAGCAGAGGCTCTCAAGCAGGTCTTGTCCTACGCCAAAAAACTCAGAACAAACAAGCGATAGAAAGGCATAGCAAACTTTGAAAAGCTATGTCTTTTATTTTTTTGCGAATTATGATATAATAAATCAAATGATTAAAAATGGGAAAGTTTTTGAATTTTTGAAAACGAGGTGCCACATGAAACGAATCATTGCATTGATACTTGTACTTATTATGACTTTCACCTTCAGTGTGGATGTATGTTTTGCTACTGCTCCCGACAAACCATCAAGACAAAAAATCACCAGCATACTTCCCGGAAATCATAAACTTTCCGTTATGTGGAATAAGGTTGAAGGGGATAATGTCAAGTACCTGATAAGGATCGCAACCGACGAAAATTTTACAGAGAATGTAAAAGATATCATTATAAAAGGTTCCGATAACGATTATACCAAGACCAAACTTGTCAACGGAACGAAGTATTATGTTAAGGTGAGAACCTTCATAACAAGAGATACCGGCAAAAAAATCTACGGCAACTGGTCTCCCAAGAAAAGCGTAGTGGTCAAAAGCACTGCCATCTACAAAAATACCAGCATAACCGGTGTACCGGAACTGAGATTTAGAAAGAAGGAAGATGATGGAGATCTCCTGGTATTGGTGAACAAATACTATGGGCTGTCCAGCGATTATTATCCTTCGGATATGGTGAGCGTAGCATCCAAATACTCCACCTACAGCGGAGCCAAGATGAAGAGCGTAGCCTACAAAGCCTTTAAGAAGATGTACAACGCTGCGGCGGATAAAGACCTTAACTTCAAGATCTGCTCCGCATACAGGTCATACAGCCAGCAGAGATCGCTCTTCAATAACTATATGTATTCCAGAGGAGCCAGTACAGCTTTCATCCTGTCGGCTTACCCTGGAAGAAGCGAACACCATACAGGCCTTGCCATAGATCTGCTTACAGGCAGAAACGGCTGGGCAATGTCCAACTCCTTCGGTAACACCAAAGAGGGCAAGTGGATCAAGAAACATTGCGCGGAGTACGGATTTATCTTAAGATATCCAGATGGAAAGACAGATATTACAGGTTATGGATATGAATCCTGGCATCTCAGATATGTGGGCAAGGATGTAGCTAAGGAGATCATGTCTAACGGCCTGACCTTAGAGGAATATCTGGACAAGCTTCCTCCGGGATACAAAAAATCATAAAGTGAATCAGGCTTATTATAAGCCAGGTGAACAGGAGTAAATAGATTTGAGAAATACCATACGAAAGTTTAAAGATAACTTCTATTATTTAATATTTTGGCCCATATATATCGGCGTATTCATAGCTGTGGAGAGTCTGGATCTGGGATTGACCTTTCACAGGGTGCATTGCTTCGTGGATGATATCATTCCATTTAGCGAATACTTTGTGATACCGTATCTTACCTGGCATCCGCTCATCGTTATCGTGCTTCTCTATACGCTGATCTATGAGACGGACAACTTCAGAAACCTCATGAAGTTCTTCATTCTGACCTTCAGCGTGACCATGGTGATCTACCTGGTCTATCCGTCATATCTGGATCTGAGGCCTGAGACATTGGAGGGCAACAGCATATTCATCTGGATCGTAAGATTCATATATACCGTGGATACGCCTACAAACGTTTGCCCGTCTCTTCACATCATAGGATCCCTGGGACTGCTGTTTGCTTCCTGGGATACCCGGGGAAGGGACAGCATTCCAAAGAAGATCTTCATGGCTGTGGCGGTAGTCTTTATATGTGCCTCCACACTGTTTATGAAACAACATTCCCTGGTGGATGTGGTGGTAGCAATGCCGATCTCATTCATAGGATGGCTCATCTGCTTCAGAGGCAAGGAGATAGAACGATTCAAGGGATTAGATAATATAGAACTATAGTTTTAAGGAGTAGAATCAATTGAAAATCAAGGGATATGACGAGGCCTATGAGTTATATGAGAGAGTATTGGCCTCCAAGAACAAATACAACCTGTACAAAGAAATAAGACCTATAGCAAACCTCAAGCACATGCTGGAGACATCCGTCCAGCTCCATGGAGACAGGGTAGCTTTCTGGCAGAAATTCAATAAAGGTGAGGACTACACACCCATCACCTTTAAAAAGGCCCTGGATGACGTTAATGCTTTAGGTACAGCCTTGATCAGCAGAGGCCTTAAGGATAAGAAGATCGCCGTCATCGGGGAGAACAGCTACTACTGGGCCATCAGCTACCTGGCAGTAGTCTGCGGAACCGGAGTGGTGGTTCCTCTGGATAAGGAACTGAGCCCTGCAGAACTGGAGCAACTCGTTGTACAGTCAGGCGCGTCCTGCGTGCTCTTAAGCCCCAAGTACCGCGAGACCTTCTCAAAGATGCTTGAGAGAAACGTGGGCAATCTGGAATTCCTGGTGGACGTAAGAGCTGAATCCAGCGAGGACGATGTATTTGCGCTTAAGGACCTCATGGCTGAGGGAAATAATCTCTTAAGCATGGGTGACAGAAGATATCTGGACGCTGAGATCGATCCGGAAGCTTTAGGCGTACTGCTCTTCACCTCCGGCACTACAGGAGTTGCCAAAGGAGTCATGCTTTCACATAAGAATCTCTGCTCTGAGATCATGCTTGCTCCGCTTCTCATCGAATACACCAAGGATGATATATTCTTCAGCGTGCTTCCTCTCCACCATACCTACGAGTGCACCTGCGGTTTCCTGGTATCCCTTTATAGAGGATCTTCCATCGGATACTGCGAAGGCCTGAAGTACATACAGAAGAATCTGAAGGAACTGAAGCCGACGATTTTTTGCGGAGTTCCGCTCATCTTCGACAACCTGTATAACGCCATCATGAAGACCATCAAAAAACAGGGCAAGGAAAAGATGATCAAGAACGTTCTCCGCGCCAACGCCATCACAGGCAAGTTTGGACTGGATCTTTCCAAGGCTCTTCTCGGCAAAGTCCGTGAAGTTTTCGGCGGAAGGATGAGACTTCTGGTAAGCGGAGGAGCAGCCATTAGACCGGAGATCGTTAAGTTCTTTAACGATATCGGTTTCATTATGATCCAGGGCTACGGACTCACCGAGTGCGCGCCTCTGGCAGCGGCTAACCCTACGGAGAAGAAATACAACAGATACGATTCCGCAGGAAGGGTACTGGATCAGCTGGACGTTAAGGTCATCGACAAAAATAAAGAAGGCGTGGGCGAGATCTGCATCAAGGGTCCTAACGTTATGATGGGTTACTATGAAAATCCTGAAGAGACAGCCAAGTGTCTCATAGACGGTTGGTTCCACACCGGAGACCTGGGTTATGTGGATAAGCAGAAGTACATCTACATCACAGGCAGAAAGAAAAACGTCATCATAACCGGAAACGGTAAGAACGTATATCCCGAAGAACTGGAAAACTACCTGGATAACAGCATCTTCATTTCAGAATCCATAGTATGGGCAAAAAATGACGAAAGAGGTAACAACAAGACCATCGTAGCCACCATCAAACCTGATATGGATGAGATCAAGAACTATCTTGGTGAGGATGCGGTAAACGCTGAGACCGTCAAGCAGATCATTCAGAGCGAAGTCGATCGCATCAACAAGCCACAACCGCTTTTCAAGAAGATCGGTAAGGTCATCATCAGGACAGGAGATTTCGAAAAGACCACTACCCACAAGATCAAGAGGTTCGACGAGAGCAACAAAGAGGGAGAAGAGTAAATGGGCCTTTACAGGATGTTTTTCAAAAATAAATATCGCTGCCCGGTATGCGGTAAGCACAGTTTTGAAGAGATCGGAGGCTATGAGATCTGCCCAATCTGCGGCTGGGAGGACGATCCTCTGCAGAGGAGAGAGCCCGATCTTAAGGGCGGCGCTAACAGCATGAGTCTCAATGAGGCCAGAGAAGCCTACAGGATGGGAGGAAAAGATGAAAAAGAAGAATAATCTTTTCTCCATCGTTCTGGGGGTCATAGCGCTGATCATCGTCTATCTGGTATCGGGATGGCTTGGAGGAGACAGCCCTGAGCCTGTTCCGGGAAACGATCCTGACACGGAGCCTAACGCTGAATACGTGGAGTACACCTTCAAAAATGACAGGCTCCTTGAAGAACATTTTGAGAAGCATGGCATAGAAATGGGCTTTGTCACGGCGGAAGAGTACGAAAAGGCCGCTTCTGATGTAGTTAATCATCCTGATTCACTACATAAACTTGAAAAAGAAGACGGAGATGATGTATACTATAGAGTGGAGACCAATGAATTCGTAGTGGTCTCAAAGAAAGGCTATATAAGGACATATTTTTGTCCGGATTCCGGCAAAAAATATTTTGATAAGCAATAATTCCTTTTGATATTTTGAAAGTGAGGGCTCGAAAATGACAGAAAACAAAACAGAAGCTCTAAAGCAGAAACTCGAAGAAGAGAAAGCCGAAAAAGAAGCCCAGAGACTGAAAGAAGAAAAGCTCCAGGCTGAGATGGAAGCCGAAATGCCGAAGAAGTTCATCCTGCCCGCCTGGGTACCCTGGGTGGTTGGCGCTGCTGTTGCCTTTGTGCTCAGCTTTTTCCTCAAGGGAGTGATCGGCACCATCGCATGCATCGTCATCGGCGTCATCGTGATATTTGCACTGAGAGCGCTTAGACAGAAGACCATAGCAAACGCCCACGTCCCCGGAGAGAAGGAGTTCTCCAGTGAGATCGCCACAAAGCTCTATGAGCTTCAGGATCTTTTGATCGACAGAGCCAAAGGAGTCAAGAAGGCTGAAGTCAGGGAGACCCTGGGATCCATTGCAGGCACTCTTAACAAGATCGCTGATGAGGTAGAGCACGATCCTAAGGACAGAAACAAGGTAAGAAAGCTGGCCAACTACTATGGCGATATGCTTCTCGGACTTGTGGACAAGTATATCAAGCTGCAGGATAATGTCGAACAGGCAGCTGAAGGTGAAACCGTTGAAACTAGCATGAAGAAGATCGAAGAGGCCATCAAGGGAGCAGAAACATCTGTTAAGAAGCTTCTCGACAGTCTTTTCACTGAAGATGCTATGGAGATAAACGCGGAAATAAATACTTTGGATAAGCTCATGAAGCTTGAAATCGGTAAAGAAAAAGGAGAAGAATGATGACAGACGAAATCAAGATCCCTGAAGAAATTAAGGAAGAAGCAGAAAACATCCAGGAACTGGTTGAAGAAGAGCTTAATGACACAGCAGAAGAAGCTATCGAATTCGTAGAAGCTGAGATCGTAGAGCCTGCTACTGAAACTTTTGAGGAGGCTGCAGAAGAACTGGAAAAAATCCAGGAGAAGGCTGCAGAGCTGGCTAAGGAAGTAGAAGAAAGCGAAGTTATGAAGATAGCTGACAAGGTAGAATTCACTCCTGAAGAACTCGCCATTATCGACAAGTACGCTGCAGCTGTTGACCTTAAGGACACCAATTGCGTCCTTCAGTTCGGCGCAGATGCTCAGGAGAAACTGGCTGAATTCTCAGAAAGCGCCCTTACAAACGTAAGGACCAGCGACCTGGGAACCATCGGCGAGTCACTGTCCGGCCTGGTAACTGAGCTTAAGGGATTCAGCGCTACAGAAGAAAGACATGGCCTGGCTAAGCTTTTCCATAAGGCCCTCGATCCCATAGAGGACATGAAAAACAGATACGACAAGGCTAACAACAACGTTGAGAAGGTCGTAAATATTCTGGACGGACATCAGGTAACACTTACAAAGGACATCGCAGTATTAGACGAACTCTTCAACGCTAATACAGAGAACTTCAAGAACCTCTCCATGTACATCGCTGCAGGTAAGAAGGCTCTTAAGGAAGCAAGAGAAGTAACTCTTCCTGAGATGAAAGCTAAGGCAGAAGTAACTCAGGATCAGGGAGATCTTCAGGCAGCTACAGACTTCGCTCAGATGATCGACAGATTCGAAAAGAAGATCTACGACCTTGACCTTACAAGGACCGTATCCCTTCAGATGGCTCCTCAGATCAGAATGATCCAGAACAACGATACTCTCATGGTTGAGAAGATCCAGACCGCTCTCGTAAACACCATTCCTCTTTGGAAGAGCCAGATGGTTCTCGCTCTTGGACTGGCCAACTCCGAGGAAGCACTTAAGGCACAGAGAGCTGTTTCCGAGACCACCAATGAGCTCTTAAGAAAGAACGCTGAACTGCTTCACGACACCACAGTCGGCGTAGCTCAGGAAGCTGAGAGAGGCATCATCGACATCGAGACCCTTCAGGAGACCAACAACAAACTCATCACCACCATCGATGAAGTTATGCAGATCCAGAAGGAAGGCCACGAGAAGAGAGTCGAAGCTGAGATCGAGCTCAGAAGACTTGAGGGCGAGCTGAGAGATAAGGTTCTCGAGACCATCTCATAATTACAGTTACACCATCGATCAAAATCAACTTTAAAGGCGCATGGGGTGCATGAGCAGCCCATGCGTCTGTTATGTAAAACGAGGTATTACCATGTTGGACAGCAAAGCATATTATAACAGACTTTTGGAATACAAAGAGGAGATCCGTAAGAGAACGGATTTCGTCCCTGAAGTAGCTATCGTTCTCGGCTCCGGCCTGGGCGAATTCGCAAAAAATATCGACGTTAAGGCGGTCATCGACTACGGTGATCTTGAAGGCTTCCCGGTATCTACGGCTCCCGGCCACACCGGACAGTTCATCTTCGGAACCCTTAAGGGCGTTAATGTCATATGCATGAAGGGCCGCATCCACTACTATGAAGGCTACGATATGAGTGAGGTCGTGCTTCCTTTAAGACTCATGTATGTTTTAGGAGCACGTACGGTGATCATTACCAATGCCGTCGGCTGCATGAACGAGAACTTCAGCGTGGGAAGTTTCATGGTTTCCCGCGACTGCATCGCTTCTTTCGTACCATCACCGCTTATTGGACCTAATATCGATGAATTAGGTCCCAGATTCCCCGACATGTCCGAAATCTACAGCGCCGACTTAAGAAACAAGGTAATGGAGATCGGCCGTGAAAAGGGCATCGAGGTAAATGAAGGCGTATTCATCCAGCTGACAGGTCCTCAGTACGAGACAGCATCGGAGATCAGAATGTACAAAGCCATGGGAGCAGACTGCTGCGGTATGTCATCAGGTGTTGAAGCAATAACTGCAGCCCACATGGGTATGAAGGTCTGCGGCATAAGCTGCATAACCAACATGTGCACCGGAATCAGCAAGACCAAGCTGTCCGGCGAAGAAGTAATAGAGATAGCAAATAAAGTTTCCGGCGATTTTGAAAAACTAGTTACAGAGCTTGTGGAGAAGATAGGAAAGTGAAGAATTATACTTTAAAACTGAATTCGGAATACGCAGGGATCTTCGGAGCCTACTGGATGTTCTATGGGATCATTTCCAGTTTCTGTTCCGCTTATCTTCTCGCTATAGGTTATACCAACGCTGAGATCGGCATAGTGCTTGCCGTGGCCAGTGTGGTATCGGTCTTCATGCAGCCCGCTCTGGCAAATCTGGCCGACCGCCACGAAAAGCTGGGAGCCATGGGGGTTGCCGAACTGAGCACCATCTGCATGATGGTATTGGAAGTCGGACTCTTCATAATCAACAAAAAGACCCTGGCCCTCTGGGTCATCTATATGCTTATCATGGCCTGGGAACTGGCTCTGCAGCCACTCTTCAATTCTCTGGCAAGAAGGCTCGCTGAAAGCGGCGCAAAGATCAACTTCGGTATATGCAGAGCAGGAGGCAGTCTGGCTTATGCCATATTCACCTCCATCATGGGCACCTTCGTAGAGAAGTTCGGAGTTATCATCTTACCGGGAACTGGAATCGCGTTACTGGCGCTACTTCTCGCCATTCTGCTTCTTACCAGCAGGACTCTTAAGAGAGCGACCAAGGCTCATGCTTTAGAAGCTTCTGAAGAGGGAGAAGTCCTTATGGATGAAGAGATTACTGAAGAGATCGACCTGAAGATGTTCGTTAAGAGGAATAAGCTCTTCATACTGCTAAGCGTCTTCATCATGATCCTTTTCTTCCAGAACACCATTACCAACAACTTCATGTTCCAGATAGTGGATGGAGTAGGAGGCACTTCCGAGGATATGGGAAGGATCTTCGGAGTCATGGCGGCTTTAGAGATACCCGGTCTGTTCTTTTTTAATAATATCCATAAGAAGTTCAGCTGCAGCACACTTTTGAAGTTTGCGTCCGTTGCCTTCGTAGGCAAGGTTCTGACCCTCTATATCGCAAACAGCGTATTTATGGTCTATGCAGCTCACTTCTTCCAGCTGTTCTCATTCTCCATCTTCCTTGCAGGTATCGTACAGTTTATAAACGAGATCATGGAGAGGGGAGAGGCTGTTAGAGGCCAGGCGGTCTATACGACGGCCATAACCATCGGAGCGGTATTTGCCAATATCGTCGGAGGAATAATCTTGGACATTTCAGGTCCCAAAACCATGCTTTTGATATCCCTTATTCTGACCGTTATCGGTACGATCGGAGTATTTTTGCTCATCGACAAGATTGACAAAAAAGTGTGAAACCCCTTGAAATATCTATGTTTTTGCTAAATCGCAATTGACAACACATACCACCTGTGGTATTATCATTATGACTTTAATTTAAAACTTATGGGAGGAGATTTATACCATGAATAAGACAGAATTAATCGCTAAGGTAGCAGAAGCTGCTGGCCTTACTAAGAAAGATGCAACCGCAGCTGTAAGCGCTACTTTCGCTGCTATCGAAGAAGCTCTCGTTAAGGGTGACAAGGTTCAGCTTATCGGATTCGGAACATTCGAGACAAGAAAGCAGGCTGAGAGAATGGGTAAGAACCCTCAGAGCGGCGAGCAGGTTAAGATCGCAGCATGCACCAAGCCCGCATTCAAGGCTGGCAAGGCTTTAAAGGAAGCGGTTAATAAATAAACCACATTAATCTCGACTTAAGAAACGACAGGTTCGCCTGTCGTTTTTTTCTGGTAATAATTTTGCACAAAATAAACTTGAACCTGTCGGCCTTTTAAACTACAATTGTATTATGAAGAACCAAAAGGATAAACCGAGTATATTCGATCAAAAGTTCATAGTAGTAGGTAAGAAAGACTTCGTTATCACGTTTTGTATTTTTGCTGTAGCGACTTTTATCTCCTTCTTTTTCAATAAGAAGGCATCGGATCCTACCTTGAACATAGCCATGCTCTATACCGTGGGAGCTTTCCTGGCGGCAAGATACACGGAAGGCTATCTCTACGGCATCCTGTATGCTGTGTTTGCTGTGCTTTCGGTAAACTTCTTCTTCACCTATCCCGTGGGAACCCTTAACTTCTCTATTGAAGGATATCAGGTAACCTTCTTGGGAATGCTGGTAATCAGTATATTCACTACCATTATGAGTACCGTTATCAAGACTCAGCAAGAGATCCTGTCAAGGCAGGAGAAGGAACTCATGGAAGCTGAGAAGGAGAAGATGCGTGCGAACCTTTTAAGAGCCGTTTCTCACGATATCAGGACGCCGCTTACCGGGATAATCGGAAACAGCGAGTCAATTCTGGAGAACTCATCTTCAATGGAAGAGGAGGAGCAGAGGGAACTGGTCAAGAATATCGATACAGACGCCAAATGGCTTTTAAATATGGTAGAGAACCTGCTCTCCGTAACTCGTATCGATGACAGCAACACTTCTGTGAATAAGACGCCGGAAGTTGTGGACGAAGTGGTCTCTGCATCCATCGCTCACTTCAAAAAAAGATATCCCGGGACCGAGGTCAAGGTCAAGGTACCTGAAGAGCCCGTCATCGCAGATATGGACGCGCTCCTCATCGAGCAGGTTATAATCAATATACTTCACAATGCCAAGGTTCACGCTTTCAGCGAAAAGCCCCTGGAGTTAAATGTTTTCACCATGGGTGATGATGTGATCTTCAGTATCCGCGACTACGGTAAGGGCATAGACAGTGACAGACTGGAGTCCATTTTCGATGGCGAAGCCTACAGCAGGAATGAGCCTAGTTCAGATGGATATAAAGGAATGGGCATAGGCTTGTCCATCTGTAAGACCATTGTAACGGCTCATGGAGGACAGATATCCGCCATGAATCACGACCAAGGCGCTGAGATAAGGTTTACACTTCCCATAGATAATGAGGAGATGGATTATGTATCACAAGATATCGATTTTGGTAATTGAAGATGAGAAGAGCATCTGCGATTTCATATCCAGAACTCTGGAACTGAATGACTACAAGGTGATGACCGCCAATACAGGAAAGGATGGCCTTGCCATCATAACCTCACAACTGCCGGATCTGGTACTTTTGGACCTGGGGCTTCCCGATATGGACGGCATGGACATCATAAGGCAGACCAGGGAATGGTCGAGTATGCCCATCATCGTTATTTCCGCCCGAACACAGGAAAAGGAGAAAGTCAATGCTCTGGACGTAGGGGCAGATGACTACATCACTAAACCCTTCGGAACAAGCGAGCTTATGGCCAGGATCAGGACAGCCATGAGGCACAGCAACAAGATCGGCAGTAATAATCAACTGATCACGAAGGAGTACAGAGCCAAGGATCTCAGGGTGGATTTCGATAAGAGAAGGATCACTTTGGACGGAAATGAAGTCCATCTCACAAGGGTCGAGTATAAGATAGTATCGATCCTGGCCCAGAATTCAGGCAGGGTCATTACATACGATGCTCTGATCAATGAGATCTGGGGGCCATATGCGGGAGACAACAACCGAATACTTAGGGTTAATATGGCCAATATCAGAAGAAAATTAGAAAAAAATCCCGCCGAGCCGGAGTACATCTTCACAGAGCTTGGAGTGGGATACAGAATGTTGGAGGATGAAGGATAAATAATGGAAATAGTCAGAGTTAAGACAGTTTCACCTTATGATGTTTTGATAGGAAACGACCTGACAGCCGAGGCTGTGAGCCGCGTCTCTAGAAGCTGCAAAAAAGCCGTTCTCCTGTGGGATGAAGCTGTATATTCAGGCTACGTAGCTGAGCTAGGAAATGCCCTCGAAAAGGATGGTAAAGAAGTAATGGCCATCTCTTTGGAAGGCGGAGAAAACGCTAAGACCATCGAGTCCTACGCCAAGATAACGAAGATCATCTGCGAGTTCAACCTCACAAGAAGCGATATGATCTTCGGCATAGGCGGAGGGACCGTCATGGACCTGGCAGGTTTTATTGCGTCTACATATAAGAGGGGCGTGGAGCTGGTGCAGATGCCAACCACGCTTCTGGCGGCCTGTGACGCCTCGGTAGGAGGCAAGACAGCACTGAATCTGGGGGAGGAAAAGAATATCATCGGATCCTTTTATCAGCCCTCTATGGTAGTCATAGATACCAGATTCATAGACGCTCTTAGCGATGAAGTGTTCAGCGAGGGCTGTGCCGAGATCATAAAGACAGGAATCCTGGGTGATGCTTCAATGATAGACATGCTGGAAGCACGGCCGCTATTGGAGAATCGCAGCGATTCCGTCTATCTTTCCCAAATAATCAAACGCTGCATTGAGATCAAAGCAGGCATAGTACAATCCGATGAGAGAGACAACGGCCCCAGAAATATCCTAAATCTGGGACATACTCTGGGCCATGCCATAGAGGCGGAATCCAACTATAAGATTCACCACGGACAGGCGGTGGCCATGGGATTGGTCCTCATCACAAGAATCTCAGAGAACAAGGGAATCGCCGAGACCGGCATGTTAGGCCGTCTCATTAATATTTTGACCAGCCACGGTCTGGAGTGGAGATGCCCCTACAACATAAATGTCCTGGCTGGACACGTTGAAAGAGACAAAAAAGTCCGTGGAGGCAATCTCACCCTCATAATACCGGAGAAGTTTGGCTTCTGCGTATTTTTGAAGGTAAAGGTAAGCGAGATAAGAAAATGGCTTACAGAATAAATCATTATCCGGAGAAGTTTTAGATATGGCAAGCACTTATGGAAAACATCTTAAAGTAACCATAGACGGCAGGTCTCATGGCCCATCTGTAGGAGTCAGGATTGAAGGCCTGCCAGAAGGAACAATAATAGATTACAGGGAGCTGGATGATTTTTTGAGAAGAAGATCCGCTCTTAAGGAGGAACACTCAGAATTTACCACTGAACGCAAGGAACCCGATGAGATCATCTGGAAGGAAGGCGTGGTAAACTTCGGAGGAGAATTCGGTATCATCGTGAAACCTACGGTGGTAGCGGAAGTTCTGAATACGGACGTGGACTCTTCAGCCTATGAGGACCTTAAATACATCCCGAGGCCCGGTCATGCGGACTTCACGGCCATGATGAAGGACGGCATAGAAACGGACACCTCCGGCGGAGGCAGATTCAGCGGGCGCATGACGGTAGCTCTTTGTATAGCCGGTGGAATCGTTAAGCAGCTCCTTGCAAAGGATGGCATAGAGATCATGACCGACATCACTGAGATCGGCGGCGAAGAAGATCCCATGGGCTTCGAAGACATGGTGGACGCTGCCAAGGCAAGAGGTGATTCAGTCGGTGGAGTTATCGAATGCGGAATCATGGGCGTCAAGCCCGGTTCTTGTGGAGACGCATATTTTGATGGTTTGGAAGGATACATCTCCAAGGCTGTTTTCGGCATACCCGCGGTCAAAGGCATAGAATTCGGCTCCGGTTTCAACGGAGCCAGAATGCTGGGATCCATGAACAATGACCCCTTCGTCATAGATGAAGAGGGCAGGGTCATGACCTCATCCAACAACCACGGCGGAATCCTTGGCGGCATAGCATCCGGCATGCCCATCGTCTTCAGAGTGGCCTTCAAACCCACTCCCTCCATCAGCAAAAAACAATGGAGCGTAAATCTTAAGACCGGCGAAGCCGTAGAGATAGAGATCAAGGGTAGACATGACCCTTGCATCGTCTACAGAGCTCTTCCCTGCGTGGAAGCTGCCGCTGCCATCGCCCTTTATGATGCATTGATGGATGCCAAGGGCATAACAGGTCTTTCTGAGACAACATCTGAAAAGAACGAAACACCTAAGGCTAAAACGCCCGTGACCCTGGAAGATTACAGGGCGATCATAGATGAGCAGGACGAAGCTATCCTTAAAGCCTTAAGAAAACGAATGGAAGCTGTAAGAGAGATCGGCAAGATCAAGATCCATAAAGGCCTGCCGGTACTCGATACAGAAAGAGAAGCTTCCATCCTTCAGGGCAAGGAGGACTACGAGGTAGAAGTCCTGAAGAAGATCATGGAGGTAAGCAAAGCCAAGGAAGGCGTGCCCTTCGGATTGCTCGGAAGGAAGCTGGGACATAGCCTGAGCCCTGAACTTCACGAAATGATCGGAGAAGAGACCGGGAGCAAATATCCCTACGTACTCTTCGAGAAGGAACCGGAAGAACTGGAAGATTTCATTAGAAACGGCAAATGGTCAGGATTGAACGTGACCATTCCATATAAGCAGGAGGTCATCAAATATCTGGATGAGCTCTCACCTGAAGCCCAGGCCATAGGCGCTGTGAACACCATAGTCAGAAGAAACGGCAAGCTTAAGGGCTTTAACACAGACTACTTCGGCTTCAAAAAGATGCTGGAGAAGCATGGGGTTCAGATCGAAGGTAAGAAATGCATGGTTCTCGGAAACGGCGGAGCTTCCAAGGCAGTCACCCAGGTGCTCTTCGATAAGAAGGCCTCCGAAGTCCATGTTTTGAGCCATAAGGCCATAGAAGAAGGAGAGGCCAACTCCCACAAGGACGTGGAGATCATCGTGAACACCACGCCTGTAGGCATGTATCCTGAGAGCGGAGTGGCACCGGTATTCCCGGGAAGCTTCCCGAGATTAAGATGGGCTATCGACGTTATATACAACCCCTTCAGGACCAATTTCCTCTGTCAGGCCAATAAGAACCTCATCGACATAGTCGGCGGCCTGGATATGCTGGTATATCAGGGCATATATTCTGCTATGCTTTTCACCACTTTGAGCTTTGCTGATAAGGACGAGATGGAGGAGAGGATAGCCGCAAATATCCGAGCAGGTAATGAGAACGTCGTGCTCATCGGAATGCCCGGCGCAGGCAAATCCTTCATAGGCCAGAAGCTTGCAAACGAACTGGGAAGAGAGTTCTACGACATGGATCAGATGATCGAGATGCGCGATGGAAGGAGCATACCGGAGATCTTCAGAGATGAAGGCGAAGACTACTTTAGAGATCTGGAATGCGCTGTAGCCATGGAACTGGGGCAGATGACCGGAGTTGTCATTTCCACAGGAGGCGGTGTGGTTAATCGTGATGAAAACTACTACAGCCTTGCAGAAAACGGCAGGATCATCTTCCTGGATAAGGAACCTACAGACCTTCCTACCATAGGAAGACCTGTGAGTCAGGCCATGGGAGTCGAGAGGCTCTATGAGATGAGACTTCCCATGTATCAGGGCTGGGCTGATGAAGTAATAAACATCAACGACTTGAGCACTGATGAAATCGTGAAAAAGATAATCGAAGGATAAAAAAAGGCCATCACGTGATGGCTTTTTGATTTTTTGCTTATCCTTCCAAGTGGAAGAACAGCTGCACCGGCTCGTGATCAGAGTAGGCAAACTGTAGATCAGTGACCTCGCAGAGATCGACTTTGACGTTTTCACTTACCAGGAAACCGTCGATGGTGATCTGGAAGTTGGTTGCGGGATCCCAGGGGGAATCAGCGTTTCTGCAGGAAGGAACGGGATCGGCAGGATCATAAGGCGCTACAAGCTCAATGCCCTCGGGAATGCTGTCGAGAGGGAAGGGCTGGGCCCAGCTGAAGTTCTCACCGGACACGCCGAAGATGGAAGCTGAATCCTGCAAAAGATCCATGTTGAAGTCTCCTCCCGCTATGACGAAGTTTCCTTTTGCTATCTCCTCGTTCATGGTGCCGAAAAGCATATCCAGTTGCTGCCGTACTATGGTATCATCGGTCGTATAGGCGGACATGTGGAGGTTGATGAGGACGAGTTCTTTGCCGTTATCGCAGGGTATGCGGCTTACGGTATACGCTCTGTCCAGATCCATCATCTTAGCGAAGCCGGACTGGATGGGGAAGCTCCTTCTTATGGAGTCGGTTATGTTGGTCTTTGACAGTGTCATAATACCGGACTTGGATGCGCCGATGGGTTCTGTTATGGGATAGAACAGATAAGGTGAATCGTAGTTTACACCAAAGACTGCGCTATATGAATCCAGGAAGGCATCATAGAACATCTCCTCCTGATTCACATGGTAGGTTCTGGTGGAGTCGAAATCCACCTCCTGTATCAGATAGATGTCTGAGTTGTATGATTTGAGCACATCTATTATTTCATTGATGTTCTCGATATTAGCTTCTTTGGAAAAGGCTCTTGAATAATCTCCGCCATCCATGAAGAAACTGAACTGATCCGTATAGGCGCCAAAGCCTATGTTCCAGTCGGTCAGATGGTAGCTTTTATCCTCTGATACTTCCAAAACATCGGATGAGTGGTCTCCCTTTACCTTAAGCTCCAGATTGTCCGGAAGCCTGTCATAATAGATAAAGGCATAGGCCACATAGCCTGCCAGCACGAGGATGAGTATAAGGATCAGGACCAATAAAGTTTTTAGAATCCTTTTAGGAACAGATGTTGATTTGCTTTTCATGTCTTTTCTCCTGTTCTTCACCAAAAAACCCTCTTCATACGTTATTTTATCACGAGAATTGCTTTTTAAAAAGTTATAAATGTGCTAAAATATTGCCATGGGATTTACACATTTGCATTTACATACTGAATATAGTTTGCTGGATGGAGCTGCCAGGATCAAAGACGTTGTATCACGTGCCAAGGAGCTGGGGATGACCAGCCTGGCGGTGACGGATCACGGCGCCATGTTCGGCGTGGTCGACTTCTATAAGGAGTGCAAGGCCCAGGGCATCAAGCCCATCATCGGCTGCGAGGTCTACACGGCGGCGAGAAGTCATCTGGATAAGGAGGCGGACCTGGATAAGAGGCAGGGCCACCTGATTTTGCTTGCAAAAAATGAAATAGGCTATAGAAACCTCATTAAGATAGTATCCATAGGATACACGGAAGGTTATTACTATAAGCCTCGTATAGATAAAGACGTATTAAGAGCCCATAGTGAAGGGCTGATTTGTCTCAGCGCTTGTCTTTCCGGAAACGTTCAGAGAAGACTGCTCAACAGAGATTATAAGGGAGCAAGAGAAGAAGCCCTTGCATTACTGGATATCTTCGGGGAGGGTAATTTCTATCTGGAATTGCAGGATCACGGACTGGACGATGAGAAGGCCATCAGAGCCGACCAACTTAGACTGGCTAACGAACTCGGCCTACCCATCGTGGCTACCAACGACGTCCACTATGTGAACAAGGCGGACTGGGAGCCCCATGACGTCCTTCTTTGCATCCAGACCGGCACGGTCCTGGATGACGAGGACCGCATGCGATATCCGAGCCACGAATTCTATCTCAAGAGTGAAGAGGAGATGAGGGCTCTGTTTGAGAATCTCCCTGAAGCCATAGACAACACGGAAATCATTGCAGACCAGTGCAATTTCGACTTCAAATTCGGTGAGTACCACCTGCCTGAGTTCATAGCCCCAAGCGGCAAGACCAATGAAGAATACTTCAGAGAACTCTGTGAGAAAGGCCTTAAGGAGAGATACGGTGAAAGTGCCGGATCCAAAGCACTGACAGACAGACTTAACTATGAGATCGACACCATTGTAAAGATGGGTTATGTGGAGTATTTCCTGATCGTCTGGGATTTCATCAACTATGCCAAGGAGAACGGCATTATGGTGGGCCCGGGCAGAGGATCGGCGGCAGGTTCCCTGGTGGCCTACTCCATGAAGATCACGGATATCGACCCTATAAGATACAATCTGATCTTTGAGAGATTCCTTAACCCCGAGCGTGTCAGCATGCCCGATATAGATGTGGATTTCTGCTATGAGCGAAGAGGTGAAGTCATAGATTACGTCACCAGAAAGTACGGCAAAGAACGTGTCTCCCAGATCATCACCTTCGGCACCATGAAGGCCAAGCAGGCTGTAAGGGACGTAGCGAGAGTGCTGGGTGCCACCTACGCTCTGGCAGATCAGATAGCCAAGGCCATACCTTTTGAACTGGACATGACCTTAAATAAAGCTTTGAACATGCCAGGATCAGAGCTCAAACCTCTCTACGATGGCGACAGGGAAGTTAAGAGGATAGTTGACATGGCCATAGCCCTTGAGGGCATGCCTCGCCATGCCTCTACTCATGCGGCAGGAGTCGTTATATCCAAGCTTCCCATCGATGAATACGTACCGCTTTACCTTTCGGATAAAGGACCGGCGACCCAGTTCACTATGACCACCATCGAGGAGCTGGGACTTCTCAAGATGGATTTCCTAGGCTTAAGGAACCTTACGGTCATAAGAGACGCCCTTGAAATGATCAAAAGGGAGCATGGAGTGGAAATTGAGTTTTCCAAGATGGGATATGACGATCCCAAGGTCTACGAGATGATAGCCTCCGGCAACACCTCCGGTGTATTCCAGCTGGAATCCGGCGGCATGACCCAGTTCATGAAAAACCTGAAGCCCACCTGCTTCGAGGATATCGTGGCCGGCATTTCCCTTTACAGACCGGGTCCCATGGACTCCATTCCTAAATACATAGAGAACAAAAAACACCCGGAGAAGATCACCTACGTGACTCCTCAGCTGGCGCCCATTCTGGACGTCACCTACGGCTGCCTGGTCTACCAGGAGCAGGTAATGCAGATCGTGCGTGATTTAGGCGGATACAGCTACGGCAGATCCGATCTGGTGCGCCGTGCCATGTCCAAGAAGAAGCACAAGGTAATGATGGAGGAAAAGGAATTCTTCATCAAAGGCAAACTCGATGATCAAGGCAACATAGAGATCCCGGGCTGCATCAGGAATGGCATCCCCAGAGAAGCTGCGGAGATGATCTTTGAAGACATGGTGACCTTTGCGTCCTACGCCTTCAATAAGTCCCATGCTGCTGCTTACGCGGTAGTGGCTTACGAGACCGGATACCTTAAGAAGTACTATCCCACGGAGTTTATGGCAGCTCTCATGACCTCCGTCATGGGCGATCCCAAGCAGATAGCCAGATACATCAGAAACTGTATCGACATGGGCATCGAAGTGCTTCCTCCGGACGTGAACCAGTCATACAAAAAATTCACGGTCAAAGATGGCAAGATCAGATTCGGACTTCTGGGCGTCAAGAACGTGGGAGAGGGAGCCATTGAGGCCATCGTCAAAGCCCGCGAAAGCAAGGGTTTGCCGAAGGATATTTTTGCATTTATAAATAACATAGATATCAGCCAGGTAAATAAAAAGGCCGTGGAATCCCTCATAAAGGCGGGAGCCATGGACTGCTTCACCACCAATAAAGCTGCCATGCTCAGCTGTTTTGAGGGGCTCATGGAATCCGCTCAGAATGAAGCAAAGAAAAACATCGAAGGGCAGATATCCCTGTTCCAGCTGGCAGGCGAGAGCGGCGGAGGCATTCAGGTGTCCAGTAAACTTCCCGACGTGAGACCTTTCTCCAAGGAAGTCAGCATGTCCATGGAAAAGGAGATGCTGGGCGTATACCTGTCGGATCATCCTTTGAACGCCTATGTGGATCAGATGAAGAGGCTTAGCAGCATAACCTGCGACGACCTCATGCATGCCGAGGAAGACATGGCTAACGGAGCCATCAACACCAAGGTAAGGGACAATATGAGATGCTCCATCTGCGGCATCGTAACCACCAGAAAAACTCAGATAACCAAGTCCGGCAGTATGATGGCCTTTATAGGCATCGAGGATCTTTACGGCACGGCTGAAGTCGTAGTATTTCCTAAGGTCTATGAGAGGGTATCCAAGCTGACGGAGGTAGATAGAGTAATAATGATCAAGGGCACCCTTAACTTCAAGGAGGATGAGGCGCCTAAGATCTTAGCCGATGACATAGTAGAGATCAGTCCGGACGGATCAGTGGAGACCCCTGAAGGGACTCAGGCAGTGCAAAACCGCACAGCTGCAAGCCCTACGACCCAAGCTGCTCCGCAAGCTCCGGCGCCTGAAAGGATCATCAAGATCAGGATACCAAAGAATATGAGCGACTCCATCACCATGGATATGATAAAGACAGCTCTTAAGAGGCACGCAGGAGAGGAGCCTGTAAGGGTGCTGATGTACCTTCCTTCTGGCAAGGCAGTCCGGTCAGATATGATGCTGGATCCAACGGAGTCACTTAAAAACCAGCTTATCGGACTATTGGGATTTGAAAACGTAAAGTTTTAGATACGAGGAGACTTAGACATGAATAAGATAGCTGTACTTACAAGCGGCGGAGATTCGCCGGGCATGAATGCTGCCATCAGAGCGGTGGTAAGATGCGGCCTGGACAAAGGAATGGAAGTCTATGGCATAGAGAAGGGCTTTGAGGGCCTTTTGGACGGCAATTTCAAGCAGATGAACAGATACTCCGTCGGAGATATTCTCCAAAGAGGCGGTACAGTGCTGAAATCCGCCAGAAGCGAGAGATTCATGGAGCCCAAATGGGTGGATCACGGTGCTGAGATGCTCAGGACCTTCGGCATTGATGGCCTGGTGGTAATCGGCGGCAACGGATCTCTGGCAGGTGGAGCAGAGCTTTCCGACAGAGGAATCAAGGTTATGGGAGTGCCCGGCACCATAGATAATGACCTGGGTTACACGGATTACACCATCGGCTTCGATACGGCCGTAAGCACCGTCATAGATGCAATTTCCAAGGTTAGAGATACCTCTTCTGCCCACAACAGGACCACCATCATCGAAGTAATGGGCAGGAAGTGCGGCGACATTGCCCTCTACGCAGGTCTGGCAGGCGGCGCTGAGTACGTGGTGCTGCCGGAGAAGCCCTTCGATATCAATGAGGTTGCAAGAAAGGTCATCGAAGGCGCTAACAAGGGCAAGCTTCACTCCATAATCATCAAGACGGAAGGAAGCCCCATGACAGCTGATGAAATGGCGGCTTATCTTGGAGAGCGCACCGGCAAGGACACCAGAGTAGTCGTTCTGTCCTACCTTCAGAGAGGCGGCAGTCCCACCATGCAGGATAGGATATTAGCGACCCTTTGCGGATCCAAGGCTGTGGAACTTTTGGCAGAAGATTCCGACTCCAAGGCCATCGGAACCGTAAACAATCAGATCGTAGCCTATGACCTTAAGGAAGCCCTTAAGCAGAAGAACTACTTCGACGAAGAAATGTACAGGCTCATAGATGTTTTGAGCAAATGATTCGGTAAACAAAATATGAAAAACACCATTGTATTATACAAGAGCAAATACGGAACAGCTGAGCAGTATGCCCGCTGGATCGCCGAGGAACTGGGCTGCGAAGTGCGCAGTATCGATGATATGAAGGCCAGAATGCTGGAACCCTACGAAAACATCATCTTCGGCGGAGGAGTTCACGCGGGAGGAATAGAAGGCATAGACACCTTCATTAAGTGGGTCAAACCGATCCTGAAAGATGCGTATTATCATTCCTTCGACGAAAAGGTGAACTTCAGGCAGGATTTTTATAAACCTTCTAAGAAGATAGCCTGCTTTGCTGTGGGCATAAACGTCCAGAATTTTGACGCCAGGGCAGAGCTCAGAAAGGTGAACTTCGACAAAAAGTGGCTGAGACCCGTGACCTGCTACTATCTGGACGGCAAATTCGAGCCCGAGCGTGTTCAGGGAGCGGACAAGATGGTGCTCAAGTTCACCACTAAACTCTTAAGAGACAAAGGCCTTAACATGAACGCCGACGAAAGAAGGCTTCTCGAGCGCATAGAAAATGGCTGCGACCTCGTGGACCGCAGCCAGATAATGCCTATAGTCAATGAATTCAAGGACGTGGAATGACTTGATAGAAGTTGTCCCTGAGATCATTATCCACCGCACCTTTAATTATGAGGTGCGGATATTTTTTTGCAAAAAATTCGCGGTTGGAACCCTTGTGACCAAAGATGTTTCCGTAGGAATGTGAGTTTGCGGATACATCAATAATGCTTCCTTCGGGGAGATCGATCAAAGCATCCAGCGCCTGAGAGATACGATCACGAGCGATGGCAGACTCCACCAGCTGCCTGAAAGCCGGGTGGAAGCCGATCTCCTGATCCATGATCTCTGAAGATTTGAGGCCTACACGAATGATGTTGATGCCGGCCCCCTCCAGGATCTCATACATGACCTTGGTCCTTTGGACAGCCTCATCAAGGGTGAGGGGAGAGTACTCCTTGCGCTCCATCATGGCATAAAGCTCGGTGCCTAAGATGGTCACCGTGGGATAGAGCCTGGCGATGGCAGGACCGATCTTCACGGTCTCAAGAGCAGAATACCTGCAGGTTTCCATGGAATCCCCGGGAAGACCTATCATGAGCTGAATACCCAGGGTGAAGCCATAGGACTTGATGAGATCGCAGGCCTTGTAAACACAGGCTGCATCGTGGCCTCTTCCGGAAAGTTCTAAGACGTGGTCACTGAAACTCTGGACTCCAAGCTCGATGACGTCCACGGAGTAAGCCTTGAGATTGTCCAGAATGGGCACGTCGATATAGTCCGGCCTGGTGGAAAGATGGATGGCGTCGATTCTGCCGGAATCCTTGTACTCCTTGGCGATCTCAAGAAAGGCGCTCTGTTGCTCCATGGGGATTCCGGTGAAAGAGCCGCCGTAGAAGGAGACCTCCACGGTCTCCACATCCTTAAGGGTTGTGAGCCACTGTTCAATTGTATTTCTCACATCTTCGGGCTGTACATCGCCCTCCCTGGAGGTTACCTTTTTCTGATTGCAGAACACGCAGTCATTGGGACAGCCCCTGTGGGAGATGAAGATGGGTATGATAGCATGTTTTTTCATAGGTTTATTATAGCACTTATGTATGGAGTTGTGGTATAATTAATTCATGGTTAATATTGGAAATGATTGGGACGAACTCCTTAAAGATGAGTTCACAAAAGAATATTACTTAGGACTTAGAGATTTCCTTAAGGAAGAATATGCCCGTGGGCCGGTTTATCCGCCCAAGGAAGACATTTTTAATGCCTTGAGATACTCTTCCTATGAGGACACCAAGGTGGTCATCATGGGCCAGGACCCCTACCATCAGCCGGGCCAGGCTCATGGCTTGTGCTTCTCCGTCAACAAGGGCGTGAAGATACCGCCTTCACTCCTTAATATCTACAAGGAGCAGGAAGATGATCTTGGCATACATCAGCCGGATCACGGTTATCTGGTGGACTGGGCGAAACAGGGAGTGCTTCTTCTGAACGCCACCCTGACCGTAAGAGACAGCCAGCCCATGTCTCACAAAGGCCACGGCTGGGAAGCCTTCACGGACCACATTATCGACCTCCTGGATTCCCGCAAAAAACCCCTGGTCTTCATCCTCTGGGGAGCAAACGCAGGGGCTAAGGAAAGCCTTATTTCCAATCCGGATCACCTGATCCTTAAGGGCGCACATCCGAGTCCGCTTTCGGCCTACAAGGGTTTCTTCGGAGGCAAATACTTCTCAAGGGCTAACAGGTATCTGGAAGTGACAGGGCAGAAGGCCATCGACTGGCAGCTCAGGCCTTAAATCAAACTGTCATGCCTTAGGCACCAGCAGTCTGAAGGAGCCGGGGAGGATCCTGAAGAGGACACCTTCTGCGCTTGAGATCTCGCCGTCAGTACACAGTCTCATTATGCCCTTTCTTGGGATGACTGTGATCTCCTGAGCCTTTAAATTCTGAATAAGATCTTTTGTTTTAGGGGTATCCAGATGGGTGCCCTTTTGATATTTAGGGAAGAGCGAGATGAATCTGAGCCTTCCCAGATCATTGATGACGGAAATATCTATGTTGCCATCCTGAACGCTGGCGTAGGGGTTGGACATGACTCCTCCGCCACAATAGGAACCGTTGGCTATGGAAGTGAGAAGGATAGGGCCGTCTGAGAGAACCTTGCCGTCGGCGATGATCTTCAGATCAGCACCTTTCTTCTTTATCAGGGTAGTAGCTACGCCCAGAAGATAAGCCGCTGATCCTACTATAAAAGGCTTGGTCTTGAGGGTTTGAGTAGCGTCCACCACGTTGCAGTCAAAGCCGATATTGAACATGTTTCCACAGTAACGTACCTTAAATTCTCCATCTATGATACCGCTGTATTCGATGGAGTCGCAGGGAATAATCTCACCCTGAAGCAGAGCCTTAACATCGCTAAAATTACCCGCATTTGGGAAATTCCTTACGAAATCGTTACCTGTTCCTGTGGGATAAACGCTGACGGAAGCCTTAGGATGGCCGACTACAGCGTTAAGCACCTCATTGAAGGTACCATCGCCTCCGCAGGCGATGAAGCAGAGCTCTTCATCGGGATCTTCTGCGATCAGGTCACGAGCGAAGACTTCGGCGTCGCCCACTGCCTTTGTCATATAGATGGAAACTTCCTTGCCAAGCTCTGAAGCTTGAGCAAGGATGTCTCTTTCAAGTTCTTTGGTATCCGTGCCTTTGCCGGCTGCCGGATTGATGATAAAATAGTATTTCATTACGATTCTGTGGCCAAACTGGCCAACTCCTTCTTAATGATGCCCCTTCTAAACAATTCATTATATCACTAAAACCGCTATTTCTTCAACATTTAGGCGCAAAAAACTCCCCCAAGGATTTGCATAGAAGTCAAAAATAGGTTATAATTTCTCAAAAGGGAGATTGAACTTTTAACGAGGTGACACATGGTATTATTCGGAATCAATCCAATTTTGATGATAGCAGCCATCGTGCCGGCCATATTTTTGATGGTCCAGGTATACAAGGCTGATAAGCTGGAGAAAGAACCCACCAATCTGATGGTTTCACTGATATTTTTGGGCATCTTCAGCACCCTTATAGCTGTGGTTTTGGAGACCATAGGGCAGTACATTTTGGCGCCCCTCAACCCAAACAGCCTGATATATAATTTCCTGCTGTACTTCATAGTGGTTGCCTTTTCAGAAGAAGGCGGCAAGTACTTCGTTCTGAAACGTAAGACATGGAAGCATCCTGCCTTCAACTGTCAGTTCGATGCAGTGGTTTACTCCGTATTTGTAAGCTTAGGCTTCGCACTATGGGAAAACATCCAATACGTGGCCATGTACGGCTTAGAAACAGCCCTCGTCAGGGCAGTGACGGCGATACCGGGACATGCGTGCTTTGGCGTGTTTATGGGAGTCTGGTATGGTCTGGCCAAGAGATATGAATACGCAGGAGATTTCGAAAGAGCCAAACATAACAGACGGCTTGCGGTTCTGATACCGGCACTGCTCCATGGATTCTATGACTTCACAGCCACCATGGGAGGTGGCATAAGCCTGTTGTTCGTAGTCTTCGTGGCGTTGATGTTCTTCTGGGCATCGAGACTTGTAAAGAGCATATCTTCAAATGACAGATATATCGGTTATCAGGGACCGAGAGATCAATTTTAAAGCATTAAAACTCGTCTTAAAGGCACTCTTTAGAGGGTGCCTTTTTAGGTGCAAAATTTTTTGCAATAAATTAGCACTCACCACTTGACAGTGCTAATAACCAGTGATAAAATAGCATTGTAAGAATGAAAAGCCAGGGGTTTCAAGGCCCCTTTAGACATAAGGAGGGTATTTTATGAACATTACAAAATTCACACAGAAGTCCATAGAGGCTATCCAGAACATGGAAAAGATAGCCTACGACTATGGAAATCAGATGATCGACCAGGAACACTTCCTGTACGCTCTTCTTAATCAGGAGGGTTCTCTGATCGCTAAACTGATCACCAAGATGGGGATTCAGCTTCCCGCTTTCACAAGCGCAGTAGAAAAGATCATGGAAGGCGATCCCAAGGTGCAGGGGGGAAGTGCCTACGTATCTCAGGAGCTCAATAACGTGCTGATTTCTGCGGAGGATGAAGCCAAAGCCATGGGAGACGATTATGTCTCTGTAGAGCATCTTTTCCTTGCTATGATCAAGCATCCCAACAGATCTATCAAGCAGCTGTTCAAGAGTTTCGGAATCTCCAGGGAGAGTTTTTTGCAGGTATTGAGCTCTGTAAGAGGCAATCAGAGGGTGACTACGGATTCACCGGAAGACACCTATGAATCTCTGACTAAATACGGCAGAGATCTGGTAGAGGCTGCCAGGGAACAGAAGCTGGATCCGGTAATCGGAAGAGATGAAGAGATAAGAAACGTCATCAGGATCCTTTCCAGAAAGACCAAGAACAATCCTGTGTTAATCGGCGAGCCCGGCGTAGGTAAGACCGCAGTCGTGGAAGGCCTGGCGCAAAGAATCGTAAGAGGCGATGTGCCTGATTCCCTTAAGGACAAGCAGTTATTCTCACTGGACATGGGCGCGCTGGTAGCAGGCGCCAAGTATAGAGGCGAATTTGAGGAAAGACTTAAAGCGGTCCTCGAAGAGGTCAGAAAGTCCGAAGGCAGGATCATCATGTTTATCGATGAGCTGCATCTGATCGTAGGAGCAGGCAAGACCGATGGTGCCATGGATGCAGGCAACATGCTGAAGCCTATGCTGGCCAGGGGCGAACTCCACTGCATTGGAGCAACCACCTTGGATGAGTATCGTAAATATATCGAAAAAGATGCCGCTCTGGAGAGAAGATTTCAGCCTGTAATGGTTGATGAGCCTACAGTAGAAGATACGATCTCCATTTTGAGAGGTTTGAAGGACAGATACGAGGTGTTCCATGGCGTGAAGATCACCGACGGAGCTTTGGTGAGCGCCGCTGTGCTTTCCAACAGATACATCTCAGACAGATTCCTGCCGGATAAGGCTATCGACCTGGTGGATGAAGCTTGCGCTTTGATCAAAACTGAGTTGGACTCCATGCCATCTGAGATAGACGACCTTAGAAGAAAGATCATGCAGCTGGAGATCGAAGAAGCTGCCCTTAAGAAGGAGACCGACAGACTGAGCAAAGAACGTCTGGAGGCTCTTCAGAAGGAATTAGCTGAACTTCGCGACACTTTCAATTCTCAGAAGGCTCAGTGGGATAACGAAAAGAATTCCATAAACCACTTGTCGGAGCTCAGAGAGAAGATCGAAAATATAAATAAGCAGATAGAGCAGGCTAAGAGGGAATATAACCTTGAAAAGGCTGCTGAACTCCAGTATGGAGAGCTGCCGAAGGTTACCAAAGAACTGGAAGCTGAGGAAGCCAAGGTCAAAGATCTTGATATGAGTCTGGTACATGAGAGCGTGACAGAGGAGGAGATCGCTAGGATCATCAGCCGCTGGACAGGCATTCCTGTATCCAAGCTTTCTGAAACAGAGCGTGAGAAGACCTTGCATCTGGAAGAAGCTCTTCATAAGAGAGTCATCGGCCAGGATGAGGGTGTAGAGAAGGTAGCTGACGCCATCCTGAGATCCAAAGCAGGAATCAAGGATCCTAAGAGACCTATTGGTTCATTCCTTTTCCTTGGCCCTACAGGCGTAGGTAAGACTGAGCTGGCCAAGGCGCTTTCAGAGAACCTTTTCGATGATGAATCCAACATGGTAAGAATCGATATGAGCGAATACATGGAAAAGCACTCAGTAGCTCGTCTCATAGGTGCGCCTCCGGGATATGTAGGCTATGATGAAGGCGGACAGCTGACAGAGGCCGTAAGACGTAAGCCATACTCCGTAGTGCTCTTTGATGAGGTTGAGAAAGCCCATCCCGATGTATTCAACGTGCTGCTTCAGGTGCTGGATGACGGTCGTATAACAGACTCTCAGGGAAGAACCGTAGACTTCAAAAACACCATTCTGATCATGACATCCAACATCGGATCTCAGTATCTTTTGAGCGGTATTGATGAAGAAGGCAGAATTTCCAAGGAAGCCGAGGACATGGCCATGACGGACCTCAGGGCTCACTTCAGACCGGAATTCCTCAACAGACTTGATGAGATAATTCTTTTCAAGCCACTTACCAGATCAGATATCGGCGAGATCGTCAAACTCATGATCAAGGATGTGAACAAGCGTCTTGAGGAGAGGGAAATTTCCATCGAACTTACAGACGAAGCTATGAAGTTTGTGGCTGAGAATGGCTACGATCCGGTATACGGCGCAAGACCTCTCAAGAGGTATCTCCAGAAATATGTGGAGACTGCAGCAGCCAAGATCATCGTCACCGGAAACATTTCACCAGGCGGCGTGATATTGATTGATGTGGTGGACGGAAAGCTGGAAGCTAAAGTGAAATAAAAAAAGAGCGCAAATCATTTGCGCTCTTTTTGTGCCTTTAATTAACCCAGCAGGTACGCGGTGACCCATCTGCGGCCCCATCTGAAGCATTGCTTGGTGCTGGTCATGTAGAGATCCAGTTTGGTGCCTTTAATGGCGCCGCCGCAATCGTTTGCCACGCAGTAGCCGTAACCCTGGACCCAGAATCTGGAACCATAAGGGAAGACCTTAGGGTCTACAGCGCAGGTCCCGTAGTAGCAGCGGGTTCCCAGAGCGCCGCGTGCGTTGCTTCCGCAATAGTAGGCGGTAGTGTTTGAAGTGAAGGTACGTCTTATGGACACGGTACCGCTTTGACCGGTGGATCCGGTGCCAAGCCTGAGCAGGCGATCCTGAGGCTCTACCTTCCACTTGACGAATTTCTTCTTGGTGTCGGTTTTTTTGCCGTTCACATAGGTGTAGGTGTATTTGTAAACAGCCACGCCATCTACAGCAGCGGTCTCGGTCATAACTCCGGAAGCGATGGAAGGGTCGAGAATCGTTCTGTACCCTTTGGAAGGTACGGTCTTTTCCTTTTTCTTGACCACCTTGTGAACTTCCTTGACCACTAATTTGGTACCGCACTTCATCCGTTTGGATGGTTTAGGAGAAACGATATCATCTTCATCATAAGTGATATTATTAGCTTCCAGGTTCTCCTCGATGGTGCCAGGTGACATAAGGATCCTGATGGTCTTACCTGCAACCTTAGCATAGGTCTGGAGCCTCTTGGTTACCCTGATAGTCATACCTTCGACCAGCTCTTCAGTACCAAGGGGTGTTACGGTATCTAGAGGGGAGATGTTTACATTCAGTTTGGTTAGCGCTTCATTTACTGTGCGTGCTGTAACGTCGCTGGTGACCATCTTATGACCCTCAAGGGTATCGTAGGATATGAAAACAGTCTTAGGTATGAAAAGATATCTGTTAAGCCATCCGGCTGTGCCCAAAGCCACTACAATGCATGCGGCGATCAGAGCGATTATGGCTCTCTTTTTAGTCTTGGATTTAGAAGCGGGGTCTGTAGCAGCTACGATAGGAGCAGTTCCTCTGGCAGCTTCTTCATGAACTTTTGGAACGGGCTCTTTGGTGGAGTCTTTCTCCGGAAGCTTGTCAGGGGCCTTTGGAGCTTTAGGTTCTTTAGGCTTTTTAGGTTCCTTGGGCTTCTTAGGCTCTCTGGGTTTCTTCGGTTCCTTGGGTTTCTTCTCCTTCTTTGCTTTTTTAGGCTTCTTGGCTGGCTTAGGGCTCTCTTCAACGGCAACTTTCACGGGCTCTGCTACGGTCTTGGCGTCAGTTGCTTTAGGAGTTTCCTCAACAGCTTTAGCTTGAGTTTCAACAGCTTCCTTGGCAGCGGCTGCTATCACAACGCTTTCAGCCTCTTTGGCCTTTTGGGCTTCCTTAGCCTTACGCTCTTCACGTAACGCTTCGTAATACTCTGCAGTTTTCTGAGCTTTGGTTGCAGCCTTATAATCATCTGTAACAGATGACCAAGACATCTTTTCAGGAGGTTTCTTTTTAGTTTTTTTCTTCTTCTGAGGAGCCTTCTGAGGGTCCTTTGAAGGGTTCATTTCTGTGTAATTGTTTGTGTCGTTTTCCATAAAATTACTCCTTTTTTGGATGCGATACACAAATATTATATCACAAAGTGTTCGATAGGGCAAGAAAAAGCGTCTTTTGGTTGTTTTAGGGCACCTTTTTCTGCAAAGGAATGATATAGTTCTACCTTTGGAAGTTAGGAAATATTATCTTGCATTGACACAAAAAGCATGTTATAATTATTCTGTTCTGAAAACTCGGGGCGTTAGCGCAGCTGGGAGCGCACCACACTGGCAGTGTGGGGGTCAGGGGTTCGAATCCCCTACGCTCCACCAATCAAACCCTTGTAAATCAAGGGTTTTTTCATTTTTTGTCTGGTTACAATTGGTTACTTTTTGGTTACACTTGATTTATGCAAGCGCTAGTTCAAGTTTCCTGAATTTTTCCTCATCAGAGCTACGATCATAGCAGTAATTGTTCAATGTGGTCTTTTCATCCTTGTGCCCAACGAATTGCCTTACAGAATTGATATTCATATCTGCATCGAGCAGTGTAGATACAAATGTCTTCCTGGCTTTATGTGAGCTCTTGGGTTCAATTCCTATCTTGTTACAGTAAGAAGTGAACGCCTTGGTCACAGAAGTATATAAGATGGGATCATCATTCATAGAGAACACGAAACCTTCAGTACTCACACCGGCTTCAGATTGCCTTTCTCTGGCAAGTTCAATCAGTTTCAGAGCCTTAGGTACCAACGGCACTTCTCTGTCTTCAAATCCCTTGGTATGCTCTATGATCTCTCCGCTTGGATGCAGGACCATTCTTCTGATGGTCATTGTCCTGTCGTGGATATCCTCATAGCGTATGCCGCATACTTCACCGACTCTGACGCCTGTCAGGAACATAAACATTACGGCTAAAGGTGTGAGCTGGTGAACAGGGTGATTTCGGTTCTCATAGTCTTTCCATGCGACCTCACACAATCTGTCAAGTTCATCTCTGGAATAGACCTGAGTGTAATCTGGTTTCTTGTGTTCTGGCTTTAAAGCTCTTCTGAGATCCACATTTATGAGATTAAATGGATTCTGCTTTATAATACCTCTGTCAACTGCATAATCAAGTTCCTGCCTTATGATAAGTCGGAAATTGCCATACTGATGCTTATTCATAGGGTGTTCCTTTAGCATTTTGTGTACCCATTCATCTACTGCCAGTTTGGTAAGCTTGATGAGAGGAATCTTTACAAAATCAGAATCAGCATAATGCTGGTTCCATGTGCGTATAGTCCTTTCAATCGTGGAATGGCTTACATGCAGACTTTTGTACTTGATCCATTCAGAAAACAAAGTTTCCATCGTGATCCCATCATAGCTGTATAACTCGATAAGAACATCTTCCACAGCTTCCTTCGTAGATCTTGCGATCATTCTTCTTCCGTCAGCATATGAATCATCATCTATTCTTGTTCTCCATCTTCCATCTTTGCCTTGTGTTATAGGATGATTGTGCCTGGATAATATCTCCTTTCGCCTTTTATTGGTCATGATATCGATTGCGCTGTCTGCATCAATGATACCATCTTCTTCAAGACAGGACAATAATTCTTCAGCAGAAAAAGATGCCGGAATCACTTTATTCAATTGTTCTTTTTGAATTGCCATACTCCGACACCTCCTTTCTGCACAGTGATCAAAAGTCAGGTATATATGTCCTCTTAAAAAAGATTAAAGTCGGGAAGGTTTTTCCAAAAAATCCTTAGCTACCTATGGATTTTTTCTTACAGCTCAGGCCGCTCAATATTTTTATCCTTCGCGGGTCGCTTTCCCATCCTATAGGGCCAAAGAGGACAATCTTTAATAGGGCACTCCCGTACTTCCTTTAAAATGCCGCAACTGCAATCAATACATTTCGCACGGATAGCCTGTATCGGCGTTAAATGTTTCAGATCCATCATCTCCTTCTTTAAATCGTGATATAGCTAACGCTTTCGATAGTTGTACAGGTAACGCTTTTGATAGCTATTGCTTTTTTCTTTTTCTCGGATTGCTATCGTTTCCGTTAGTTATTGAGGCAATGAAAACTGTATGAATAACTAACGCTTTCGTTAGACCTTATATATATACCATAAGGGGAGGGGTAAGTTATTGCTGCTCTACAGTCAGCTCTCAGTATGCTCACAGCCTGCTCTCAGATTGCGATCCTTTATTTCTTTAAGTCTTGCCTTCGCTTCTGTGACATCGCTTGCAGTCTCTATCTTCTTCCAGTCTTCAGAAAACTGATAAACATTCGGCTTGTGCTCTAACCCTCCGTGATCCACTTTTATGAATCCGAATACTTCCAGCTGTAGGAGAGCATTTGACAAAGTGTTAGCTCTCATGCCTTTCTTCTCAAAAGTTGAGTATGGGCATATGACCTTCGACCCGGAGTATTCTCCCTTATACTCCTGGCGAAGGATCGTATATGCCAGCTTAGCTGAAGAAGAAAGGCTTATATATGCCGGAGAATCAAGCTGATCATCGAACAGCATGACATAGTGATTCTTCTCCCAGGTTCTTTTCTTTGTTGCAAATGCAGGTGGCGGAGTCCGGTTCTTTTTTCTCATTACGTTGATATCCTCCTGGATAGTTTATGTAAAAACCCCTTCACTTATAGGACACGGGAAGGCCTAAAAATTGCCATTTTTTAAAAAATAAATTGTATTTTTTTCGTACTTATAGCTGAATTAAAGAAATAAAAACGCTGATTTATCTTAAAAATAATTGATTGCTCTTTAAAATAACTTCTCACCTATAGCCAGGAGAAGGCTCAAAAAACAACCTATTTTGAAAAATATATTGTATACTTTTTGAAAATGTTACTTCATCCTGTATTGAGAGAGCGTTTAAAAACGAGAACAGTTTTAAAACCGCTCTCATTATTAGGACACGTCAGAGAATGAAAAGACGAAAAAAGACCGCAGTTTTTTCTGCGATCTCTAGATATATTATTCTGTCCGCCAGTACTCGCAAGCAAAGCCTTTGTACTCCCAAATCGTACAAACGCAGATTTAGGGGGACCCTAATACCCAAAGTGCAATAATCAATACGATTCAATTGAAGTTGAGATCATAATATGGTTGCCTATTGCGCATATGATATTTTGATGTTAGAATGAAATCACAAAAAAGAAGAGAGGTGAAAAGATGATTATTCTCAGCAAGTAAACTTTAATTCGCAGGATAGGAAATCGTTAACGGCATCGGCATTATGCCGTAAGTTTTAATGTGCCATCCTGCAGCTTGCAAGAAGATCATCTTTCACTCATAGTTTTGAATATAGCCTGTTTGCGCTGTTTTAGTGCGATTAATTTGGTATATTTTGCTTTTTGAGCTGCAGGGATCCTCTCCTTGCAGCTATTTATTTTGATTTCATGAAAAAAAGTCTTGTTGTTATTTATCTATACCAGGCGTCAGCTGGAGAAACTTATAACGGAGTATCAAGCCACCATGATCATTGTAGGGCACAATAAGGCCTTCAGAGATGCAGTGGCTACAGAAGTAATTACAATTAAAGGAGTATGAAAATGAAAATAATATATAAAAATCCTGGCTTTGAGCATTCTATTGATAGTATTCTGCTGTTTCAAGAAGACGATATGGAGCCATACTGGTCGGATGCGCTGTATTGGTTCTATCCTCAGCTTAAAAAAGAAAAAATAATGGGCTGCTCAACAACAGAAAAAAAGAAATATCTTACAAATGAGATGAGAGCAGTATGGGATGATCTATATCCTGAACTTAACAGGAAAGTTGAACTGTATAATTATCAATTTGACCGATATCATGAACAGATTGAAGATGCACTTACGGAAGCTTTTGAAATAGACACAAGAAATATATTTAATGACCTGATTGCATATATTACGCTGAATCCTGTAAGCCCGAGGTTCCTGGAAGAAAAATATTTCGATGTTTTTTATAAGAATAGTGAAAGAGGTGCCTTAGGTTTATCGATCCATGAAGTAATACATTATATTTGGTTTTACATTTGGAATGATCACTTTGGTGACAGCTATGAAGAATATGACAGGCCTTCACTGAAATGGATATTAAGTGAAATGGTTGTAGAAAGTATCATGGATGATCAAAGATTGGCCTCGATTAATCCATATTATCCCCGCGAAAACGGGGGATGTGTTTATCGCTATTTTCAGGATATGGTAATAAAAGATGAATATATTTTAGATACTTTGAGGAAAATGAAGAAAAAATATCATATCACAGAATACATGGAGCATGCCTATGCTTATTGCTTGGATAATGAATCTGCGATAAGGAGCCATATCGAAGAAGCAGAAAAAGAATTTTAACCATAATTAAAGTCAGTATAGTTTTTAAAAGGCCTATAAGCCTATAAAATAAAAAAGATGTAACCACCATTTTCAAAATCTTGCTATATAAGGTGAACCCCAATCTACCATGGAAAGGAGGTCAATATATGGAAGACGATAGAATCGTTGACTTGTTTTTAAGCAGAGATGAATCCGCTATCTATTGTACACAAGAGAAGTATGGAAGCAGGCTTCGGAATATATCCAAAAGAATAACTGAAGATCACGCAACTGCGGAAGAATGTGAAAATGACACTTATTTGGAAGCATGGAATCGTATTCCTCCAAATGAACCAAGAACATACTTGTTTGCATTTCTGGCGAAGATAATACGCAATATATCAATCAATAGATGCCTGAAGAGAGATAGTTTAAAGCGAAAAGCCTATATAACGGAACTATCCAAAGAATTGGAGCAGTGTATTCCTGATAAAAATAGTATAGACAACCATATTGCCGGAATTGAACTTGAAAAAACAATAAGTGATTTTTTGCGTCAGCAGTCAAAAGAAAAAAGGGTCATCTTCATGCAGAGATATTACTATCTCGATTCTATCAGTGCTATAGCAAAGCGATTCGATTACTCAGAAAGCAGAGTTAAAACCAAATTGTTTCGTATGAGAAAAGATCTCCGGGATTATTTAATGAAGGAGGGATATACCTTATGAGCGGATTAGATTTACTTCAAAAGATTTCAGATGTAGATTATGATATTGTGCTTGAATCAGAAGAAGCGTTTAATAAAAAAGCAAAAAATCGTATTAAGAGATGGATGACCATTGCTGCTTGTATATGTCTGTGCTTCTGTTGTGCGGTTCCTGCTTTAGCCGCTACAGGAAATGGAACTGCATATGAGATGATGTATTCTGTTTCACCGAAAATCGCGCAAAAGCTTAAGCCTGTGAATGAATCATGTGTAGACAATGGCATAGAAATGAAAGTAGTTGCAGCAGAAATACAAGATAATAAAGCAACTGTACTGGTAACTATGCGCGATACTGAAGGGTCACGACTAGACGAAACTACAGATCTTTTTGATAGTTACAGCATCAATACGCCATATGACCAATCAGCAGGATGCAGTTTCACAGAATATGATCCCAATACGAATACTGCAGCCTTTTTAATATCGATTGAACAAAACGACCATATTCTCATACCGGGGGACAAGGTTACTTTCTCCGTGAGCCAGATTATCAGCGGTAAATCTCACGACAAGTACAGATTAAATCCGATAAACACCGATAATGTTTTAAAGATATCAGAGTATTTGTCAGAACCTCCTGTACGGGGTGGCGCAGGTTACGATTCTGAGGATATCAGACTTATTATTCCAGATGAAAAAAACGCCGTTAATTTAGAGGAAGGAGTATGGTTTACGGGTATCGGAATGGTAGACAATGAGTTACATATACAGATCCGTTACGATGATATTAAAAACACCGATAATCACGGTTTTGTCTATTTAAAAAACAAGAATGGAAATGTTGTGGATTGCAGAGGCAATGTTGCATTTTGGGATGAAAACTATAAAAACAGCTATGAAGAATATGTTTTTTCTATACCGGAAGCGGAGATAAAAGAATATGAAGTATGGGGCGAATTCTGGACTTGCAATAACGGGCCGATAAATGGTAACTGGCAAGTAACTATACCACTGGATAAAGCAGATTGATCTATTTTGGTTACACTTTTGGTTACACTCGACAGCGCAACCTTCACCTCCCTTCATTTTCAACGCTTTTCAAGGAGCTAGTGAATTCGAATCCCCTACGCTCCACCATGAAATCAAAAGACGGTCATTCGACCGTCTTTTTGATTTCATAATGAATAATAGAAGGGGATTCGGACCCGGGAGGGCGCGACCGTCGTGAGACAGCCCGGTGAGCTGTCGAACAGGGAGCGTGTCAAGCGGCCTGTGGAATAGGCCGCGCAGACGGTCCAGCGCGAGCCCCGTAAGGGGCGAAGCAGCGGGAATCCCCTACGCTCCACCATTCAAACCCTTGTAAATCAAGGGTTTTTCATTTTTTTGTCCGGCTACATTTGGGTAATTTTGTTTAATTCTTTGAATACTCGTTTTATGTCCTTTTCTTTTCAATAGAAAAGTGATTAAATGTATATAGATATGAAAGGGGGAGAAATATGGATCTGCAAAAAATCGGAGAGCTCATTTCTGCTTTGCGTAAAGAAAGATCCTTGACACAGGATGAACTGGGATCAAAGCTCGGTGTGAGTCAGAAAACTGTATCCAGATGGGAGACCGGGAGAAACATGCCGGACATGGCGGTAATTCCAGATCTTTGTGCTGTGCTGGGAATCAGCATTCAGGAATTGATGACAGGAGAAAAAAACGAAAATACAGAAACAAAATCTGACGAGAGTTTTAACAGTTTTATTGCATCCATGGTAGAACGCCGTAACCGCAAGGCTATAGCGGGTGTTGTGATCTCCCTGGTACTGATGATCATCTGCATGATTGTCTTGTATAATATGGAGTTTTCGGTGAGGGCTGATTCAACCTCCGGATTGGAAGCTGCCATAAACGAATACAATTTCAATGATAACCTGAAGTCAGACGTGCTGGAGGTCGAGTCCATTGGAAACGACATGTATGTCCTATATAGACAGATCGATCACGAAAGAGCAGGGGGCTTAGCTAAACTGGAGAAAGGAATCTT
>JAFPXY010000039.1 GCA_017394515.1 Bacillota bacterium | reverse complement strand
TTGACGCGGAACATTTCAATGATAACACTTACATGTCTCATTGTCAAGCACTTTTTTAACTTTTTTTAAAAGTTTTTAAAGCGCGGGGCTGTCAATCGCGACAGCTTTTTTAATATACCACCATTGTCCCCCATTGTCAAGATACTTTTTTCGAATATTTTGTATACATTTTAGTACAATATACATATAGTGTATGCTTCTATTATATACAACTAAATATCGATTTGGCCTGGTCAGCAGATCAAACCTCGCCTTGCAATCCCTCCAAAAAACATCTACAATATATAATACAGAAAAAATTATGAAAATCAGGACGATACAATGGAAATCTACTATAACGCAAAAGTATATATGAACGATGGCTCCGGCTCCAGTGCCGAGGCTTTGGCTGTAGAAGATGGTGTGATCAAGGCTGTAGGCAGCTCTGAAGAGATGCTGGCCCTGGCCTCCCCCACCGATAAGGCAAACGATCTCGAAGGTGCTCTCATCATGCCGGGCTTCGTGGACTCGCATCTCCACTTCCTGGAATATGCCGGAGAGAAGCGTCTGGTGGACCTTACCGGTTCTAAGGATAAGGAAGACATGCTCTCCATTTTAAGAGAACGTCTCCCGGAAGCTCTCGATAAAGGTGTGCCCTTAAAAGGCAGCGGCTTCAATCAGAATTTCTGGGAAGATCCCACCATGCCCTTAAGGCACGATCTGGATCGTCTGTCCACAGACATACCCATCGCCATAACCAGGACCTGCCATCATGTGACGGTGTGCAATACTCCTGCCTTAAGGCTTTGCGGTTTGGAACAATCCAATCCCGACGGAATACTTCAGGAAGATGATCAGTACGCTCTTTTAAATGCTCTTCCAAGGCCCACGGTGGATGATATCAAGGAACTCATCCTGAGCGCCTGCTATGATGTGGCGTCTAAGGGTATCACAGAGATCCAGACCGATGACCTTACGCTGATTCCCATCGAGCCCTATGGTAAAACCATAATAGATGCTTTCCGCCAGCTATCTGAGGAAGGCAAACTGCCCATAAGAGTGTACGAGCAGTGCAACCTGCCCTCCATGGAGCGCTTGAAAGCTTTCCTAAATGACGGTTACATGACGGGCCAATCTTTTGGGAACTTCACCATCGGGCCATTGAAACTTCTCGGTGACGGTGCCCTGGGAGCCAGGTCTGCAGCACTTATGGAACCTTATCAGGATGATCCCGAAAACACCGGCATCCTCAACTTCAGAGATAAAGAGCTGTCCGATCTGGTGCTAAAAGCTCACAAGGCGGGCATGCAGATCGCCATCCACGGCATCGGCGACAGATGCATACAGCAGATATTGGATTCTTTTGCGAAAGCCTTAGAGGAAGATCCTCGAGAGGATCACAGGCACGGCATCGTCCACTGCCAGATCACCCGCCCCGAGCAGCTTAGGGCCATGCAGGACATGAATATAATGGCTTACATTCAGCCGGTATTTCTCAAAGCTGATCAGTATATAGTGGAAGATCGAATCGGTCCCGAGCTCACCAGCTCATCCTACGACTGGAGGACTATGGAAGACATGGGAATACGCCTCGCAGGAGGCTCAGATTGCCCCGTGGAGCCCTTCGACATCCTTCCTAATATGTATTATGCTTTGACCTGCAGGGAGCCTGGCGCAGAGCATGCATGGCATCCGGAGAAGTCCCTCACCCTGGAAGAGACCATTCGCCTCTTCACTTCAGACGGAGCCTATGCCTCCTTCTCAGAAGACCGCCGCGGCAAGATCCTTCCCGGATTCGATGCGGACTTCGTGGTGCTCGATCGCGATATCACGACCCTGCCAGCCGAGGCGCTGCTTGAAGCGCAGGTTCTCATGACCTTTGTAGGTGGTAAGAACGTTTATAGTATATAATTAAATAGATGTAATCAGGCCATCTAAGGATGGCCTTTTTCAATTCCAAATATTCAAAAAACTCTTGACTCGAAACACCCATGGTTTATAATCTTTTTAATACGACTTACGACACATGACTATTGGAGAAAATATATGATCGGAACATTCGCAAATGCAGCATGTATAATCGTTGGCTCACTGATCGGCGGCTTTTTCAAAAAAATAATGAGCGACAGTCTGAACGAGAAGCTCCTGACCACCATGGGTCTGGCAGCTCTTGGCATCGGTTTAAACAGCGTCATCCAAAACATGCCTAAGAGCAACTACCCTGTGCTCTTCATAGCCAGTCTCGCCATCGGCTGCGTCATCGGTTCTCTGTTAAAGATCGATGACCGGGTCAAGCGCCTTACCGAGAAAGGCGGCGCGTCAGGCAACCTGGGACAGGGAATCATTACCGGGTGCTTGATTTTTTGCGTAGGTACCCTCTCCATTCTGGGTCCTGTGCAGGCTGCTCTTTACGGCGATCACACCTTTCTTTTCACCAACGCCACCCTGGACCTGGTGACCTCCATGGTGCTGGCTTCGGCTTATGGCGTGGGTATGGTGATCTGCGCAGGTGTCCTCGTCCTCTGGCAGGGTTCCATCTACGGCCTCACCCTTCTGGCCGGCAACGTTCTCACGGATAACATGATGACAGAGCTTGGCGTCGTCGGCGGCTTCATGATCGCCATGACCGGTCTCACCATCATGAAAGTTAAAGAGTTCAAGACCCTTGACTATCTTCCGGCTCTGGCCATTCCCCTCATCTGGTGCGCCATCGCCGGTTGACAAATCCCATGAAAAATGCGAAAATGGGCATGCAGCAGATCTGCAAGCCCATTATTTATATAAGGAGATAACAATGCGTATAGATAAATTTCTCAAAAATTCCAGACTTATCAAGCGCCGCACCGTGGCTAAGGATGCCTGCGACCAGGGCCGCGTCTTCATCAATGACAAGGTGGCCAAGGCTGGCTCCGAGGTGAATATCGGAGACACCATCCACATCGAGTTTGGCAACTCTTCTGTTACGGTCCGCGTAATCGACATCATCGAATCCGCCAGAAAAGAAACCGCCGCGGACATGTACGAGATCATACAATAAAGGTAAAACAAAACTCCGGCCGAGGGCTAACCTCAGGTCGGAGTTTTTTGCTATATTGATTATTTCAGCACTTTCTTTACCAGTCTTACCAGCTTGTCGCCCTTAGGCAGACGTCCCACTTCTTCAAGGGTGATGGTTCCCGTGATCAGGATCATGACGCCGTAGACCACTACTGCGAAGGCGATGGCCATGAGGCAGCTGATGGCATTGCTCTTAATGATTAGCATGAGCACTTTGTAGACCACGATGGCCGACACGCCCATGACCGCCGATGAGATCAGCGGTTTGATATATGTAGCTTTTAAGTCGAAGGTAACTCCGGCTTCTTTTTTGACGTCTCTGATGTTCAGATAGGCTGCCACGATGTAGCAGACGATGGTTCCGATGGATGCGCCGTTGACGTTGATGGGTCTGATACCTACCAAAATGAAGGTGATGATGACCTTGGCCACGGCACCGACCACCAGGTTTCTTACGGGCAGCATCTGTTTGTCAATTCCCTGGAGAGCTCCCGTGAGAGTTACCATGGGGCTCATGGGAAGGGTACTGAAGGCCATGATGGCGAAGACGACTGCCGTCTCCCTTACCTCTTCAGCCTGCATGGGATAGAGGAGCAAAAGAATGGGAAGCGCCAGTACCATCATTCCCACGGTGCATGGGAAGCCGATGATCATGGTAGCGCGCATGGCGAACTGCATGTTTTCTCTAACGCCCTCTTTGTCGCCCAGTTTGTGACCTGCTGCGATGGCAGGCACAAGGCTCATTACGATGGCCTGGATCAGTACCTGAGGCATTCCTACAAGGGATGCGCAGTAACCGCCCAGCTTACCGAAGAGCACTCTGGATTCGTCCAGGGTGAAACCTACGGCCTGAAGTCTTCTCATTACCATCATGGAGTCGATGGCGTTGATAAGCGGGAAGATGCAGGCGCCGATGGTGATGGGTATGGCGATTATGAGGATCTCCTTGATGATCTTTTTGGAGGGTTCCAGGTCTTCGTGCGATCTGTTCCTGTGGATCTGTCTCATGATGACCCTGCGGTTCAAGAGATAGATCACGATGGCAATGGCGAGTCCTGCGCCGGCACCCGCGGTGCAGCCAAAGATGGCTCCTGCGGCGAACTTGTCATATCCTACCTTGATCAGTGTGTGACCCAGAAGAAGGCCAACGCTGACTCTGAAGAACTGCTCCACCAGCTGAGAAACCGCTGTGGGATTCATGTTCTGTCTGCCCTGGAAATATCCTCTGTAAGCAGCCATGACAGGCACCAGGAAAAGCGAAGGTGCTATGGCCTGGATGGCGTACTTGGTTCCGGGATTGTTAAGTACTACATTCTCTATAAAGCCGGCTCCGAAGTGCATGATAAGGAATGACACGAAGCCGATTCCGCCTAGGAGCCAGATGGATGTCTCAAAGACCTTGTGGGCTCCGCCGTAGTTTTTGACCGCGGTACGCTCGGATATCATCCTGGAGATGGCTACGGGGATTCCGGCCAAACTCAAGAGCAGGAAAAACGTATAAAAGGGATAAACTGAGCTGTAATAGGACATGCCCTCGGCCCCTACCCAGTTGGTTAGAGGCACTCTGAAGAACACGCCCATGACCTTGACGAGGATACCCGCCACGGCCAGGACAGCTGCGCCCTTTAGAAATTTGTTCGAGTTGTTCTGTTCCATTTGATCTTACCTTTACAGTCTTGTTACAGTCTTGCCAGAATGTCTTTTGTTGCAGCCTGAGCTTCAAAAATAGTCTTTTCTATATCTATAAACTTATATTCGCCGTTCTCGTAAACCACCTTGCCGTCGGACATAGTCATGACCACATCTGTGCCTGATGCTGAGTATACCAGGTTGTTAAGAAGGTCGTGTACCGGGAACATGTTAGGCTGGTTTATATCAACCATGATCAGGTCAGCCTTGAATCCTTCCTTAATGAGACCTGAATCCAATCTCCCCTGGGCGATGGCTCCCGCACGGGTGGCCGCATAGAGCGCTTCTCTGGGAGTTACAGCCGTGGGATCGTGATAGTACATCTTGGATGCCATGGCGAAGATCTTCATCTCCTCGAAGAAGTTAAGGGAGTTGTTGGAAGCAACGGAATCAGTTCCGATGGCCACGTTGATGCCGCGTCTCAGCATCTCAGGAACGTTGGCCACACCGGAGGCCAGCTTCATGTTGGAGATGGGATTTGATGCCACACTTACGCCTTTTTCCTTAAGGATGTCGAAGTCCTCTCCCTCTATCCATACGCAGTGAGCTGCCAGAGCCGGTGAGTCAAAGGCTCCGATGTCGTTAAAAAGTCTGACGGGAGTCTTGCCGTATTTCTTCTTGCACTCTTCATGCTCGGACTGAGTCTCCGACACGTGGATGTGCATGATGGAACCCACCTGATTGCAGTAATCGGCTACAGCCTGCATGGCTCTCAAAGAGTTGGTGTATTCAGCGTGGATGCTGATATCTATCTTGACTCTTCCGTCCGCTGCGCCGTTAAGTCTCTCGTAGGTGTCCTTCATCTCCTTGAGCCTTACAGTCTCCCAGGGATCGCCGTCTCCGAATTCCGTGATGGCTCTGGAGATATTGGCCTTGCAGCCTGAATCATCGGTAGCTCTTACCATATCATCCAGGAAATAGTACATGTCGGAATGTGACACGATACCGAATCTCATACCCTCTGCCATGGTGAGGAGGGTTCCCCAGTAGACTGCGTTGGAGTTCAGCTTGTCTTCGAAGGGAAATACCTTGTTGAAGAGCCAATCCTGAAGAGTCATGTTTTCAGCGTAGCCTCTAAGAAGCGCCATGGGAGAATGACCGTGAGCGTTATGGAAGGCCGGCATTAAGAGCTTACCCTTTCCGTCTCTGATGTCGCCATAGTCACCTCTTGGCATGCTATCGCCCACGTAAACGATCCTGTCGTCTTCCGTGGTCACGTACATATTATCTCTTAAATTGAAATCCTCATCCAGGATCTTCACATTGTTAAAAAGCATTTGCTCTCCCTTTCATGTCCTTTCAAAAATTCACTAAATTATATTATATCATACATTTTTTCTGTTTTCCACGAGTATTTCAACCATCCTGGTGACCTGATCCAGTTCCTTTAACGGATCCGTGCCAAGCCTGATAAATGGTCTCGCTCCCATATGTGCAAAAAACTTGCCCCCGAACTCTGCCTTGGCGTTTACGATACCGAAGGCCGAGAGGCTGTTACGGTCTCTGAAGTCGAAGATGTATGTTCTGCTCTTCTTAGGCTCTCCACGCCTTCCTCTAAGGGTCGTCGCCTTAGCCTTTAAGGGATCGAACTCATTCTTGTCCACGTGGATCTTTTCTATACCCACCAGCTCAGACAGATATCTGATATATGATATTTTGATCAGGTCCAGGGTGGCTCTGGGCACATCGCCGAATCTGTCCGTAAGCTCGTCGATGACGTCCTCCTGCTCTTCTCTGGATTTGATACCTGATATCTTCTTGTACATTTCAAGCTTCAGGCTCTCGTCCTCTATGTAGGTAGATGGAATATAGGCGGACAGAGGGAATTCCATGGAGGATTCTTCCCTGTCGTCGTTGACCACTTCGCCCTTAAGGGCGCGGACCGCGTTATCCACCATCTTACAGTAGAGTTCGTAGCCGATGTTAAGGATGTGGCCTGACTGGGCGGTTCCAAGCATGTTACCTGCGCCTCTTATCTCCAGATCCTTCATGGCTACCTTGAAGCCAGCGCCGAATTCCGTGAACTCACGGATGGCTTTGAGCCTTCTCTCCTGAGGTTCTGTCAGGACCTTGTCCTTCCTGTACATGAGATAGCAGTAGGCCATGCGGTTGGATCTTCCTACCCTGCCCCTCATCTGATAGAGCTGGGACAGTCCGTATCTCTCTGCGTCCAGTACCAGCATGGTGTTGGCGTTTGGTATGTCCAGACCGGATTCGATGATGGTGGTGGAAACCAGCACGTCTGCCTCGTGGTTTATGAACTCCATCATGACCTTTTCAAGGCCGCCTTCCGACATCTGGCCATGGCCGGTGATGACTCTGGCGTTAGGCACCAGTTCCGAGATCTTTCTCGCCACCGTGGACAGACCCTTGACTCTGTTATATACCACGAAGACCTGACCGCCTCTTCCCAGTTCTCGTTCGATGACTTCCTTTACAGTCTCATCATCCTGCTCCAGCACGTAGGTCTGGACGGGATATCTCTCCTCGGGAGGTTCTTCTATTAAGCTCATGTCCTTGATGCCCGTGAGAGACATGTTGAGGGTCCTCGGGATGGGCGTAGCTGATAAGGTCAGTACGTCCACATTGGACTTGAGTTTTTTGAGGGTCTCCTTGTGGTCTACTCCGAAGCGCTGCTCTTCGTCCACTACAAGTAAACCCAGATCCTTGAAACTGATGTCCTGGGAAAGCAGCCTGTGGGTGCCTATGACCAGGTCCACCTCTCCGGTCTTGAGTTTCTTTACAGTTTCCTTCTGTTCTGAAGGAGTCCTGAATCTGGAGAGCACCTCCACGGTGAAGGGATAGTTCTCGAAGCGTTCTTTTAAAGTATAGTAGTGCTGGTTGGCCAGGATTGTGGTAGGAACCAGCATGGCTGCCTGCTTGCCCTGAGCCAGGCACTTAAAGATGGCGCGGGCGGCTACTTCGGTCTTTCCGAAGCCCACGTCGCCTAAGAGCAGTCTATCCATGCTGAAGGGTTTGGCCATATCGGCCTTGATTTCCTTAGCTGCCTTCAGCTGATCCTCGGTCTCCTCGAAAGGAAAGGCTTCTTCAAATTCTCTCTGCCAGGGGCCGTCCTCACCGAAGGCGAAACCGGGCTCCAGCTGGCGCTTGGCGTAGAGATCTATAAGATCCTTGGCCATGACGGCGATGGCAGCCTTGGCCTTGGCCTTGGTGGCCTTCCACTCGATTCCTGAAAGCTTGTTGATCTTAGGTACAGCGTCATCGCCTCCGATGTACTTCTGCACCATGTCCATCTGTTCAACGGGAACGTAGAGAAGGTCGTTTCCCGCGTATTTGATCTTTATGTAATCCTTTATCTCTCCTTCAACCTTCAGCTGGTGGATGCCGGTGAATTTACCGATACCGTGGTTCTCGTGTACCACGTAGTCACCCTCGTGAAGGTCGGTGAAGGAGCTCAGGGACTTGCCCTGGGATTTGGATTTTTTGCGTTTCTTTCTGGGCTGGCTGAAGATGTCGCGATCGGACAGCCAGACCTTCTTTTCTAAAGGCAGGTCGATGCCCTGGCTGAGGCTTCCTAAATGGAAGTTCACAGGTCTTAAGTCCGCCCTGTCGCAGAATTCTCTTAAGTTGTCCAGTCTCTCCTGGGATGTGGAGAGCAGATTGATCTCGTAACCCTTCTTGAGATAGGTCCTGAGTTCTGACTCCAGCACGTTCATCTTGCCGTTGAAGCTCAGGGGCTGTCTGGACTGGATGTTATATATCTTGTCGAAGGTGTCGACGCCCTTTATCCTCTTGGGGAAAGGCGTAAAGATCACGGCGTCCTTGATCTTCAGTGCTTCCTCGAAGTCAGGGGTTCCTGCTATTATCTTCCTGTCCTTGGGAATGGCCAGACCGCGCTCCACCATAACGTCCAGGTCGTCCTCCTGCTCCCTGTCCGTAAGCTCCAGAGCCTCATAGATTCTGTCAGGGTCGTCGATTATGACCCTTCCCTCCTCCAGATAGTCCCAGAGATGTTCTTCATCATCAAAGAAATACTGCAGATAGTTTGGAAGGATGTCCAGATTTCTGGAGTCTATGATCTGCTCCCTTATCTCGGAGGCGGTCTTCAGGATCTTGTCGTGAAGGACCACCTTCATGTCCGGATCCTTTTCCTTTCTGGATACGGAAGCTGCGTACTGGGCGTAGGCTTTCTCCAGCTTTTCTACGCCGGCTTTAAGGAAGTCATCTGAACCGGTGAGCTCCATGGAAGGATAGATCTCCACCTTCTTAAGGTTCTCCAAAGAGCGCTGACTCTCACGGTCGAAGCTTCTGATGGAATCCACTTCATCCCCAAAAAACTCTATTCTCACAGGATCCGACACCTCCGGAGTGAAGACGTCCAGAATGCCTCCCCTTAAACTGAACTGGCCTGGGCCTTCAACTATGCCGTAGCGTTCGTATCCCAGATCTGCCAGGGTCTTAGCCAGGCTGTGGAGATCGTATTCTTTGCCCAGTTCCAGGGTGATTCCTTTATTATCGTAATATCTGTGGGGCGGAAGCTTCTTTATGGCAGCAGAAACAGGCGCTACGATCACAAGGGGTACCCCCTTACGCAGTGCCTGGAGTGCTTTTAATCTTCTTACTGTTACTTCTCGGTTCTTGGCATCGTAGCGTCTGAAGCTGGTCTCCTCGCCGTACAAGGTCAAAATATCATTGTCCGGCAGAAAGAATTCCAGATCCTGAGCAAGCCTTGCTGCCCTGGTGTCCGAGGACACGATGATCAGAGTCTGCTTCGCTTCATTAATGAGCTCCGCTGCTATGGGCGCTACTCTGCTCTCTGAAATGCCTGTATAGTTTATCATTTATTCTTTAGGGTCGGAGGGCGTTACGGATACGGCCTCGGGTGTTTCCTCGGTCTTTGCTTCTTCTTCAGCCTTCTCCTTTTCCTTCTTCAAGCGTTTGGGCTTGATATTATACTCCTGCATGGCATGAGTCACATCGTTTATAACTATATCAGCGGCGGCTTCAGCGGCCTTGTTCAGGGTCTCCCAAAGTACGTCGGCCTCACCTTCCGTGACTCGTCCTATGACGTAGTCCACCAGGTCTGATCTTCTCTCTCCCCCGATACCTACTCTGATCCTGGGGAATTCATCCTCTCCCAGGAGGTAGATGATGTTTCTCATACCGTTATGAGTACCTGCGGAACCCTTGGGTCTGATTCTCAGGGTACCTTCAGGTATATCGATATCATCGTAGATTACGATGAGGTTCTCGATGGGTTCCTTGTAGAAGTGCATCACATCCCTGATGGATTCTCCGGAGAGGTTCATGTAGGTCTGGGGCTTCACCAGAAGCACCTTCTTTCCTTCGATCCTGCCCTCCCCCGTTAATGCCTTGAACTTCAGTCTGTCCACCTTGATGCCGTACTTGTCAGCCAGAAGGTCCAGAGCCAGGAAGCCCATGTTATGACGAGTGTGCTCGTATTTTTTGCCCGGGTTGCCCAGGCCGGCGATTATATACATATCTCAAAAATACTGTACTCCCGGGTTTGACGGGAGTACAGATAAAGTTCATTATTTGTCGAATAAAGCTGATACAGAGCCATTGTTGTGGACTCTTGTCATGGCTTCCGCAAAGAGAGGAGCTACGGAGATTGTCTTCATATTAGGAAGCCTCTTTTCCTCAGGAAGAGGAATGGTGTTAAGGAGAACCATCTCTTCAAAGACGGAATCTCTGATCCTGTCGATGGCGGGTCCGGAAAGTACTGCGTGGGTAGCGCCTGCATATACTGTCTTAGCTCCCAGGTCCTTGATAGCCTTGGCTGCGTTGCAGATAGTGCCTGCTGTATCGATCATGTCGTCCATGATGATGCAGTTCTTGCCTTCGATATCACCGATGATGTTCATGATCTCGCTCTTGTTGGGCTCGGGACGACGCTTATCGATGATGGCGATGGGGCAATTGAGAACTTCAGCCAGGGATCTGGCTCTGGTCACTGAACCGTGGTCAGGAGATACAACACAGAGATCTTCCAGATTCTTTTCCTTGAAGTAGTTAGCCAGAATAGGCATTCCTACCAGATGGTCTACGGGAATATCGAAGTATCCCTGGATCTGGTTTGCGTGGAGATCCATGGTGATTACTCTGTCTGCGCCGGCTGCCATGATCATGTTGGCTACCAGTTTGGATGTGATTGGATCTCTGGCCTTAGCCTTTCTGTCCTGTCTGGCGTATCCATAGTAAGGGATAACGGCGTTGATCCTTCCGGCAGATGCTCTTCTCATGGCATCGATCATGATCAGAAGTTCCATGAGATTATCATTTACTGGGTCACAGGTGGACTGAACGATGTAGCAGTCTACGCCTCTTACGGTCTCCCAGATGTTTACTGAGATCTCGCCGTCACTGAACTTGGTGACTGTTGCTTTACCTAAGGGTTTACCCATGATGCTTGCGATCTCTTCGGCAAGCTCGGGATGGGAATTGCATGTGAAAACTTTGTAATCTGTGTATACTCCGTTTTTCAATTTATTGTACCTCACCTTTCTTAATCAAACGATTGGATTATCGTATAAATGACTCTTTGACGGGATCCCTCCTACTTGAGGAGAAGATCTCCTACTTTGTAGATATCTCCCGCTCCCATGGTGATGACCATATCTCCCTTGGATGCGTGATTTTTAATATATTCTGCCATAGCATCGAAGTTATCGATGTATGTAACATCAGCTTCAGGATGTTTCTCCTTGATCTTTTCCATGAGCTGCTCTGATGAAATCTTGTAGATGTTCTTCTCTCTGGCGGCGTATATCTCCGCAAGGATCAGATGATCAGCTTCAGTGAAAGCATCTGCGAACTCTTCAAAGAGAGCCAGCGTCCTGGTATAGGTATGAGGCTGGAAGCAGACCCAAAGCTCGTTATGAGGAACGTTCTTAGTAGCTTTGAGTGTAGCCTTGATCTCTGTAGGATGATGCGCGTAGTCGTCGATGATCTTCACGCCGTAATCGGTCACTCCGATGATGTCGAAACGTCTCTGAGTTCCGGTATAACTGTGAAGGGTCTTGGCGATGACATCTTCGCTCACTCCCAGCTGGTGGGTGCAGGCAAAGGCGGCCAGTGCGTTAAGCACGTTATGCTCGCCGGGTACCTGAAGATCCACATGAGCCAGATATTCACCCTTTGAGAATACGTCGAAGCCCGGCATGCCGTTCTCGTCGAAACGGATATTTTTGCCGGCGTAATCGCAGTTATCGTTAAGACCGAAGGTCACCACGTTGTTAAGTCCGTTGGTTACCTGGTTTACGAAGGGATTAGCCTCGTAAGCTATGATCATGCCGTCCTGGGGAACCAGTTTGGCAAATCTGTCAAAGGAGCGGACGATCTGGTTGATATCCTTGAAATAGTCCAGATGATCGGAATCGATGTTTAAGATGATCTCGATCCTGGGTTTGAGGCTCAGGAAGCTGTCCACGTACTCGCAAGCTTCTGTTACGAAGTACTCGGAAGTACCTACCTGGCAGTTTCCGCCGATCTCTCCCAGATTGCCTCCTACCAGGATGGTTGGATCCAGGTCAGCGTGCTCCATGATGAGAGCTACCATGGATGTGGTGGTGGTCTTGCCGTGAGTTCCTGAGATGGCTATGCTGTTCTTATACTCGTCCATGAGATAGCCCAGCATCTCTGCTCTTGAAAGGCAAGGAATGCCTCTCTCCCTAGCTCTTACCAGCTCCGGATTGTCCTGGCTGATAGCTGCCGTGTAGAGCAAAAGATCCGCATTCTCTACGTTTTCGGCTCTGTGGCCCAAAAATACTCTGGCGCCCATCTTGGCCAATTTATCGGTCATCTCGGATTCCTTCATGTCGGAACCGCTGACCTTGTAGCCTCTTGCAAGGAGTATCTCGCAGATGGCGCTTAAGCCGATACCGCCTATTCCAATGGCATGAATGTTCTTGTATTGTTTAAGGTCAAACACTGATTATTTCCTCCGGAAAATTATCGTTAAGGCATATTGCGGTCCTGCCCGCAACTGTAAAATATATTATATCACATTTGGGACTCGATTACTATACCGGATATGCCTTATTTTTTGAATCTACCAATTCCGGATTAAGACCTGCCATCTTGATTTGGCGATTCTTGAAGAAGTCCACGGCTACCTTGGGGAAGAGAGCGTAGCTCAGTACGTCCTCGTCCTGGATGGAGTAAGCCTTGATCTCCTCTCTCAGCTTGTCGAGCTCCGGTGCCAAAAGATCCGCAGGTCTCACGGTGATGGGCTCTTCGTCTCCCAAAGCCTTCTTCTGGACTTCTGGGTTGAAGGGCTTCATGGTCCTGCCGTATTCACCTCTTAAGATGGCCTTGGTCTCCTGGCTCATTACCTTATATCTCTCTCCCATGAGGACGTTAAGTACCGCCTGGGTACCTACGATCTGGGATGAAGGTGTTACCAGAGGAGGCATTCCGAGATCATCTCTTACCCTGGGTATCTCGCGGAGCACATCATAGAATTTTTCTGACGCGTTCTGATCTCTTAACTGGGATACCAGGTTGGAGAGCATGCCTCCGGGCACCTGATATCTCAGAGCCTTGATATCCACTCCCAGTACCTTAGGATCGATGGTGCCTGCCTTGATGTACTTCTCCTGTACCGGTCTGAAGTAATCGGCAATTTCTGCCAAAAGGTCCTGATCCAGGCCCGGATCTCTATCTGAACCTTCATAAGCCTTGCAAACGACCTCCGTAGGAGGCTGGGAAGTTCCCATGGCCCAGGGGGAGATGGCGGTGTCTACGATGTCACAGCCCTGGTCGATGGCTCTCATATATGTCATGAGAGCTACCCCGGAGGTGCAGTGGGTGTGAAGTTCGATGGGTATCTTGACCACGGATTTAAGAGCCGGGATCAGCTCGTCCGCAGCCTGAGGTATCATAAGTCCGGACATGTCCTTGATGCAGAGGGAATCAGCTCCCATGGACTCGATGTCCTTTGCGAGGCCCATCCAGTACTCCTTGGTATATCCGTCGCCAAGGGTGTATGAAAATGCGATCTGCACGTGGCCGCCTTCCTTCTTGGCAGCTCTTACGGATGTCTCCAGGTTTCTGACGTCGTTCAAGGCGTCGAAGATCCTGATGACGTCGATGCCGTTAGCGATGGACTTCTGAACGAAGTACTCCACTACGTCATCGGCATAATGTCTGTATCCTAAAAGGTTTTGCCCTCTTAAGAGCATCTGGAGTCTGGAGTTTGGCATGCCCTTTCTCAAAGCTCTCAGTCTGTCCCAGGGATCTTCATCCAAAAATCTCAGGCAGGCGTCGAAGGTGGCTCCGCCCCAGCATTCAATGGCATGATAGCCTACCTGGTCCATCTTTTCCAGGATGGGCAGCATGTCTTCGGTTCTCATTCTGGTGGCCGCCAGAGACTGGTGAGCGTCTCTTAAAACGGTCTCAACTATCTTTAATCGTTTATCTGTCATGAGTATCTCCTTTAAACCGCTACTGTCGGGATCATACGCCGAAAATAGCCATAAATACGCCTGCCGCTACAGCTGTACCGATAACTCCCGCCACATTGGGTCCCATGGCGTGCATGAGAAGGAAGTTGGTGGGATCTGCTTCAGCGCCTACCTTCTGGGCTACACGAGCCGCCATAGGCACTGCGGATACGCCAGCCGCACCGATAAGTGGATTGATCTTGCCGCCGGTAGCCTTGCACATGATCTTGCCGAAAAGCACTCCGGCAGTAGTACCGAAGGCGAAGGCTATGAGGCCGAGTATTATGATCTTGATTGTAGTCCACTTTAGGAAAGCTTCTGCAGAAGCCGTAGCTCCCACGGAGGTTCCCAGGAAGATGACTACAATATACATGAGGGCATTGGATGCTGTCTCCTGAAGCTGTCTTACTACTCCGGACTCTCTGAAGAGGTTGCCCAGCATGAGCATACCGATGAGCGGAGCAGTTGAAGGCAGTAAGGTGCAAACCACGATGGTTACGATTATAGGGAACAGTATCCTCTCTCTCTTGGATACCGGTCTCAGCTGTTCCATCTTGATCTTTCTCTCCTCTTCTGTGGTGAAAAGTTTCATGATGGGTGGCTGGATGATGGGTACCAGAGCCATGTAGGAATAAGCCGCTACAGCTATAGGTCCCATGATGGCCTTCTGTCCCAGCTTCATGGCCAGGAAGATGGATGTAGGGCCGTCCGCTCCGCCGATGATTCCAATGGCTGCTGCGGATTCTGCACTGAATCCCAAAAGCATGGCCATGAGATAAGCTCCGAAAACTCCGAACTGGGCTGCCGCTCCGAGAAGGAAACTCTTAGGGTTGGCGATTAATGGTCCGAAGTCCGTGAGCGCTCCTACTCCCAAAAATATCAGAGAAGGCAGGATCGTCCATTCATCCAGTTTAAAGAAGTAGTTCAGGAGCCCTCCCTCATCCATGATAGGAGGATAGAGGTTCACGAGAAGCATACCGAAGGCTATCGGCAAAAGCAGTAAGGGCTCATACTCCTTTACTATTGCCAGGTACAGCAAAACACATGCCACTACCACCATCAGCAAGTTTCCCAGCGTCAGGTTCATAAAGGCAGTCTGTCCCAGCAGATTGCTTAATGTTTCACTGATATATTCCATATTATTTCCTCTTATACTTATTGGATGATAGCAAGTCTGTCTCCTGCTTCTACAGGCTGTCCTTCGTTAACCAGGACTTCTCCCAGGGTTCCTTCCCAAGGTGATACCATGGGGATCTCCATCTTCATGGCTTCGAGGATGATGACTGTCTCTCCCTTGGTGATCTTGTCTCCCGGTTTCTTTAAGATCTTGAAGACCTTACCGGCAGCTCCGGCTTCGAGTACGTTACCGGAAACAGCGCCCTGAGGTGCTGCCTTGGGCTTAGGAGCCTCGACTGCAGGTGCTTCCTGCTTAGGAGCTTCCGCTACAGGTGCATCAGCTCCGCCGCCAACCTTCTCGACCTCTACTTCGTATTCTTTTCCATTTATTCTTACAATATATTTTTCCATGATTCTTTTCCTATCTTCTTCTCTTAATGGATCTGACTATATACTTAGGTTCACCACTCTCGGTGGCAGCTGCCCCTGATAATGCCAGGGCGGCTCTTTCTCTTTCCTTTGCCATCATGATGGCTGATATGATGACCGCTGCGATCTCATCATCTTCATCTGTGACTTCAACTGCCTTAGGGGCTTCCGGCTGGGGTGCCGGTGCTGCCTGTTCCTTAGGTCTTATGTATTTGAAGAGGCTTATGATGAAGCTGATTATTATGAGTATCAGGAACACGGTGCCCATACCCATCAGAGTATCGGAAAGTGCTTTGATCAATACTTCTCCTAAAGACATGGCGACCTCCTAAAATATGTTAGCGTAGGTCTCCAGCGCTCCTACAAGATACTTTCTGCTGTCCTCAGGATCGATGACCTTGTCAGCGAGTCCCTTGGCTTCAAGTGCACAAGCGGAAGCGAAGTCTCTGATATATTCGTCAGTCTTAGGCTGTACGTCGGCCAGTTCCAGAGGACCGTAGAGAAGTTCTGCAGCAACCTTAGGATCCAGAATGCTTACATAAGCGTCCTTCCAGATGAAGGTAAGATCGCTTGAACCGTTTCTGCCGTTCATGACGCTGTAGATGCCTCCCATGACCTTACCGGTGATCAGGTTGACCTTGGGTACGTGGGCATTGATTAAGGCATCAGCCACTTCCTTTGAAGCCCAAGCCATGAGCTCAGGATCTTCATTCTTTGAAAAGCCTTCCGTATTGGAAACGTTAACGATGGGAAGGTCAAACTTGACGGCAGTCCTTATGAGCTTTAAGGCTTTAACAAGGGCTTTAAAGCCCACGGTGCTTCCCTTCTCAGTTTCATTATTTGCCATAGCTGCTACCATGAGGCCGTTTAATTTGACAAAGCCTGTGGTAAAACATGGAGCCTTGTCTTCCTCCATTTCAAGAAGGAAGCCATCATCGGAGATCTCTTTTAAAATCTCTCTTCCGGAAGCTTTCTTACCGGCTATTCCTTCATTTAAGCGGTTGAGATCGTCTGCGGTATCATACTGATCCTGCAGAGCTCCGCTATAGGGCGGCATGGTGCGGATCACTTCGTTGGCCTTTGAAAGAGCGTCCTTGATGTCCTTTCCTTCAAAGGTGAAATCCGCCATCTGTGCCAGGCCCTGCATCTGACCCAGGCATTCTTCTCCTGTGATCATGATCTGAAGGAGGCTGTCACTTGCTGCGCTTGCCATGGAATATACTTTATTAAAAGCATCGAGTCCCAGGCTGCCATCTTCTATGAGGAAACCTGTGGAATCCAGGAAGCCAACCACGGGGGCTTTGGCTTTGAAGGCAAGCTTATATATCTTTGAGATCTTATTGCCGCAGGTAACTCCAAAAGCTCCTCCGGCTATCTCTCTGTCCTGAAGAAAGGCGTAGACAAGCCTTCCGTCTACGGTGCCGTAGCCCGTAATTACGGAGCACTCCTGCTTCTCACCTATCTCCATAAAACTGTTGCTGTCAAATAGCAACTCCAGTTCCTTTGAGGTAATCATTTTTCAAACTCCTTATGCTTTAGAGTACAGTTATACAAATGTATTATATCACAATAATTGACTTATGTATCGCAAAAATAAAGTTATTTTTTCTTTAATGAATAAAAATACCCTCCTAGCCTAATTTTTTGAAAATACCCCGTATTGACAAAATCTGATCTTTTGGCTATGATGAATATAGCAAATAATCCGAACAATTAGGAGGAAAAACACATGAAACGTACGGAACGTATCGGAGCTTTGATCAGGATACTTTCTGAGACTCCTTCCAAGGCCTACAGCCTGCAATACTTTTGCGACCTTTTTGACTGTGCTAAATCCAGCATATCCGAAGACATCCAAACAGCATCCGCTTCTCTTCAATATACAGGTACCGGTTACCTTGAGACCATCGCCGGAGCCAAGGGAGGCGTCAGATTCGTACCGGCTATATCCGATGAGGAAGTTCTTTCTCTTCAGCAGGAGTTCTGCGACAGGCTCAAGAATCCTTCAAGGCTCCTTGGAGGTAACTTCGTCTACACCTCTGACATCTTCTACGATCCCAGCATCGTGACCAGGCTCTCAAGGGTTTTCGCAAGGAAATTCAGGAACTGCGGGGCCAATTATGTGGCCACCGTTGAGACTAAGGGTATTCCTCTGGCATATAACGTAGCTCATCTCTTGAACCTGCCTCTCATAGTCATCAGAAGAGAAGCCAGGATCTCCGAGGGATCCACCGTCAGCATCAACTACTTCTCCGGCTCCTACGACAGACTTCAGAAGATGTCCATGTCGAAGCGTGCCATCCGCTCCGACTCCAAAGTTCTCATCATAGATGACTTCATGAGAGGCGGCGGATCCGTCACCGGCATCAGTGAAATGGTGGGAGAATTCGGCTGTACGGTATGCGGTATAGGCATCGCCATCGTTGCCAAAGAACCCGAACGCAAGAAGGTTTCAGACTTCTCTCCCCTTATCTACCTAGGCGAGGTCTCCTCTGAAAAGAAAATCATAGAGGCTTTCCCCAACACGGACCTGTTTTGATGTTTTTTGCGATTAATTATCCACCAAAAGGAATATATCCGCTTCTTGTACCAAAATAAAAACATTGTACAAGTTTTAACATTAGGATATAATATAGGTGTTGTAGGAATTATTGTTTACAATCTTTAATACAACAGGAAAGGTGGATAAAATGAACATAACTGACATCAGAATTAGAAAAGTTGGAGATGAAAGCAAACTGAAAGCAGTTGCGTCTATTACCTTTGATGGCGAATTTGTAGTACACGACATTAAAGTAATCGAGGGACAGAACGGAATGTTCATCGCAATGCCCTCTAAGAAAATGGGTGAAGGAGACTTCCGAGACATCGCTCACCCTCTTACACAGGAAGTAAGAGCAAGGTTAAGAGATGCTGTTCTCGATGCATATAATAGAGAAATCGTCGAAAACGAAGAATAATTCTTTTAAATGCTAAACCCCCGAGCATGAGCCCGGGGGTTTTAGATTGCTTTTATTTCTTCATGGTGCCTGTCTTCTCGAATCTTGAATGCCAGCTTAAAGCTTCGTCCAGGATGTGAGGAGTCTGGCAAGGCATCTCGGCGCAAGCTCTGTCGAAGTAGTCTCTCAACATGGGCTTGTAGTCGGGATGTGCGCAGTTCTCGATGATGGCTTCTGCTCTCTCCTTAGGGCTGAGTCCTCTGAGATCTGCATAACCCTGCTCAGTAACGATTACCATGACCTCATGCTCCGTGTGGTCCACGTGGGGGCACATGGGAACGATGGAGGAAATGGCTCCGTCCTTGGCGATGGATGATGTGGTGAAGATAACCAAGGATGCGCTTCTGGAGAAGTCTCCGGATCCGCCGATTCCGTTCATGATCTTCTTGCCCTGTACGTGGGTGGAGTTAACGTTTCCGTAGATGTCCACTTCAAGAGCTGTGTTCATGGCGATGAGTCCAAGTCTGTGAGCAACTTCTCCGGAGTTGGAGATCTCTTCAGGTCTGAAGATGACGTGATCCTTGTAGAAGTCGATATCCTCAAAGAATGCTACCTGGGCTTCCGGTGAAGGTGCCAGAGCTGTGCAGGATGCTACTTCTGCCTTTCCGCACTTTACGAGATCAAGCATGGAGTCCTGAATAACTTCAGTATAGCAGGTAAGTCCTTCGAAGTCGGAGTCTCTTAATCCGTAAAGCACTGCGTTAGCTACGGAACCTACTCCGGACTGGATGGGAAGAAGGCTCTTGCCCATTCTGCCCTGCTCCACTTCGTTCTTAAGGAACTTGATGATGTTCTCGCCGATCTTCTTTGAATCCTCAGAGATGGCTGCCAGAGGTCTGGTCAGGTCGCTCATGTCGGAAATGACGATGGCCTTGATCTTGTCCCAACCGCACTTGATATATGGTGAACCGATCCTGTCCCCGGGATGTGTGATGGGGATGGGCTGTCTCTTAGGCGGCTCCTCGGTCATGTATACGTCTGCCATGCCTTCAAGCTCCATGGGCTTGGCCATGGCGATCTCAACGATGACTTCCTTGGCATACTTTACGAAGGTAGGAGTGTTACCTACGGATGTGGTAGGAATCAGATCTCCGTCCTCTGTGATTCCCAGAGCCTCGACCAGTGCCAGGTCAGGTCTTCTCACATGTCCCAGGCTTACGAACTCAGGTGATCTTCCCAGGTGCATGTCTATATACTGTACGTCTCCTTTGTTGATAGCCTTTCTTAAAGTAGCGTTGGTCTGATAAGGGATCCTCTTATTGATGATGCCCGCTTCCACCAGTTCGGTGTCGACTTCAGGTCCAACGGATGCGCCGGAATAAAGGTCGATCTTGACCTTGTATTCCCCTGCCTTGGCAAGCTCAGCTAATGCGTGAGGTACTGCCTTGGGGTAACCTGCGTTGGTGAATCCGCTGATGCCGACGGCCATGCCGTCCTTGATGAGCTTAGCAGCTTCACTGGCGCTTACGATAAGTGACTCTCCTCTTTCGGAGCGAATGCGATTTTTCAGTTCAGGTGTCATGTAAACCTCCCATTTAATAAAAGTCCAAATACATTTTAACAAATGCTTGATAATTATCAACCCGAGGATTGTTTTCTTTTTGTATTTAAAGGGTCATTCGCTACAGAATGGCAAAAGTCAATGGCGTCATGGCAAAATAGGACGAAAACCCTGCTTTCGACATATTTGTCCTATGTGGCCAAATAGGCCGTAGGACGAAAATGGCTTTATGGGTAAAATTATCCTATGTTTTTTTTGGAGCTTTTGTGACCAAAAGGCGATTTAGATCGTATGATGCTGAAATTTGGACAAAAATTACCGTGTTATCAAGTGCTAACCGATATAATTTTAAGAAATTGAGGCATTTAAAGGAAAATTTCAAGGTTTGACAAGCTTCTTCCAAAAAATATTATAGGATCAATATGGCCTAAGCAGGGATTTAGTCCTATGCAAATTTTTTGCGGTAGGACGAAAATGCTAAAATAAAGTGTTTCGTCCTAAATACGTCCTACCTCAACGAAAAGAGCCATCCCAAACGAGATGGCTCCATGCTTATTTTACTTGAATATATCCATTTTCTCTATGCGGTCGAAGGCTTCCTTGAGCTTCTCCACGGATACCGTGCAGCAGAGTCTCAGGTGCCCTTCTCCGCACTGACCGAAAGCGTTTCCTGGAAGGGTCAGTACGTGAGCCTCCATGAGGATCTTGTCAGCAACCTCCTGGGAGCTTAAGCCCGTAGCCTTGATGGATGGGAAGAGATAGAAGCTTCCCTTGGGAGGATAGATCACGTGCATGTTAGGTATCTTGTTGATTCTCTCAGCTGCATAGTACATCCTCTTCTTGAACTCCTCGGTAATGGGCGGCTGTACGATGTCGCGGTTTCTAAGGGCGTGAAGAGCTGCTCTCTGTGAGATGGAAGGTGCTGTGAAGGCTACTCCCTCATTGATCTGGGTGATGACCTTGATGATGTAGTCAGGAGCGATGATGTTTCCGATTCTCCATCCGGTCATGACGAAATTTTTTGAGAAAGAATTGATGGTGATGGTTCTCTCTGCCATGCCCGGCAGGCTTCTGAAAGGAATGAATTCATTCTCGAAGCTAAACTTGGTGTAGATCTCGTCGGAGATAACGATCAGGTCGTGCTTCTCAGCGATCTCAGCGATGTTCTTCATGGTCTCCAGAGTGAGACATGATCCTGCCGGATTGTTAGGTGAGTTGATGACAAGAACTCTGGTCTTATCGGTGATGTACTCCTCCAGTCTCTCGCAGTTGATCTGGAAATCCTCTTCTTCGTATGTAGGGAACTCCACAGGGATGCCGCGGGCCAGTCTCACCTGGCCGGGATAAGGTGTGAAATAAGGTCCCTGGAGGATGACTTCATCTCCATCATTTACTACTGCTTCCAGTGCCAGGAACATGGCGATGCAGCCTGAGGTTGATACGAAGATCTCTTCATCGGGAATATCCAGGCCGTATTCTTCTTTATAGAATTTAGCGATCTCCTGTCTGAATTCAGGCTCGCCTCTAAAGTCCGTATATTTGGTATGCCCTGCCTTAGCGTCGGCGAAGGCTTTATCTATGATGAGCTCAGGGGTGATCATGTCCGGATCTCCCAGGCTCAGATTTATCACGTCATTGAAGCTTCTGGCAAGCACGTCTGACTTGCCCATGGCGGTGGGCTTATCCGCCCAGTAACGTTTGGCTAAATACTTGTGTTCCATTTTTATTCGCTCACTTTCAGTATTTTTGAAAATCTATAATAAAGATTTTAATCATTTTAAAACCGGTAGTCAAGATATTAATCACTGCAAAAAACAGGATGTTCCTTATACATCTTTGTTTTGTATAAAAAATTCAAGATATTTAAAAAAAGTTGTTGCTTTATTTATCGCGGTGATGTATAATCCGGTTAATTTGCTAACATAAATGGTAAAAAGGTATACGGCAAATCCACAGTTGTTAAGAAAGTAAAATGTAAAGCATAATCAATTAGAAGTGGCCATCTCACATTGAGATGGCCACATTTTATTTTAGAAACCCAGTTTCTCCATAAGCTCATCGAAGGAATCTTCCCTGGCTTCCGAGTCCATTTTGACCAGATCGTAGATCAAGGGATCTTCGATCATAGCCATCCAGGCTTCAGTCAGAGCCTCTACGAAATCGTCTTCGAGAGGAATCTCCTCCTCGATCAGCGGACACTCGTAGGGAAGCTCCAGATCGTTATAGATCATGAGTAGCTCGTCATCCTCGTCGATGTGCGGTGCCAGCGGAAAGGTCCTGCACTGGATGGGCCTCATGTCCCTGGGGCAGATGGGCGGCGTCTTGCATTTCGCAAAAAACACCTTCCCCATCCATGACTCCGGCAGGTCATGTTCTGACGCATCACTTTCAGTGATCGTCAGCCAATCCTGATCTCTCAAAAGTTCTTCCTCTCCTGGCATCAGATAGATGCCCATATTCTCATCGCCGTAGTTTCCGCCGGCAGTGCAGCAGGCCGCACCGCAGAGTTTGCCACAGTCATGATCCAGCACTTCAACCTTGTTCAGTGCGTCATATATCTCTTTGAATAATTCTTTTTTGCTCTTCATTTTGTCAACCTTCTATGGCTTGCACCAACCGCAGGGTTCATAGCCTCTTTCCAAAAGATCTTTTCTGGTGGTCTTCTCAGTCTTTTTCTTATCCGCGCTCATCTCCTCCGCGTTCTTGCAGCCCGCGTAATGGAACTTCATGGACTTAGTGTTGAGCACATAGGTCAGTTTGCCGGGATCAACGTCTGACATACTGTCCGTTACGATTTCCGTATTTAGCTTCCCGGCCTGATATTTCTTAAGGAGTTTTTTGCTCTTTGCCGGTTTGTTCTCGCCGGATGCATAATCGATCTTCACTCCCGGCTGCACGTTATAGCAAAAAACATTAAACGCAAGTCCCCTGCCCTTGTCCTCAACGGACCTGGCTTCCAGGTGTACGCCTCTTGCCAAAAGCTCATCGCCCTTGAAGACAGGCTCCGCCCGATACATTATGTGGTTGCCCGTCATCCTTACGTAGGAGGCTATGGCGTTCTCAAAGGGAAGCATCCCCTCTACGTTCAGATATCTCGTACCTGTCATGAGGTTTCGCTCTACAGCCTCATTTCCCGAAAGCTGATAGCCTATGAGGTGGCAGCGGTTGTAGAGGTTCTCACCCTCGATGAAATCATACCTGCCATAAGCCCAGCCAGTGGGCTTGAATTCTACCCTGAAGTCTCTGTCCTCTTCAGGCATGGTCTCACGGCCTATGCAGCTAAGCGCCACGCCGCACCTTCCCAGTTCATCCAGCTGGCTCAGAGCTTCCTGGGGTCTCTTCCAGATGTCTTTCTTCTTGAATTCCGGCTTGTTATCATTGATGTATACAAAGGGCGTGCCGGTATACTTAGGAATGTTATCAAGGCTGAATGTATTCTTGGCGGTCGGCTCGACCTTAGTTTCCTTTGCGTTTTCCTGAGCCTCCTTAGGTATGGCTGCCTCTATGAAGTTGAATATTTTATCGTAATATGCTTCCGGGTCTTTATAACAGGACTGAGCATGGCCTGCACCTTCAACTATCATGAGTTCCTTCTCGGCTGCGCCACAGGCCTCGTAGAGTTCCGAAGCTGCCTTAACAGGCACGATCTTATCCTTATCGCCATGGATGAAGAGCGTTGGCACCTTGCTCTTCCCTACCTCGTTTATGGCAGCAGCATCCTTCAGATCATAGCCTCCTCTTATCTTGAGCCAGAGTCTGGCGGAGCCGATGAAACCCAGGTCAGGCAGGCTGAACCAGTCCTTAAGCTGCTTCTTAAACATGGCCATGGAATCCTCCAGGGCACAGTCGGAGATCACGTATTTTACATTTTGGGGAACATCAGATCCGCTCAGCATCAGAGCACAGGAAGCCCCCATGGACTCTCCGTGAAGGACGATCTTAGCCTTAGGATAGGATTCAAGGATCTTGGAGATCCAAAGCAGCACGTCTTCTCTATCCGTCCAGCCCATGCCGATAAAGTCACCGTCGGACTCTCCCTGACATCTCAGATCCGGGCAAAGCACGTTGAACCCGCGATCGTAATACCTGGCGGCATAGTGGTACATTTCCTCCTTCCAGCCTGTGTAGCCGTGGAGCATGATGACCCAGGGCTTGCCCTTAGGCTTCTTCTGCTTGAAGACGGAAGCTATGAGCTCATAGCCGTCGGCAGACTCGGTCTTCACCTTGAAACCATCAGACTTCTCAAGAAAGGCCTTGACTTCCTCTCGAGCTGCCTTGGTATTTTCAGTGATCTCATCGGTCTGGACCATCTCCGAGTAGCTCTGCTCCGTGACTCTGTCGAAGGCCTCCAGCTTCCTCATGAAGTCCGGAACCAGTGCAGCGCTGACTATGATGTTTCCGATGACGCAGTATATGACAAAGACCACGATGATTGCGATCAATAGTATTTTTGTCTTTAAGCCTGACTTAGTTTTTTCCATAATAAAATAATAACTGCCCAGCTTAGGGCAGTCAATATTTTTTGTTTAATAGAAAGTTGCAACTTCCTCTTCAGGAGGATCGCACTTAACGACTTCCTTTACGTGGAAGACAGGACCGACGGATTCGTACATGTCACTGTACTCCCTTACGATCTCAGCGGTCATGATGACCCAGCCGCCATGGTCAAGCTCTCTGGACTTGGGCCACTTGGCAACTAGTCCGCCGAACTGGATGTCCTGAACGCAGCAGGTCATGATATGACGGCCGATGACGAACTCGTCGGGCTTCAGGCCGCCGCCAAGAAGAGTTCTTCCCTTGAAGCGAACGGTCTTGCCGTAGTAATTGGACTCGTTATCGTTCATATCAGCATACCACATGGCGTAATCCTGATCCTTGATGTCGATGATCTTTGCGTTGATATCGAAAGGCAGCGGATCCTCGATGTTATCCAGCTCGATCTCGTTGGGACCGTATTCGTAGATGATGTCACATCTTCTGTTGGCCTGACGAACGATCTTGTGGAGAGGCATCTGATCCATATCGCGGGTCATGTGCTTGAAGACGATGCTCTCAGTGGACTTGATCTTATCGTAGACCAGCTGACGCATGTTGTCGTTGTATGACACGAAGTTTCTGGCATCAGCAAAAGTCATCTCCTGATAAACCGTCCAGTTCTCAGGAAGATTGTTGTAGAGCTGGTCCAGCACCCACATGCCGTTATATTCAATAACTACCTTCTCCGCGTTGCAAAGGGCTGCAGCGTTGACCATCCAGGTCTCCGTCAGTTCTTCCTCATCGTCCAGGGTCATGATCTTCACGTTGGATGATGCGAACTTGATGGGGCTGTACTCCACCTCACCCTCTTCAGTCACGATCAGAAGAGTCTTCTGGCCGTCGTTGAAGTTAGGATCCTCCAGGGTCTCCTGGATAAAGGTGGTCTTACCCGCGTCAAGGAAGCCGGTAAACAGATATACAGGTATTTCTCTTTTGTTCATTCTTATTATTCTCCAAATGCAAAATATTAAATTCCGAAGAGTTCCTTAACGGCGTCTTCGTCTACTCCGGCTCCGATAACCACGATTCTGCCGGTAACTTCAGCAGAGCCAAATCTAACGTCGGGTTCGCCGGGTACGTAATCGAAGTGGATCCACTGACCGTCTTCAGCCTCTACGATGCCCTTAGCTCTAAGCACCTGACCGTATTCGCCGAAATCTCCCAGTTTCTCAAGGCATTCCTTGATGAAGTCAGGGTTGAATTTCTTTGCAGTCTCATAGCCGAAGGAATCGAAGACTTCATCAGCGTGGTGATGACCTTCGTGGCCATGATGGTGATGATGGTGGTCGTGGCAGCTGCACTCGGGATCATCACACTCTTCGTCATCGCCATGGTCATGGTGGTGATGGTGATGCTCATGCTCATCGTGATCGTCGTCATCATCGTGATCGTGGTGGTGATGATGCTCGTGTTCGTGATCATGATCGTGTTCATGCTCCTCGTGCTCCTTTTCCAGAAGCTCGATGGCCTGCTCCAGAGTGTCTCTGTTCTCCATGGCCTTCAGGATCTGCTTACCATCCAGCTGATCCCAGTCAGTTGTGATGATGGTAGCATGATCGTTGTGGGCTCTCATGAGTTCCACAACTGCCTTGAGCTTATCCTCAGCCATGCCCTTGGTGTGGCTCAGGATGATAGCGGATGCGTGTTCTACCTGATTGTTATAGAACTCGCCGAAGTTCTTCATGTATACCTTAGCCTTCTTGGCGTCAACTACGGTGGTGAAACCGTTGAGCTGAAGGTTAGGGTCGTTAAGTCTTTCAACAGCCTCTACGATGTCGCTTAATTTGCCAACTCCGGAAGGTTCGATGAGTATCCTGTCGGGGTGGAACTGCTCGAGAACCTGCTCCAGGGACTTGCTGAAGTCGCCAACCAAGCTGCAGCAGATGCAGCCTGCATTCATCTCGTTGATCTGAACGCCGGAATCCTTGAGGAATCCTCCGTCGATACCGATCTCGCCGAACTCGTTTTCAATGAGGACTACCTGCTCCCCCTGGTAAGCTTCCTCGATGAGTTTCTTAATGAGAGTTGTCTTGCCAGCTCCAAGGAAACCGCTGAAAATATCTACTTTTGCCATTTTAAATCACCTCTTGTATGTAAAGAATTATTTAACTTGATCTATGGTTCCTTGGTGAATCGCTCCCCAAAGAACTCCAAAATATACTATACCACAAAATTTGTAAAAATACCAATTTCTTTAGTTTATTTTTTTCATAATAATTATTGGCTGCATTTTGCTTTATCAATTGAAATCACTAAATATATGTTGTATAATTATGTTAACATCAAAACATTGTATATAAATTTTGAAAGGTGGGATTAAAATGATGAAAACTAAACGCCTTTTCATAATAGTCCTGAGTATAGTTCTTTGCATATCTCTGATGCCGATGACAGCCTTCGCGGATGACGGCGACATCGTCCTCCCGGAGATACCTTCGGATCCCAGCGATCTGATCGATGTGGCAAACTGTGAGATCGCCCCAATATCCGATAAGACTTATACCGGCAATCCTATCACTCCTGAACTTACGGTGACCTACGGTGATAAAACCCTGGTCGTAAATACAGATTACACCGCAGAATACAGTGACAATCTCAACGCAGGCCCAGCTACCGTAACCATCAAGGGAATCGGAGGTTTCACAGGAACCAAGAGTGCTCAGTTCAACATTCTTAAGAAAGCTCAGACTGTGACCCTGGGAACGACTTCATATAAGAAGTACTTCGGAAATTCCGCTTTCACCCTTAAGGCAACGACCAGCGGTGACGGCAAGCTGAAGTACACTTCAAGCAATACCTCAGTCGTGAAGGTCTCTTCTGCAGGCAAGGTCACCATCAAGGGCATCGGGCAAGCTAAGATCACAGTCTATGCGGCTGAATCGGACAATTACAAGCAGTCCAAGAATAAGACAGCTACCATCAAGGTTTACCCTAAGAAACCGACCATCGAGAGTGTTACAAATACCGAGAGCAACGCTGCTACCCTCATCTGGATCGAGGTGGCCGGAAGTGTCACCGGATACCAAATCCAATACTCCGCTTTAAGCGACTTCTCCAAGGCTCTTAACAAGTATGTCAAAGGTAGTTCTAAGGTCACCACCACCATCAAAAAACTCACCAAGAACACCAAATACTACTTCCGCGTCAGAGCCTATAAGACCGTGAGCGGCACCAGATACTACTCCAACTGGTCAGGCAAGAAGTATAAGACCATCAAAAAAGGCTCGACGGTATATTTTGCTGATCCACCTAGCACGGTGAAGTTTGCAGACAGTGATTTCGGAGTAAATAAGATCACCTGGAGCAAGGTGGAAGGCGCAGCCGGTTACGAAGTATATTATGTGACCGACAATGAGCCCTGGACCAAGCTCGGTGAGACAAAGACCAAGCGCAGCTATACCCAGACCGTTCCCCTTAGGGTTTACTATGGATATAAGGTACGCGCCTTCAAGGATCTGAATGATGGAAGCAGGGTTTATACCAAGTTCAAAAAGACCGCTGACATGCGCATCTACTATCATGAACCTTCCTTTGAGGTAAGCTTCTTAACAGATACCAGCGAAACCTCATACTTCGGCTATAATATAACCAACCATGGTGACTACACCCTCACCTTCCTGTCGAAGGGTGCCCAGATCTATTGCCCTGAAAATACGGCCTATAACAGCAGCCTTAAACTCAGTGCGGTAAACCAGGACACCGGGGTTCTTACCGGCACGGTCTCAAGTTCAGCAATCAAAGCCGGCAAGTCCAAACTTATCGCCTTTGAGACCAGCAGCAGACCGAATACCTTATACACAGAAAACAGCGTAGTTACATGCCGCGTGAAGTATGACGGCTTGTACTTCGATGTATCCATCAGTGAAGCAGGCGGAGTATTCTTTGATCTTGTACAGGACTCATAGTTTAGTAATAATAGTCCCGATAAAAACTAAGGCTGGCGCCATATGAAGCGCCAGCCTTTTGAATTGTTTATTTTTAGTTGACAATTAACCCTGCCCCCAGGAACAGCAGTGCGGAAACTCCCGCACACATTATGCCGAAGGGCGCCTGGGTTACGGCGTGATTGAAGTTGTTACAGCCGGTGGCAGCTGAGGTGATTACCGTAGCATCTGAATAGAAGCAGATGTGTGATCCGAAGACTCCTGCTGAGAGTACAGCGGACACCGCCAGGGTCACATCGCAGCCGATGGACTGGGCCAGAGGGATTACGATGGGAAGCGCGATGATGTACATTCCCCAGTTGGTTCCTGTGATGAACTCCGTGATGGCCAGAGCAATGAATACCACCAGTGGCATCAGCTGCGGAGTTACGAATTTGGTCGCAGTCTCGATGACGTATAAAGTGAAATGGATCTGGTTGTTCACGTCGGCAAAGAGGAATGCCAATACCATGAGAAGGAGCGGCATGATCATGTTTTTCAGTCCTTCAAGAGCAACGTCCGTGAACTCCTCAGGAGTCATGACTCCCTGAACCAAGTAGAACACGAAGACGAAGGCCATGGTGAGCAGCACGCCCATCTGCATGTCAAAGTCGAGAATGATGGTTCCTCCTACCAAAACAGCGATAGGAGCAAACAGGTTAATCATTCTGGGATTCTCGTAAATGATATCGTCCTTACCGGCTCTGATGTCGATCTTGTCAGAATCCGGCGGTGCCAGAGGCCCTCCCTCTTCAACTCGCTTGAAGGCCTTTTTCATGGGTCCGAAGATGGGCACGATGCCGAGGATAACCAGAGGAACGCAGATAGCTGCGATCCAGCCGTAGAAGTTGAAAGGTATGGTCTTGATGAAGTACATAAGTCCCTCACCTGCCGGCGCCCAGCCATTGGTCTCCAATATCCTAGAGCAGAATACAGCCCAGGTACTGATGGGTATTATGACACATAAAGGCGCCGCCGTGGAGTCCACTATGTATGACAGGAACTCTCTCGGCACTCTGTGCTGGTCTGTAAGCTTGGTCATGCAGGATCCAACGGTCAGGGAGTTGAGATAGTCATCGATGAAGATCACTACGCCCAAAACCCAGGTCCACATGAGTGAAGCCTTCTTGGTTTTGGCTTTTTTGGATATCCACTGTCCAAAAGCATAAGCTCCTCCGGACTTTTCGATGAGAGCGATCAAGCTTCCCATGAGTCCGCAGACGATGATGAGCCAAGCGATGTCCTCGCTCATCATAACCCCCAGTATTCCATCAGAAAAGCTCATGAATATGTTACCTATCCAGCTTCCCTCACCTACTGTTACGGGTCTGGATACCATTATAAAGCCCAAAAGCGACGCCAAGGTCAGGGCTTCGATTATCCTCTGAGTCGCAAAAATATATACGATGAGGAATATGGCGGGAATCAGGGATGCCGCGCCGTAGCTTTCGATATCAGCGGGCAGCAGAAGCGTCAGTACTGTAGCACAGACTATGACCAATATCACTATCAGGAGGGTATGCCTTCCACTGGCAGTTTTCCTCTCCTGCGAGAAGAATTTGAACAACTATCATCTCTCCTTTATACGTTTCGCCATTTATCAACGGTTTTACAAAAGCAATAATTATTTAATTTTTAAGTCCTCTGGGAAGTTTGGACATGTCGAACATCATTTCTTCCAGATCTATGGCGTCTTCCAACTCATCATCTGAATCGTCGTCATCCTCATCATCATCTGTATAAGGGAAGCCGAAAATTCTTTGGAAGCCGTCCATGGCCTTAACATCTCCCTCGGAAGCACCGAGTTCGAAGTAGTGTCCGGCCAGTTCTTTGTCCTTTTCCCCTAAGAGACCCTCTTCATAGATGAGTCCCAGGTAATAGTAAGCGGCTTCTCCTCCCTCGGATTCGGCAGCTTTCTTAAAGTACATGAAAGCTTTCTCCTCATCCTTAGGAACTCCTAAGCCCTTGAGCAGCAGTTTGGCATAAGCCGCCAAAGCCTTGGCATCTCCAAGGATGGCCGCCTGCTCGAATCTGGCTGCAGCGCTCTCATAGTCCTCTCTATCCTCATCCATGGCGCCAAGATTGTAGATGGCGCTGGTGTTTAGCCTTTTGGCAGCTGTCTCGAAGAGCTCCCTGGCCTCAGCTTCATCAAAGTCCACTCCGTAGCCCGTCATATAGAGCACGCCCAGGTTGTTCATGGCCTGAGCCTGAGCAGCCTTGAATTCCTCCAGCTCTTCATGCTCGTCCATGTCAGGCATCATTTCGAAGTCATCGTCTATGATGTTGCGGTAGATGGATGATGCAATCACAGGGTTTGCCAGATAGTATCCCTCGCCTCTTTCGATCTCATAAGCAAGGTCCACCATCTCCGTTACGTCCATGTCCTCAAGGCTTACAGTCACATCCTTGAAGGGGCCGGAAACCGCCGTATCAACCATGGCTCTGATGGCTCCTCTGTCCACGAGCACGGGCTCTGTGAAAGGATTTATAATGAAGCCTGCCAATCCCTCTTCAGCCATTATGTTTCCTGCAAGTTCCTCAATGGTGAGAAGTGCCAGGTCCGTATCCGGGCCCATATCAGCCTCTGCCACGTCTGTGAACATGGAAAGGAATTCTCCGTCTTCATCGGTTATGGTCTTGAACATTTCACCATCAACAGCCACCGGGAAAACCGCTCCCATCTGGTAGGTGTTGGCCAGAGCGATGATCACCTCGATAAAGGTCTCCTCGCAGGAATCCTCGTTGAAGTGAGCGATCGCTTCCTTCAACTCATCGTTTCTAAATATGATCTTATTTGACATTATTGTTTCTCCCTAAAATCCATCCGCAAAAAACTCGCAGATAGAAAATATGCGTCTGTCTAACAGACGCATGCCTTTCATTTGATGATCTTGAGATCAGTCATTATTCAGCCATGATCTTGTCAAATTCAGCTACTACCTTCTCAAATTCATCGTCATCTTCGATATCTACCAGCTCGAATTCATCATCGCCGGTCTCTTTATATCCATAGATGTATACATCATCGGAATCGTCATGAGGAATGAGTGCGATGTATTCCTTGCCTTCATAGTCGAAAACGCCCATGATCTCGCATTCGATCTCTACATCGTCGTCAAATTCCAGAGTGATGATGTCAAGGTCTTCCTCGATATAGTCTTTTTTATTAGCCATTTTCCTTCTCCTTTTTGATTACTGTTTCATTAACGCGTTCAATATATCATACTTCTTGTTTTTTTGCAACTCCAAAAAAACCTATTATGGAATCTGCGTCTTTTGCGCTTATTCTGGGGCATCCCATGAGGGTTTCCCTGTCAGCTTCCTTGATATCCTTGATGGTCTTGAAGTGCTCCAGAAGTGCTGTTCTCTTCTTGGGTCCGATGCCCGGGATATCGTCCAGAACTGAGCCTATGGTGTTACGATTGTGGAGGCTTCTGTGATACTCAATGGCGAACCTGTGGACCTCCTCCTGGATGGTACCGCAGTACTTATATAGAAGCGGAAAATCCTTCAAAGGGATCTCCTCTCCCCTGCCGTTCACCAGGGCTCTGGTCCTGTGACTGTCGTCCTTGGCCATGCCCAGTACAGGTACTTCCAGTCCCAGGGATGAGATTACAGCTTCCGCAGATGTGACCTGTCCGCGACCTCCGTCCATTAAGATCAGATCGGGAAGGATGTTAAAGCTCTTATCATTTTCGATAGCCCTCTTGAACCTTCTGGTCAGCATCTCCCTCAAGCTGCCGTAGTCGTCCTGACCTTCGATGGTCCTTATCTTGAATCTTCTGTAGTCCTTCCTTACGGGCTTGAGATTTCTGAAGACAACCATGGCGCCTACGGTATCGACTCCGTTGGTGTTGGAAATGTCGTAGGACTCAACCCTGTAGAAAGGCTTCTCCTCTCCCAGCATTCTGGAAAGCAAGCCTCTCAGCTCATCTTCCCTCTCCTTCTGAGTGGCAACTTTCACTTCCAGGTTTTTTGCGATCTCTATGACGTCCCTTTCGGCCAGCTTCATGAGTTGATTCTTAGGTCCTCTGAATGGCGTGTGGATCTTGACTCCCAGCATCTCTTCGATGAGCTTGGCTTCCTTGATGGGCTTCGGCACCAAGATCTCCTTGGGAGGATCCGCCAGCTGCGAGTAGTACTGCTTGATGAATTCGCTGATGACCACGTTATATTCATCGGATTCATCCCAGTTTTCTACATTGGACATTAAGAAGGTCTCTCTGCCTGAAAGCTTGCCTCCCCTTACAGGGAAAAGTATCACAGAGGTGTTCTCGCCCTGTCCAACGGAGAAAAGCATGTCCAGATCGTTATCTCTGGTCATGGTTACCCTCTGAACTTCTCTAAGAGCCTTGAGGCCTTCCAGCCGGTCGCGGTACTCAGCAGCATCTTCAAACCTGAGCTCGTCAGAGGCTTTGAGCATCTCTTCCTTGAATTCGTTCTCAAGGCTGCGGTCCTTGCCATTAAGAAGATCCATGAGGCTGTCTATGTCCTTTAGGTACTCTTCCTTGGACACCTGGCCTGTGCAGATTCCCCTGCACTCCTCCAGATGGTAATTCAGGCAGGGCTTGAAGCCTTCAGGGAAGGACCTGGAGGAGCATCTTTTGAGCTTGAAAAGCTTATTAAGAAGCTCCAGGGAACGATTGACCGCTGCCACGTCGGAGTATGGTCCAAAATATTTGGCGCCGTCCTTAGCGATGACTCTGGTCTTGAGAAGCCTCGGATAGTCCTCGTTCAAGGTCACCTTGATGTAAGGATAGGTCTTGTCATCCCTGAGAAGCACGTTGTACTTGGGCTCATATTTCTTGATGAGATTGCACTCTAAGATCAGGGCCTCCATCTCCGTCTTGCAGGTGATGTACTCGAACTCCTCTATGTGCTCCACCATGGATCTGACCTTGGATGAGTGGGAGGCTGAGTTCACGAAGTAGCTGGACACCCTCCTCTTAAGATTGATGGCCTTACCTACATAGATGACGTTTCCCAGTTTGTCCTTATGCATATAAACTCCCGGGGTCTCCGGGAGTTTTTTTAGGTTTTCTTTGATATCGAACATTTCAGTTATTTGTATGGCCAGTTTCTCTCGTCCACATCTCTCTCACGCTCCAGCTGTTTGAGAGCGATCTCCTTGATGCGTTCCTTACGTCTGGCTCTGGCTTTAGCACGGTTGACGCCTCTCAGTATCCTGATTATGATGAACAGGATAACTATGACGCTGAGCACTACGATGATAACTATGGCCACGGAATTCGGTATGCCGATCTTGGAGAATATCCATCCTTCAGGCACATCCTTGGTGGCAACTATATCCACTGAGCTGACTTCTTCGTCGGCCAGGTAAATGACTGCTTTACCGATCTTATCGCCAACGCTTACAGGTGCTTCGATGTCTTCGTCGAAGACTTCCTTGACCAGTACCAGTGCGGCTGAAGCACCTTCAGGAAGATTGATTATGCCGTCTTCCTTGATCTCGCCGGGAACCTTTCTTACGGCTCCGCCCTTGACCTTGGCTTTCTTGTCCGTTGGCTTGCCCTTTTCAACGGCAACGTAGGGATTGATATTGGACTTGGCGTAATCCACCAGGTTGGCTATATCCTTGTACTTGCCATTGATGGTGCTGTTAAGCACGGTGATGTAAACGTCCAGACCTTCGATCTCGCAAGCTACGGTCATGGTTCCCTTGTACTTAACTGTAGTTCCGGTCTTACCTCCGAAGATCTCCTTGATCTTCTTGACCTTGGTCTTGCTTCCGTCGGACTCGGTCACGGTTCCGCCTGCAAGGAAAAGGTTGGTATTCTTCAGGGTCTTGGCATCGTGCTTGTTTGAAGCAGGAATCTTGTACTCGGCCTTAGCGCAGATCTTACGAATGGTGGTGTTGCTTAAGGCTGCCTCAGTAATCAGGCACATGTCCTTGGCGGTACAGTAGTTTCTGGGATCACTTAAGCCCGTGGAATTCTTGAACTTGGAGTTGGTACATCCGATCTCCTTAGCCTTAGCATCCATGAGCTTGGCAAATTTCTTCTCGGATCCCGAAGTTGCAATGGCCAACATCTTCGCTGCCTCATTGTGGGATTCCATGAGAGCCAGATGCATAAGGGTCTTGACGGTCACCTTCTCTCCTTCTTGGAGGAAAAGCACCGTATCCGTTACCTTCAAAGCCTCTTTGGTCACCTTGACCTTACTATTCAGTTTTAGGTGTTCGGCAGCTACAAGGCATGTCAGCAGCTTGGTCGTAGAGGCCGGGTCGTACTGTTTATCACCCTGATAATCCCATAGATAACTATTGGATTCGTCCACATATATAGCTGCTGCCGTGCCGTTCAGTTCGATACCGTTTCTCTCGGTAGCCGCGAATACGTACGCAAAACTACCTATGCAGTAAAGAACGATCATAGCAACCACAAGCAGGACCACGAAGAGTATCTTCAGGGCCTGCTTGTAGGGTTTTTGTGATTTTTTCATAGTTTAACTAGTCTAACCTTTATCGTTATTTGTTTTCAGCTTCGAATTTCTTCATGAATTCGATGAGAGCGTCAACGCCCTCTTCAGGCATAGCGTTGTAGATGGAAGCACGCATTCCGCCTACTGAACGGTGTCCAGCCAGGTTGATGAGTCCTTCTTCTCTTGCTTCTGCGATGAACTTCTTGTCAAGATCTGCATCTCCGGTAACGAAGGTTACGTTCATGAGGGAACGATCTTCAACGGCTACTGTGCCCTTGAACATTTCGGAAGCATCGATAGCTGCATAGAGCTTAGCTGCCTTTCTCTTGTTCATTTCCTGCATAACCTTGATGCCGCCGATTCTCTTCAGATACTTGAATACTTCGCCTGCAACGTAGATTGTCCAGCAAGGAGGAGTATTGTACATGGATCCCTTGTCAGCGTGGATCTTGTAGTCAAGATATGTAGGAACTTCCTTAGGAGCCTTGCCGATAAGGTCTTCTCTGATGATAACGATGGACATACCAGCAGGTGCTACGTTCTTCTGTGCGCCACCCCAAAGGATACCGAACTTGGTAACGTCGATCTCTTCAGACATGAATCCGGAGCTCCAGTCAGCAACCAGAGGAACGTCTCCTGTGTCAGGGATGTAGTTGAACTTGGTTCCGTAAATGGTGTTGTTCAGGCAGATGTATGCATAGTCTGCATCAGCTCTGAAGTCTTCTTTCTTTACCTTGGGTACCCAGGAATATGTATCTTCTGCTGAAGATGCGATAGCCTTAGCATCGCCGAACTTCTGAGCTTCTTCGAAAGCTTTCTTAGCCCACTGTCCGGTGATGATGTAGTCAGCTTTCTTGGTGCCTACCATGAGGTTCAGAGGTACCATGGCAAACTGAAGAGTTCCGCCGCCCTGAAGGAAGAGGACCTTGTAGTTGTCGGGGATATTCATGAGTTCCCTCAGATCAGCCTCAGCTTCGTCGATGATCTTCTGATACTCTTTGGAACGGTGGCTCATTTCCATAACGGACTGACCGGTTCCCTTATAGTTCAGAAGGTCTTCCTTAACCTGTTCCAGTACTTCCAGGGGGAGAATTGACGGACCTGCTGAGAAATTATAAACTCTGTCGTATTTCTGTTTTACCATTTTAATAATCCTTCTTTCTACTCAATAATAATGTGCAAAAAATTTTTTGCACTAATCCTTTGACAAAAGTATTTTAACACTTTTAAGATGGTAAGTAAAGTGTTATACTAAAGGTGTAATTTGAAATTTCTGTGAACGATCGGAGGATAATATCATGTACAAAATTGCAAAACTTAACAAAATCTCACCTGTAGGCCTGGCTCGTCTCACTGATGACTACCAGATCACCGAGAATGTAGACGAAGCCAATGGTATCTTAGTAAGATCCGCAGACATGCTCTCAATGGAGTTTTCTGATGATCTTATGGCTGTTGCCCGTGCCGGCGCAGGTGTAAACAATATTCCCCTTGAAAGATGCGCTCAGAAGGGAATCGTAGTATTCAATACTCCCGGAGCTAACGCTAACGCCGTTAAGGAGTTAGTTATCTGCGGAATGCTCATGGCAATGCGTAACGTTCCCGCTGGTATCGAATGGGCTAAGGGCCTTGCTCCCAACGACGAGATGGACGTTGCTAAGCAGGTAGAGAAAGGTAAGTCCAAATACGCAGGACACGAGATCTACGGTAAGACTCTCGGCGTAGTCGGACTCGGTGCTATCGGCCGCAAGATCGCTGAAGCTTGCTCCGCTCTCGGAATGGACATCGTAGGCTATGACCCCTTCGTAACAGAGTGCGAAGGCGTTAAGGTTTACACAGATCTTAAGGAAATGCTCGCAGAAGCTGACATCGTAACCCTTCACCTTCCTGCAAACGATGCAACCAAGAAGATGATCAACGCTGACGTTATCTCCGCTATGAAGGACGGAGTTCTCCTTCTGAACTTCTCCAGAGACAAACTGGTCAACGAAGACGACCTTCTCGCTGCTCTTGAATCCGGTAAGGTTTCTCAGTACGTATGCGACTTCCCTAACGACCACATGGTTGGCAAGCCGGGCGTTATCCTTACTCCTCACCTTGGAGCATCATCAGCAGAAGCTGAAGACAACTGTGCTGAAATGGCAGTTAAGGAGATCAGAGACTACTTCGAAGACGGAAACATCATCAACTCCGTTAACTTCGCTAAGCTCGACATGGGACAGCGTACAGGCTGCCGTGTTGCCCTCATGGTAAAGGATATGGAGAACCCTGTAGCAGAGGTTATGGATCTTCTTTCCGCTGCAAAGGCTCCCGTTACCAAGTGCATGGCATCCCAGAGCAAATTCGGTCCCGCTTACGTTCTTGCAGAACTCAGCGAAGCTTGCGACGTAGAGATCAACGATCCTAAGGTAATGAGCGTACGCGTACTCAAATAATCCATCAGAGGTAAATAATGATCAAAAGCATGACAGGCTTCGGAAGAAGCGAATATTCAGACGGCAAAAGAAATATCACCTGTGAGATCAAATCAGTTAATCACAGATACTCCGACATAACAGTAAAGATGCCTAGGCGGTATTCTTTTGCGGAGGACAAGATCAAGCAAGCAGTTAAGTCAAAGCTGGCCAGAGGTAAGGTGGACGTATCCATCAACGTTGAGAACGTCACCGAGAACGATGTGGTCATCAAGCTCAACCAGCTGGCTGCCAAACAGTACTATGACAATTTAAAAGAGCTCAAAGAGAACTTCGATCTCTCGGGCGACATCGATCTGGAACTTCTGGCCACCATGCCGGACGTGCTTAAGGCTGTGCCCGATGTGGACGATGAAGAAGAACTGACCAAGGCCATCCTCATTCCCGTGGCTGAAGCATCAGCCAACCTGGAAAGCATGAGAGCCATTGAGGGTCAGAGGCTTGCTGATGATCTGATCACAAAGGGCGAGACCATCAAGGCCATCCTGGATCAAATCGAAGAGCGCTCCCCTCTCGTAGTCAAGGACTACATGGAAAAGCTCAGGGCAAGGATCGCAGAACTCCTGGACGGAGCAGCTGAGATCCCCGAAGACAGGATCTTAACAGAAGCTGCCATCTTCGCTGACAAATGTGCCATAGATGAAGAGATCACTCGTCTGAACTCACATCTTCTCCAGCTCAAGTCCATTTTGACCGGATCTGAAAGCACCGTTGGTAAGAAGCTTGACTTCCTGGTTCAGGAAATGAATCGCGAAGCCAACACCATCGGATCCAAGGCCAACGATATCACCATTACAAACCACATGCTGAACATCAAGGCCGAGATCGAAAAGATCCGCGAACAGGTTCAGAATATTGAATAAGGTAATTGAAAGGGGCTATCTCATTGTGAGATAGCCCTTTTTTGATGTATCGGTCAAGGGGTGTCGCAGCAAAATAGGATAAAAAGCTCTGTTTTATTTGTTTTATCCTACATGGATGAAAGGCCATAGGATAAAAATGGCATTTTGGCTGTATTTATCCTACATGTCTTTTGGGCATATGCAGCCAGGAGGCGATATTGCACGGCAAGGTATTGAAATTTGGACAAAAATTGCTGGGTTAGCAGGTGCTAACAGCTATTTTTTGAAAGAATTTATGCTTAAACTGTCTTTTGGAGGATGATCTCAGGAGGAGACAGGGCTTCATCCAAAAAACAGAGTAGGACAAAAATGGCGAAAACTATAGTTTTATCCTAGGGGGATTTTTTGCAGTAGGATAAAAATGCTTAATTGAAGAGTTTTATCCTACTCACGGCCTAAAATGGCTTCATGGTACGATTAGGCCGTGTGGATTTTTTTGGTGA
>JAFPXY010000038.1 GCA_017394515.1 Bacillota bacterium | reverse complement strand
AGTGATGTTTTTTGAGGATTTTTTGCCCAATTGACATCATTCAAAATTGGGGTAATGCTAATTGAGAGTTTTTTGCTCAAAAGGCATTATTCTTGACCACAACCTAAAAAGGAGATATCTCATTTTGAGACATCTCCTTTTGTATATATCCCTGAAAACTATTGTTAGATGACTTTGATCTTGAAGGTCACGATCTTGGTGAGGCTTTTGTAGTTGGCCGTGCCAGCTGCTTTGACCTTGACTTTCACCTTGTAGATACCCTTCTTCAGGCCTTTCTTCACAGTCACCTTTCCGGTGGTTTTAGCTATGGTGATCTTCTTGGTTCCGGAAGCCTTCGAGTAAGTCACTTTACCCTTGGCTCCGGTAACTTTGAGCACCGCGGAACGCTTAAGCGTCATGCTGGCTTTCTTTAGAGCAGAGTATTTCACCTTAGCGGTAAGAGGCTTGACCTTCAGGGTATTGGCTGCCTTCTTGATGGTGAAGTTCAGCTCCTTTGTGCCTCTGTAATAACTGCCCTTGAAGGTAACAGTAGCGGTAGCCTTGCCTACTTTCGTATTATTGGCGTAAGTCACCTTATAATTCTCCGGGCCGATTACACTTCCAACTGAATTGGTTACCGTAACTTTAGGCTTCAACGCTTTGCCGGTATAGGTGCAGGATGTTTTAGAAAGGGTGAATTTCTCCGGCTTGTAGATTGTTATGAACAATTCCCATCCTTTGGTATCTGGATTTTCGCAGACATAGTATATAACACCGTCATAATCGAGGGATGCCTTTTCAATTAATTTCGGACAGCTTTCATAAAAGATATGCATCCTATGTTGATTTCCCCATCCTTCCACCCAGTCGATTTTGTTGCACTCCTCCAAAGTACCGATATAGTGGATCTCGGCTTTTTCGCCGCTAACGGTGTCGAAGTAAATGTTTGCGAACGCGTTCTTGCAGACCTTCTTAACGCTGTTGGGTATAGTTATTTGTTTCAGGTTGCTACAGTTTTCACAGAATTGTTCTTCTATGGTTTCCACCCCACTGCCGGGTTCGATGATTACCTCCTCTAAGGCACCGCAATTCTTTAACATTGCGACTCCCAAGCTTTTCACGCTCGCCGGGATTCTGATCGTTTTCAATGTGCTGCATCTGATAAACGCCGCCTCCCCTATGGTTTCAAGCTTGCTGCCGGGAGCGAATTCAATTTTAAAGTCCTCCACATTTGATCCAGCTCCCATGAATGCCCAATCTCCGATACTTATTACTTTTTTCGAAATGTCGATCTTTTCCAGATTACTGCATCCATAAAACGATTCTTTTCCAATAGTTTTAAGCTTATCCCCTTTAAAGACGACTTCTTCCAGATTGCCGCAACCAGCGAATGCTCCGTTGATCGTTGTTACACTTTCAGGAACAGTGACTTTAACGATATTTGTATTATTCACAAAAGTACTATACAAAGCGGTGACCGGATGGCCGTAAATGCTGTCGGGAATAATGACTTCAGTTTCGTTATTCTTATAATTTGTAAGAACCAAATTACCGCTATCATCGAACTCATAAGCCCAGTCGTGTTTAATGGTTAAAGTCTCTTCCTTTCCGGTATCAATGGTGATGGATTGGTAGAAATATTCCAATCCCATATCTCCCTTCTCCATCTTGCTGCATTTTTTGAAGCTGCTTTCACTCAGCGTCAAAATGACGTTCGTGGTGATGTTACTGTCTTTGAGCCATTGGAGTTTCCCCTCAGTAATCACATAACTATAATCCGGATTTCGACTATACTCAAATTCTGCTTTAATGTCCATGGTCCCTTCCATGTCCAGATCAAAGAACAGTACACATTTGTCTTTTGTCGAAAGATCCTCATCATATGATTCGATGATCTCATCATCAAATGATAACCGCATAAAGAAATATTCTACCGCTGCGGCATCTGCTCCTGTAAAGGTCTTTGTACCTTTGCGCATATCAACAACCAGATCTCTGCCTTCTAAATAGTCCGGATTTGGATTATTTGGATTTTCTATCCCGGTTTCATCAAAACGGATATAGAGTTTATTATTAATATAACTTAATCCTTCCTCATTGTCTTCTGGCAGATCCCTAAAGTAATTGAGTGTTTCTTCATCAAGTTGAAATTCAATGCCGCCTTTGATACTGTTTGTTTTCTCTCTCCAAAATAATACCCAAATATGTCCATTATAGAGATCGGTTACCATACGCATGTCTGTACTGCCATCTTTATCGAGATCGTAATACACTATACTATCTCCTTTGGATGTCGCGGTAATTGCTCCGATTTTTTCCAGTGCCTCTATGAAGGCTTTAGATGAGGTAGCATAATTATCAAGGAAGTCTGCGTATCCTGCTTCGCTTGATAAATCGATAAATTCATAATAGTCATAAACAGTCACCGCATATGCTGTCCCTAAAGAAATGGGCGCCAGGGTGAACACCAGCATGAAGGCCATGAGTATGACAAATACTTTTGTTTTCTTCTTCGTTAACATTTCATTGTCCTCCCTTCTCACCTATCACTTTACGGTCACCGTGCACTTGAATTTCTTTTTGCCGATGGTTACTGTGATGACGGCTTTGCCCTTCTTAAGTGCTTTCAGTTTACCTCCCTTGGTGACTGAAACTATCTTAGGTTTGCTGCTCTTGAATGTGATCTTATCGGTCACGGTTACAGGTTTCACTGCCTTAGGCATCTGATAGGTCTTGCCCTTCTTAAGGGTAAGCGTCTTCTTGAATCCCTGGATCTTGGTCGCTGTGACCTTGGTCTTCTGCACCTTGACAGTAAATGTCGATTTCGCTCCGGCCTTGGTCTTAACTGTGATCTTAGTCTTGCCGGTCTTTTTGCCAGCTTTCAGTATCAGCTTGGTCTTGGCGCTGTTAAGTTTGACCGTTACGATCTTCTTATTTCCAGAGGTAGCGCTCTTAAGCTTATCGCCCTTCTTCATGGTGGCTTTGATCTTCTTGAAGCTCTGGCCCACCTTCATCGGAACGGTGGTCTTGGAGACCTTGACTTTGCCAACGCCAAGTGACAGAGACGGTTTAAGCTTAGGGATAGTCACATCACCTGCTTGAGCAGTACCGTATTTATCCTGGAACTTCTGGCCGCAGGTAGTGCATACATAATGTTCTTTCCTTCCAGCCTTGAAGCATGTAGCGGCTTTACCGGACACTTTCTTGGTGGTATGGATATGAGGCGAGATCTTGACTATTGCTTCAGTGGTGTTTCCTAATTCATCCTCAGCGGTCACAACGTAATCCAGAGCGAAGCCTTTAGTCGCAGTGCTCAAGAAGGTGATGGTGCGATAATCAGCTTCCTCAAGTTTCTCAGCTTCCTCAACACTCATCTGCTTCTCTGTGTAGTTAAGTTCAGAGAGTTCTTCAACCTCACCTTTTGCAACTCCTTCTTCCAGTTCCTGATAGTAGGCTAAGGAGCAAGGTCCATTGTAAACATATTCTCTGGTTATAGTATAATATACTCCCGGGCCTTCCCAGTTAGCCGGATCGATTTCGTCGACTTCCTCTTTCAAGTGAATGAAATCTTCTAATGATGATAATGTCTTCTCTTCTCTGATGATCTTATCATAAGTGGCGTAATACTCTTTTACGACAGCTATCTTTTCGTCATTTATATTAACGAGTTCGAAGCGTCCATCGGCGTCAGCTTTAACGCCGTTTACAGTGACGCCGGGATCCGTCGTACCTGTAATGATGGTCTTGCCTTCCGGATCAGACATATAACTCTCTGCATCCATTAAGAGAAGCGGCGGTATCTCATCCTTATTTACCTGAAGGAAGGCTGTGGTTTTATCAAGAGTGGAAAGGTTAGTAACGACTATGTCATACATCACCGAACCCTCAAGATCAGGAAGTTCCTTGGTAAGAGCAGAACCTTCTGCGGTGAGAGTTTCTGCTTCATCACTCTCTGCGGTCACCTCTATCAGATAATTACCGCCTGATGTGACTTCAACTGTAAGTTCACGGCTTTCCTGAGATACAGTGCCCTCATAAATGCCGCTGTCGTTCTTAGCTGCTTCATTTCCGTTCAGCTTGACAGAGAAATTAGCCTTTTCGTATGTACTGATAGTTGCGCTGTCGGAAATACCTTCTTCGCTGTAAACAGGATATTCTTTGGTGTCACCGTCCAGATAGCTGTAAGCTGATATACCAACTGAATAACCTGATCCTGGCTCGAGAGCTGCCGGCTGTTCAATGCCTTCTGCAGTCTGTTCAGGGCAGACGGTGGGAGCCATACGTACTGTGAAGGCTCCATCTTCATAGCTGACCGCCTCGCTGCCGCCTTTAGAATCCAGAGTCTTGATCGTTTTTCCGGTCTCGGGATCTGTCTCAACTACTACAGGCATTTCATATCCATATCCGGTGTACTCGCCGTCTTTGAGGATCCTGATGCGATATCCTTCTGCGTTCTCAACTTCATTGAAGGCGCAGGTCAGAGTCTCGTTACCGGTGGCTGTGAGGGATACGTTTGCAGGAGTCTGAGGAGCTGCGGTATTGGTATAGTGCATCGTTTCTTCGCTGACCCAGCGCTCCAGAGGGATCATGATCGTCTCATCCTCGGAAATGATTCCATCTCCGTTGAAGTCCTCAGTCTGGATCTGCACCAGAGTGGTCGATATATAGTAGTCGCCGGTCTCTGCAGCCTCTCCTTGGTTGGGCACACTCACCTGGAAATTACCTTCAGCGATATCTAAAGGCTCACCCACAATAAATCCATCTGAATCAGGATCAGTGCACAGATTAGTTATAAGCTTATATTCTGCATTCTCTTTCAGGTTTGCGGCATTTCCGTTCAAAGTATTTCCGCTATAGTTTACATCATTAAATTTTTCAATAAGGTTTTCATTACTGATGTAGAGTGTAGGCTCTTCTTCCAGCTGCACGCCGGAGTCGATTACCCACTGCTCCTTAGTATTATCGAGGAACAGAGCCGCAGATATGACCTCTCCATCTACAACCGTAGGTATAACATTTCCTGAATTGGTACGTACTCCGTTCTCATCCAATTCGACTTTGAGTGCAGGGGTTCCGTCGATCTTAAGAGCGCTGATGAACTCATCTTCCGAAACGCTTCCAACGGGCTTGACCTGAAGCACCACAGAATCGCCGGGTTCAAGATGCACTCCGTCAGCAAGGGAAACGATTATAGGATTCGATGCGGATCTCGCTTCACTGGCTTCAGTATCCGCGGTCACGTTTATGTCTTTTTCTTTCAAAGCCAAGCCAAACATGATCTCTCCGGTCTGCTTGCTATCTTTGTCAAGTACCGGTAACTTCTGAACGACTGAAGAACCTTTGGCTCCGGAAGAATTAACAACGAATTCTCCGGGATCTCCGGAACCAACGTCCATGGTAAACGAATCCGGAGACACATAAGCGGTCCTTAAGTAGTATTTGCCAAGCACATCCAGATCTATTATGTTGTCAAGGCAGCAGGCAACATAGCCATTTATATTTTTGACAGCGTCACCCAGGCAGTTTTCAAGAGAACCGCGATAAGGAATTTCAGTCTGTGCTCCGACTTTCATAAGTAAATTAGAGCTTGCTATCTCTCTTCCTCCGAAAAGGAACACTGAGGCCGGCACTTTCAGTGAAGCTCTGGCATTACCTGTGGCGTTAACGTCCAAATATGCCATGGTATTAGCTTCGTTTCTGCCGCCGAAAGCACTGAAACCTACTGAACCGTAGATATCGAGGATGTGTGCTACATCGACGTTGAAAAGACCGACATCGATCTTTTTACCGTCGTTCATCAGGTTGATCTTTGCAGAAAGAGTTCCAGACAGATCTATTCCTTTGTATTTTCTGTTATTATATTCAATTTCTTTTCCTACATCTTTAAAGGAAATGCTGAGTTCTTTGAGCAGTTGAAGATTAGTCGAAACACTCGGCGGGCTGATCTCAAGATCGCTTCCGATAACCGTAAATTCCGACGGGCCCAGAGTAGTCGTAAGCCAGCCTGAAATACATTTAGCTACTGAGCCATGGCCACCTATGGTCAAAGTGAGCGGCGGTATCGCAAAGTAGTCTTCATTGATCGTATCCACCAGTCCGGCGAAACCGACCTTAACTCCGTTTATCTCGATAGCCGGTACTTCGGGAATGACCGTGATCCCGACCAGATCAGATTTGAACTGTCCTTGAAGATCATTGGGCATCAAAACGCCGGTCTTCTTGTTATACTTAATTTCAAGTTTACCCGCAAATTCGACGACATCAAAAGCATTTATATCGATATCGAAATAATAATACTCTTCTGCAGCTATCGTATTGATGACACCTTTGGCTTTGTTGACATCAAAGCCCATGAAGCCTACGTCCTCGACATCAAGACTTGCTTCGATCCCGTTCATACCGAATGTGCCATCCTTCGGATCCGTTCCCATCTGGAACTTCGTGAGGTCAAATCTGGCTCCGTCGAAGAGTGTTCTGATGTGGATGCCTCCATAGAAGTTCACATTTCCATCCAAATCGAGTGCTACACCCTCGATATTCGTTGTGGTATATGGAATATTGACACTGATGATCGCATCGTTATTGGCGGGATCCAGCCCAATCACCAGCCCCTTCTTCTCATCATATGAGAACTCAGGCTCCTTGCATTTAGGTCTGTTTTTAGATTTATAGATACAATAATTTGGTACACTGATCCGGATACCCTTATAGTCGATGGATCCGTCCGGCTTGACATGGAAGTAATCCTTCACAGCATCGAAATTCACAGAAACTGTCGGCGACAGATACGCCCTTCCATTATTAAAGGCATAATAGCCGCTGTTACCTTCTGAAACATAGTTGATATTTCCGCGTAATACCGCGACCTTATCTTCACTCTCTACAGGCGGGTTCAGTTCTGCCTTATATCCGCTTCCGTTCGGAGAGATCACAAGGCGATCGGGTAATTCAGCTTTAGAATCGAACTCGGAATCCAGAGCCTTTGCCTCCTCTCCCTTAGGGATCACAGTCTCTCCTTCTTTATAGAGGTTGCGGTAGCCCCAGACCATCGACGTTGTTCCGGTATATTTACCATCACCAACTTTTTTATTGACAAACGTGCCATAGGACTTGGTAACAAGGAGATCCTTTTCTCTGGAAGGCCCATCGGAAGAAGGAGCTATATAGGACATTTTCTCTGCGCTCTTTGGCAGAGAGCCTTGGATACCATAACCGTACTTATTCAATGCCCCTTGATAAGTGCCATCCTCCTCCATAGACCGGAAATTATCTCCCAGAAGCACGAAGGGATTTGCCTCATCGTAGGTGACAGTACCGACATTAGTATAGTTATCAACGGATTCGTACGGCCAGGACCACCAAATGGGACGGGGATTATAATCAGCGGTAACATCCGTTACCGTTGAGACATCCGTGCAGCCTCCGGAAACATCGACCAGACCACAGGATGCCGACTGAGATCTCGTAAAAGTGAGAGCTTTTCCGTCTTCCGTTTTTTCATAATATTCCCCGGCAAATTTACCGTATTCTGCCAGTATACGCTTTGGAGATGTCTCATCCTCGTGGCCATAATAGGGAAGCCTGTGGCTATTAAGATATACATAGGCACTGTCTTCTCCTACCCAATCATGGGAATGCATTAGCCAAGGCGAGTAGAATTCAAACTCTGCAGTAACTGCGAATGTCCTTCCTCTCTCAGTTTCGCCATAGGCTTCATAGTAATTTTCCAGAGTTACAGGCGCAGTATAGTTTCCTCTGTACATTCCTTCTGTCAACTCTGCCAATTTGAAGGTGACTTTGCACTTCATTGCAGTCCCTGCAAAAGTGTAATCCAGGACAAGTGCGTCACCTTCGACGGATGACTCTACCTTCTCAGGGATCCAGCGCTGTGTTTCCGAGATTATCTCTCTTTCGTAAACGAAATAATAGCCCTGATAATCATAATTGTAGAAATCCAGTTCCTGATATATGTTTTGATCATAGGATTTCTTAAGTGAGATCTTATCGGCTGTTTTAGTCGGGACAGTCCGGCAAATAAGGCCATTATCCTGCTCGATCTCGAAGGTTATATAATCATTTTTGAGTTGAGCATAGTGCCATCCGTCCTTTGTGAGATCTGTCTTGACCACGACTCCGTTGGCCTCTCCCAACATCGGCCCGACATAGGCGTATGCCTCAGCCGGCATGAAGCAGATGCAGATTGCGATCGACAGCACAAGTGCCATTAAACGTTTCCAACCGCGTTTACTAACTTTCATTTTCATCCTCCTAACTTAAACTCGAAACAACTGCTTATTAAATGTCTGTCATGTGGAATCTTGCTTCTTAGATTCGTCACGATCGATTTTTTCCAGATGGTTCCGGATTATCACTGTCAGTACGATGCCTATCAGAAAAGCGATCACACCAACCAGAACGTAACCACCATATTTACTGAATAGCAGTGAAGATCCGGTATACATATCTGTTGATCGACCTATCAGTCTGCTGCTTTCCGAAGCAAGCTTCCAGAGGCCCGCCAGCGGAAGGACGCATATGAATCCGATAAGCGCCGTGAGTCTCTGCTCACGTCTTTTGCGCCGCGTCTTCATACGAGTATGCAGTTCCTTGATCATTTCTTCTCTTGTCATTTCCGGGACATCCTTTCTTAGTTAAAAAGTGTTTACATTCCTTATGTGTCGCGAAAGTTAATAAAGTCCTAACCTGAATTTTCAGAATTTTTCAAAAATATTTTTTGCATCAAAAAACCCAGTCGGCAGTTCACCGACCGGGCAAAGAGTTTATTCAGTTAAGAAATATCTATTTTCTCGCGGAAGAACGCGAGGAATACCACCAGGATCACCATGGGTATCGCGCAGCCTATCCAGAAGACAGCGCCTGTCTGGATCACCAGCATATTGAAGACTGCGTGTAGGGTGATGACCAGGCACAGCAGCGCGAAGGTGCCGGCGATCTTGATCCAGATCTGATCCAGCAGGAAGTACAGGCCGATGGCCACGATCATGCCGCAGACCACATGCATGGCGCCTGTGGCAAAGCCTCTGATCAAAAGCTGCAGCAGCTGTTCAGTGCCGTTGGCAGCGATGAAGCAGGCGTTCTCGAAGGTAGCGAAGCCCACCGCCGTCATTAAAGCGCCCAAGATCACGTGTTTTTTGTCCGGCCTGAAAATAAGGATATATATCAGGACCGGTGCAAATTTCATGGCTTCTTCGGTTACCGGAGAAATCTCATATGAGGCCGTGACGGCGTCCATACCTACTACGCCTGCAGCAAAAGCGCTGATATAGGCCGAGAGCAGACAAGTGGTCATACCAGCCACAGAGAACACAAGGACTCTTCGACCTTCTCCTTTAAGGATTATCGCCGCTATAAGCAAGGGGGCGATCATACATACATAGATATTTTCGATATAGCTCATGAATGTTCCCCCTCCCTTCTAAGCACCGGAATATACAGAAGAAAAGAGATGGAGAGCAACGTATCGCACCAGTAGTATGGATGCATCAGATTGTCTTCAATAGCGAAGCTGGTGGATATCCACATCCCATATTCGAAAAAAATCAGAGCAAGGATAAGGATGTATAGATATCCCTTCCTACCCTCACGGCGATGTTCCATAAGTCTTACGATGGCTGCGTAGAGTAAAAATCCCATAATAAGCGCACTGATCAGGTTGCTTACAATCTGCTCGCCTCCGCTTTGGACTATAAAGAATACAGCCATTCCTAAGGTGAATATGGGCCCGATGAAGGGCATAAATCGCCTGGGAGCATCCAGCCGTGGCGGTTCCACATGTCTTAACAGTATATACAAAAAGATATAGGATGCGTACCAGCTCAGGTTAGATACCAGAGATAGCTGAGGGATATCTCCGAAGAGCATCAGGCATAGCTGCCAGTATAAATCTCCCAGTAACCAGCATCCGTAGAACATCGACAGAAGGATCCATACCTTTTCATGAGTTTTAAATGCAAGGGATAACGCGATCGTGATACTTATAACCAGAATCAGTATCTGGAGCGCGTTTTCAAACGCGTCATACATTATCATTCTCCTCATCGATATGCATCTTCATTCGCATGCAAAAAACTGCCAGCGCCACGCCGAAGCAAAGAGAAAGAAGGCCCACGATCAGATAACCAATAACCGGATTGTCAGCAAGGATACTGGCCGCAGCTCCACCCGGTGACACTATAGGATCATGATTAGGGATGCGGGAGACGCCAATGGCTATAAGTACAACTATAGCAAGGCACACAGAACCGGAAGCGGCAACGAAACCTATCATCTTGTTGCGCTTTTTGGTCTTACGTCTGACGTCCATACGACGATGAAGTTCATCTGTCCAGCTGTCATATGTCTTCAATGCTCAACCCCTCCTTTTCCAGTTCTTTGCGCATGCTCTTCTTTCCGTTCGCGAGCATGTTATCTATCTTCTTTTCAGAGCAACCCATGATCTCAGCTGCCTTCGTATAACTCATATCGCTTAAATAAACCAGATACAAAGCTTCTCTGTATTGTGGCGCTATTCGATTCAGGCACCTGTAAAGTGTGGCGTCTCTATCCGCCTTGTGTGCCCTTTCTTCTGGTGCCTCTTCCATGGAAGGAAGCATCTCATCCAGTTCGAATTCACTTCGCCGGAACCTCAGCCGCCAAAGCCGATTCGCTCTGTTACGGGCAACTTTGTATACGTAAGCTTTGAAATTGCCTTCTCGGATCTTCGGCTTGTCTACCAGAATGATGGTAAAAACATCCAGCATGAGATCCTCCGCATCATGGACATTGTGCAGGAAGGCATCAAGATAGCCTATGAGTTCCTCGCCATGACGCATCAGTAGTTCATCGCCTGACGATTGGTCGCCTGCTAGATATTGTTTGTACAACTGATCATCTGACTTCACAACCATACCTCCATGGCAGCACAACTACATTTTTTGTTTATAATATTATACAATGTTAAAGTGTTAAAGGCAAGAAAAGTGTTTGATGTTTAGACTTAACAAAATATGCAAAAACCGCATTATGATCAATGCGGTTTATCTTTTATCAATATTTGTTTACTACGTCCAGTGCTTCTACCAGCTTGATATCTTCGTGTTTCTCCTGGAAGTAATTAAGAGTAAACTGGTTGGCAAATAAGAGCAACGGCCTCTCGAAGTGGTCGAAGACCAGCATCTGACGAGAGTCGATAGCGTCTTTGACCTTTTCAAGGTCTACGCCCTCTCCTATCCATCTTACGACGGACATATCCAGTCTGTCCATTCTGACGGTTGCGTTATACTCGTTCTTAAGTCTATATTCAAAGACCTCAAACTGCAGCTGACCAACAGCTCCAACTACTACTTCGTTGTACTGGTTCCTATAAACCTGGATAGCTCCTTCCTGAGCCAGCTGATCTACACCCTTCTGGAACTGCTTTGCCTTCATGGTGTCCTTGGGAGATACCAGGGCGAACATTTCAGCAGGGAAAGTGGGAAGCGGCTCAAAGAAGAGTTCACCCTTCACCGTAGAGAGTGTGTCGCCTATCTGATAATTACCGGTGTCATAGATTCCTATGATGTCTCCTGCGATGGCAGTCTCTACATTCTCACGGGCGTTGGCCATGAGCATGGTGGACTGCGCGAGTTTCATCATTTTGCCGGTGCGGCTAAGTTTCACTTCCATACCTCTCTGGAAAGTGCCGGAGCAGATTCTGAAGAACGCAAGTCTATCTCTGTGAGCAGGGTTCATGTTAGCCTGGATCTTAAAGATGAATCCGGAGAAGTCCTCTCCCTCGGGCTCAACTTTTATGTCCTCACCGTTTAATTTGGCCTTTCTGGCGCCTGGTGCGGGAGATAAAGCAAGGAAGTGTTCCAGGAACTGTGTGGTTCCGAAATCTGCCAAGGCTGATCCAAAGAATACCGGTGTGAGTTTCCCTCTTGAGATCTCTTCCTCATCAAATTCATTTCCGGCTCCGACTACCAGTTCGATTTCATCTCTTAAAGCCTCCAGATTGTATCCTGCGATCTCATCCTTAAGCTCATCTCCGAAGACTCCGTCCTCTCCCAGTTTGATGGTCTTGTTTGCCTTATACAGCACCACCTCATTATGGAAAATATCATAAATGCCTTCGAAGTTTATACCAGAACCTATTGGCCAGGTCATTGGAATTGACGCGATACCCAGCACGTCCTCCAGTTCCTGGATCAGATCGAAGGGATCCTTGGTCTCTCTATCCAGCTTATTTATGAAGGTGAAGATGGGAATGCCTCTCATGGAGCAGACCTTGAAGAGTTTCTTGGTCTGGGCCTCGATACCCTTTGCTCCATCGATGACCATTACAGCCGAGTCCACGGAAGTAAGGATTCTGTAGGTATCTTCACCGAAGTCGTTATGACCCGGTGTATCCATGATGGAGATCATCTTACCCTGATATTCGAACTGCATGACGGAGGATGTTACAGAGATACCTCTCTGCTTCTCGATCTCCATCCAGTCGGAGGTGGCGAACTTGGAGTTTCTTCTGGCCTTGACCGTACCTGCCTCACGAATCGCTCCGCCGTGAAGCAAAAGCTTCTCAGTAAGGGTCGTCTTACCGGCGTCCGGGTGAGATATGATTCCGAATATCCTTCTTTTAGCTATTTCTTCTTTTCTATTTGACATAAAAATCTACCTTTATCACAAAAATGCATTTTCGTATATAGAAATATACCTGAAGCATTATACACGATTTCCTTGAAATTGTCCAATTATTTATTTATAATAGAAGCGTTATGATTAAATTAACTGAAAGACTGCAAAAAATTTACGATAAGGTTCTTCCCGGTGAGTCCGTCTGCGACGTTGGCACAGACCATGGCTACATTCCTTTGGCTCTCCTGGAATCAGGAAGATCTGACAGGGTCATCATGAGCGATATCTCCGCGGGATCTCTTTTGAAGTGCCGCGAGAATGCCGAAGCAATGCTTCCCTCTGCTGCCCCTTTCGATCTTCGTCAGGGTTCCGGCATAGAAGTACTCGATTCAGGCGAAGTTGACACTGTCATCATGGCCGGCATGGGCGGAATGCTCATCACCGAGATCCTCGGTAAGGACTATCATCATTCTCATAGTTTCAAGCGCTACATCCTTCAGCCCAGGAAACATGTGGGACGCCTGAGATATTGGCTTCTCGATAACGATTTCACCGTGGTGCATGAAGATCTGGCAAGAGAAGGCAAATTCATCTGGCCCATCCTTACGGTAGAGTCCTTTGGACGCGCCTTATTTGTGAATGCTGACCCTAACGACGTGGAATTCGAATATCCACTCACCCTTCTCCAGTACAGAAACGAGCTGACAGAAGAATATTTAAAAAACGCCCTTAACTTAGAGCGTCTTAAACTTGAATCCAAGGCTGCCGGTTCCCTCACCACCTTTGAGGAACTCAGGACCCAGCGCCACCGAGTATCGAGATTAGAATACATGGTAAACAGATTATAAAGCTTGATAACTATAGTACAGGAGCTGTCTCAGAATGACAGCTCCCTTCTTATGTGATTAAAGGCTGCCAAGGCAATATTTAATGTCCACCACTGAATTTGACTTGACCACCTCGACAAAAGTCAGGGCGATGCGACAAGCGCTCAAGGCGGTGCGGCAAGCGCTCAAGGCGGTGCGGCTACGTGGCAAAATGCAGAGGGCAATATGGCAAATGGCAGAGGGCAACATGGCAAAATAAGACAAAACTCCTGCTTTCGCCATATTTGTCCTACATGGCTGAATATGTCATAGGACAAAAATGGCTTTCTGGGCTAAGTTGTCCTACGTTTTTTGGAAACCTTTTTGGCTAGAAGGATGGTCTAGCATCGTAAGAAGCTGAAATTTGGTTGAAAGAACGGTGTTAGCAGCTGCTAACCGCCATTTTTTATAGAAATCTGGGCATTTGAATGAAGAAATCAAGGTTTGACAGACTTAATCAAAAAAATAACATAGGATCAAAATAGCCGACGCAGGGGTTTAGTCCTATGATAATTTTTTGCCATAGGACTAAAGTGCTTAAATGAAATGTTTCGTCCTAGATTTGGACCAGAGACGGCCTGGCTCAATGAAATAAGCACTTTAAGCTATCATCAAAAAATCCAAACGGCCTAAAGCCGCGAATGTGGCATTTAGGCCGTTTCTTTCTTTATTTATTTCTTTACCTTCACTGTAACTATCTTGGAATACTTACCATAGTAAGTCTTGCCGTTTACCTTCTTAAATGCTCTAACTTTGACCTGATATGTCTTGCCGGCCTTAAGAGATTTGATAGTCTTGGAGGTGCCTGTTGCAGTCGCTTTCTTCCAGGTACTGGTTCCCTTGACGCGATAAGCAATCTGATACTTGACTCCGCCTATAACCTTCTTATATGTGGCCTTAAGCTGTTTAGTCTTGGTTGATTTAAGGGTAAGGCCTGTTACCTTAGCAGGATTGATCTTAAAGGTCTTGGTATACTTGCCTTCATAGTTGCCTTTAAAAGTAATTATGGCTTTGCCCTTACCGATCTTAGTATTATTACTATATGACACAGTATAGTCAGTGCCCTTCTTAAGCTTGCCACCCTCTATATTTTTGATGGTCACGGTAGGCTTTTTGGCGGTTCCGGTATAGACGAACTTGTTTGATGAAAGTTTGATGGTATCAACTGCAGGATAGTACTCCAACTCCTCGTAATAAGCGCACTGCTTATCCTTACAGGTATAATAAAGTCCTCCGGAATAGAAGTAATCGAATCCGTCTTCTGTCTCATAACCTGCGCGTTCTTTTACCTTATGAAGATCATGAGTGTGCGTAGAGATCGTAACATTCGTGGTGTAGGACTCTGTTCCCTGAAGAGCAGCTGCTAAGTAATATATCTTGCCTTTATCAAGCTCTGCAGTAAATGTGGGATCATCAAATGAAATATATCCGAAGAATAAATCCTCCATCATCTCTCTGTCTTCATCGCTCATTCCCTTGGAAGAAAAACACATGGTAATTCCACCGGATTCATCATCTTCTTCACCTGTAGCGAGGACAAAGGCAACCATTGCCGGCTGTTCCTCTGATGTCTGTCCAGGGTCAAAAACGGTATCGAAGGTAAGCTTATAGCTTCCTGTCTCTTCGGGAATAAACTTACCCACATATACTTCATCAGCTTCAGTTTGACTTTCTGTTGTCTTCTTTACATCGATCGCGAAAGGTTCGCCAAGAGTGATCACGGGTGCATTCTCCATACTAAAGCTCTCTGCTGATACTATCGTTGTTCCCATGGTAAAGCATAATACGAATGCAAGGAACAAACATAAAACTACTCTGGTTTTTTTCATAATTATTCCTTTCTTAAGCTAAAAATACAAACTGTTTATATTGTATTATAACATAGAGCCTTTTGTCGCACAAGCATTTTTACCAGCTTTGGCATGCTGACAGTAACTCACAAAAAATGGCTATCTCATTTTGAGATAGCCACTTGATTATTTTTTGCTCGATTTAGAAAGAAGCGATGCTAAGATCAGCAGTACCGGTACCAGAGGTATTGATATGAAGCTCAGGTCCTCATCGCCAAAGATCTCAAGGAATATCAAATCATCCGCTATGACCATTATAAGGGCGATCGCTACCAGGACTATGCTTAATATCTTCCTGATAGCTCTTCCTATGGATGGATCAGAACCGCTTCTCTGGTATCTTTCCCCAGTCCGGGACTTGGCATTTTTCTTAGTTGTAAGAGGCGAATAATCCGGGTCATCCAGGTCAAAATGATGCGCCCCACCATGTCTTTCGTCCAGGTCAAGATAGTCCTGGAAGTCCACGCCGAAAAGATTTGATATCTTAGCCACCAGCCTGTCGTTGGGCTCCATCTCACTGTTTTCAAGCTTAATGACGGTCCTGACCGGAACGTGAAGTTTCCTAGCCAGATCCTTCTCTGTCATGTCGTTCTTTTCGCGATAATAATTAAGTTTATTTCCAAATCTCGTACAATCCATCTTATCACCTATTGTTTCTTATTACAGCGCAAAAGGATTAATATCCACATCAGATAAAATGACCGCTGCGTTATCATAGATACCGGCATCCATCAGGATGCTGCTCATAGCCCTTCTGAAGATATTCTCAGTAGCATAGTGACCCAGATCCAGAACGTTGATTCCAAGTTCGTGGGCTTTCTGTGCATCATGATATTTTAAGTCCCCGGTTACATAGAGATCGCAGTTTTCAAGGATCGCCGATACCATGAACTCTGCTCCCGCGCCACTTACCCAGCAGACGCGTTTGATCTTTACATCCTCGTCTCCGGCATATCTAAAGAACTTCTTCTGAACGCCCAGCTGTAGAGCTGCGCGATCCATGATCTCACTAAGTCCTATGGGTTCGATAAAGTCTCCGACCCTGACATAACCTTCTCCAGATTCAGCCAATCTGATCCTGTCCAGTCCCAGCATGGCTCCCAGGAAATCGTTGTTTCCGTCGTTACATTTATCAAAGGGCGTATGAATGGAATATACGCTTATTCCCTCCTGAATAAGGTCTATGAGCATATTTGACGTAATATTATTATTGTCAATCTCATCATTTGCACTGAAATCGATGCCCTCCAGGCCTACCACCTGCTTAAGAGCCCCGAATATCAAGGGATGATGAGTGATAATGAGGTCGCATTTTTTGTTCACAGCCTCTTCTATTACGTCTGAACGTATCTCTAAAGCCAAAAGGATCCTGTTAAAGTCCGTCTTAAGCCTTACCTGCCATCCTGAGTTGTCCCAATCCTCCTGAAGGTCAAGAGGTGCCTTGGCTTCTATGGCCCTTTCTATTTCTTTATAGCTTACCATGTCTGTCCTCTCTAAAATGAGCCCTTACTGATATAGCAAGGGCCTCTACAATTCATTAACTAGGTATCTTTATGGATTTCTCGTCGCTGGCCTTGCCGTTCTGAAGCTTTACATTGCGCAAAAAACTTACTCCAGATAATCCTTTAATTTCTTGGATCTTGAAGGGTGTCTGAGTTTACGAAGAGCCTTGGCCTCGATTTGTCTGATACGCTCACGGGTAACCTCAAACTCCTTACCTACTTCTTCAAGAGTTCTGGCTCTTCCGTCCTCAAGACCGAATCTCAGCTTTAATACCTTCTGCTCACGGTCTGTAAGAGTGTCGAGAACTTCTACCAGCTGTTCCTTGAGCATGCTGAAAGCTGCAGCTTCAACAGGCTGAGGTACGTCCTCATCAGGAATGAAGTCACCAAGGTGAGAATCTTCTTCTTCACCGATAGGTGTTTCCAGAGATACCGGCTCCTGAGCCACCTTCTGGATCTCTCTTACCTTATCTACTGAAAGTCCCATCTCATCAGCGATCTCTTCAGGAGAAGGTTCTCTTCCCAGTTCCTGAAGGAGCTGTCTGGATACTCTGATGAGCTTGTTGATGGTTTCAACCATATGCACAGGAATACGGATGGTCCTAGCCTGATCTGCGATGGATCTGGTGATAGCCTGCCTGATCCACCAGGTTGCATAGGTACTGAACTTGTAACCTTTAGTGTAATCGAACTTGTCCACAGCTTTAATTAGACCCAGGTTACCCTCTTGGATCAGATCCAGGAAAAGCATGCCTCTTCCAACGTATCTCTTAGCGATGGATACTACAAGACGAAGGTTAGCCTCGCAAAGTCTCTTTTTGGCATCTTCATCTCCCTGCTCCATTCTCTTGGCCAGTTCGATCTCTTCATCAGCCGTAAGAAGAGGAACTTTACCGATCTCCTTAAGGTACATTCTGACGGGATCGTCAACTGCGATTCCCTTGGCGAAACCGGAGTCTAATTCCGCTTCGAAATCAGCGTCCAGAGTCTCATCAGGAATAATGTCGCTGTCATCGACCATAACCACATCGTCGGCTATAAGAGTCAAGTCATCAGGTGCAGGCTCCTCAGGAAGGATCTCCACACCCTTAGCCCACAGATCATCATAAAGATCCGGTAAGTGAATGGTCTCCAGGTTGAATGTGTCAAGGATCTTATTTACGTCTTTTTCAGGGATCTTGTTGTTTGTCTTCTTAGCCTGTGCCAGGAGCAGATCCAGAAGTTCTTTCTGCTTCTTCTCGGACTCGTCCTTCATCTTAGCTTCGATCTCAGCTTCTTCCTTCTGTTCTTCTTCGAAGGCGTCTCTTTCTTCCATGATCTCCTTGTCAAGATCTGCGTCAGCTGATCCGCGTTTTTTCTTACTTTCTGCCATCAGTATCTTCCCCCATACTTTCTAATATCGTTCTGTACTTTCATTAATTCTTCTGTAAGGGACATTACGGTTTCCTGTCCCATATCGCTCTCATCTGCCAGATTCATTTTGGCGATGATGTCTTTTTCTTTCTTTTTAAGGCCTTCGAGCTTCCATTTATTGATGCTCTCCTTAAGCACTTCCTCTTCCTTGCCGGCGAGGAAAATGCCCTTCAAGGTTTCATTTAGGCTAAGGCTCTCTTCAGGCTCCAACCTGTCAGTTATGTCTTCCAGATCGAAGCTTCCTTTATTACCGAAGATCTCAAAGATTATGTTTTCGATCTTCCTGCCAAAGGCCGATTCCATGATTCCCGGCTCTTTGAAAAGTTCCTCCGTAAGATCCGGATTGGTCAGAAGAGCCGATATCACGTTACCTTCGGTATTGCTCAGGACTGCTTCCGGCGCGCCATCCGTATGTCTTGCCGGTGCTTGTTCTCTCTTTTCTGCTCCGCCCTGCTCGATTTCCTGCTTGATGGCAAGTTCCGAGACCTTCAGGCTCTCTGCCAGAGATTTAATATATATGTCCATCTCAATGGGACTCAGCCTTCTCAAAATATCCGCAGCCCGCTTGATGTACTCCACCTTGTCTTCGTCTTTCGTTAGGTCCATGCCCTTCCTGGCCGAATCCAGCTTGTACTGGACTGCTGTGGGTGCCTTTCCTGCAAGGGCCATAAAAGCATCCTTACCATGGGCCTTGGCGTATTCGTCCGGATCCTTGCCGTCCGTCACGTGGAAGACTTTAACCTTAAGACCTGCCGGGGACAATATCTCTATACCCCTTAAGGCTGCATTTACACCTGCCTGATCCGAATCATAGCAGAGATAAACGTTGGATGTGTATCTTTTGATGAGTTTGGCCTGATTCTCCGTAAGAGCCGTACCAAGAGATGCTGCCACATTGTGTACTCCGTGCTGATAAAGGCTTATGACGTCCATATATCCTTCTACCAGAATGGCGCTGCTCTCTTTGGCTATGTCCTGCTTGGTGGTATTTAAGGCGTATAGATTGTTCTTTTTCTGGAAAATCGCGTTCTCCGGAGAATTCAGATATTTAGGATTATCGTTATCATCTATCCGCCTGCCTCCGAAGCCTATGACCTTACCTGAGGTATTGATGATGGGAAAGATGACTCGATGCCTGAACTTATCATAACATTTACCATCCCTTCCCTTGGATACCAGCCCCAGATCTATGAGGTCCTGGTCCTCTGCACCCTTGGCCTTGAGATATTTGTACAGGCTGTCCCACTCCCTGTCGGCATAGCCTATGCCGAATTTCTTGAGAATGGCATCATCCATGCCTCTCTTCTTCATGTAGCTGTAGCCCGGATTAGCTTTCTCGGTGAAAGCCTTGTAAAAGAATCTAGCCGCTTCCCGATTCAGTGCGTAGAGTTTCTCCTTCTCCTTACCCTGATTATTTCTCTGAAAGTTTACTTCTATGCCGTATTCTTTACCAAGCTTCTCACAGGCTTCCATAAAGTCAAGGTTGTAGTATCTCTTGGTGAATTCTATGGCGTCTCCTGTGGCTCCGCAGCCGAAACAGGTGAATATCTGCTTCTGATCAGACACAACAAAAGACGGAGTCTTCTCATTATGAAAAGGACAAACACCCTTATAGTTGGAGCCTGCTCTCTTCAGCGGGACGACCCTGCCTATTACATCTACAATATTAAGTTGGCTTTTAAGATCATCGACCCCATTATTGGAAAATCGCTGAGCCATCTGGTCAACCCCCTTAACTCTATACCCTATATATACCCCAAAATCTCAAATATCCTTTTATTTAAATACAAAATATATTGCAAAAAACTCAATTTTTTTGTTATTTCCAGCCCTTAGGAACAAAAATATCCGTATAGGTAGACAGCGCGAATCTGTCCGTCATGCCTGCGATGTAGTCTTTTACTGCTTCGTTTACACCATCCTTTAAGGAGATGTCCAGAAGTTCCTCAGGCAAAAGATCCGGATTATCGCAATAATAATCGTAGAGGGATCTGATGACGGTCTCCACTTTATTTAGATCCTCATCCCTCTTGACTCTGGAATTCTTATATACGTTCTGGAACATAAAACGTCTCAGATGCTCCATCTCACCCTTGAACTCCGGACTCTGGCAGATCTTGTCACGTCCCTCACTGCTCTTTATGACGTCGATAACAAGGGAATTGATCCTGCCCCTGTGGGAAGCTCCGAAAAGCTTAATGGAAGATTCCGGTATATCCGTAAACTCTATTACTCCGGATCTTAAAGCATCATCGATATCGTGATTGATATAAGCGATCCTGTCAGCTATATGGACGATCTGTCCCTCAAGAGTAAAAGGTACTCCTGGGCCTGTATGATTAACAATGCCGTCCCTTACTTCCGCTGTGAGATTCATGCCCATGCCTACCCTGTGATGGCTGCCTTCCAGCACATCCACCACTCTTAAGCTCTGAACGTTATGTCTGAATCCGCCGGGATGGATCTTGTTCAGAACCTCTTCTCCGTTATGACCAAAGGGCGTGTGTCCTAAATCATGGCCGAGAGCGATGGCTTCCGTCAGATCCTCGTTATAGTTCAAAGATCTGGCTATGGTCCTGGCTATCTGGCTAACTTCCAGAGTATGTGTAAGTCTGGTCCTGAAGTGATCGCCTTCCGGTGCCAGAAATACCTGAGTCTTATGCATGAGCCTTCTGAAGGACTTTGAATGGATTATCCTGTCCCTGTCTCTCTGGAACTCGGTTCTCACGTCGTCCTTGGGTTCATCAAACTTACGACCCCTGGATTCTGCAGATTTACAGGCCCTTTGATCCAGATTGTCAAATTCTCTTTTCTCAATATCCGTTCTCAAAAACATTATTAAACCCCCGTAGAGCCGAAGCCGCCTCCGCCTCTTTCTGTATCGTTTACTTCTTCGACCAGCACAAAGTCGGCGTGTTCATACTTGGTGAACACTGCCTGAGCAATGCGGTCTCCGTCATGTATGGTATAAGGCTCCTGTCCCAGATTGACCATGGGCACGTTCCATTCTCCCCTGTAATCGCTGTCCACGGTTCCCACACCGTTAATCATGGTGATACCGTGTTTGATGCTTAAGCCGGATCTAGCCCTTATCTGTGCCTCCACGCCTTCGGGAAGTTCCACGTACATTCCCGTAGGAATCAGTCTGCGCTCACCGGGCATCAAAGTGATGGGCTCATCCAGGCTGGCTCTTAAATCAGCTCCTGCTGAACCAATGGTCTCATAGGAAGGTAGGTTGCCTTTTTTAGATTTTATTTTGATGATTATTTTTTGCATTGTTCAAATATCCTTTTGGTATCTCAAAATATCTACGCTTTATAATATCATTAAACTTCTTCAAAGTAAAGAGGCCGTCATTTAAGATGGCCTCAGTTTATCACAGCTTATCGTAGATGTACTCCACCAGTTCAGCGGTCTTTGAACCTTCTCTAAAGCCCGTCACCTTAGGTGCATCAGGAGATTGTGCTTTATCAAGAGCTTTCTGCAGTTTGTCTGCTTTATCGGCAATTCCCATATGCCTCAGCATCATCTCGCAAGCTTTGAATATGCTCATGGGATTCACGTAATCCTGCAGCCCGTCTTCTATCATCCTGGGAGCTGTGCCATGGATAGCCTCGAACATGGCGTAACGATCGCCTAAGTTGGCTGAGCCGCCTGTACCCACGCCTCCTTGGATCTCCGCTGCCTCATCGGTGATGATGTCACCATAGAGATTAGGCAGCACGAAGACCTGGAACTTGGAGCGCATGTTCGGATTCACCAGATTGGCTGACATTATATCCACATACCAGTCCTCTGCCTTTATGTCTTGATAATCCGCAGCAACTCTACGGCAGATCTCCGAGAACTTACCGTCGGTCTTTTTCATGATGTTGGCCTTGGTGACTATGGAGACGCTGGTCTTGCCGTTATTCTTGGCGTATTCGAAGGCTGCCCTTGCGATCCTCTCGGTGCCCGGGTCTGTAATGACCTTAAAGTCCACAGCCATCTCGCCCTCGAAGTCGATTCCTCTGGAACCAAGCACGTATTCCCCCTCGGTATTCTCCCTGAAAAACATCCAGTCGATGCCTTCTTCAGGAACGCTGACGGGACGCACGTTGGCGTAGAGATCAAGCTCTCTTCTCAAGGTCACGTTGGCACTCTCCATGGTGCCTCCTTTAGGTGTGGTGGTGGGACCTTTGAGGATAATGTCGCATTTTTTGATCTCTTCCAAAACATCCTCGGGCACGGACTTATTAAGAGCCAGACGGTTTTCGATGGTCAGGCCGTCGATTTTTCTCAAAACTATATCTCCCGAGTCTATGTCATCCTTTAGGAGCTTTCTGAGAAGGCCTTCGGCTTTTTTCATGATGAGAGGACCGATGCCGTCTCCGTCTATAAGGCCTATGACCTTGGGGCCTCCGGACTCTGCTCTTGCGGTCGCTTCTTTCATGCGATCCACTCTGTCCAGCTGCTCTCTAAGAAGTATTTCAAATTGTTCAAGGGATTTTTTGATAGCTGTTTCTCTGTCCATCTTTTGTTCCTCTCAGTTATTACCCTGTCCTACGTATTTAAGGAGGCCTCCAGCCTTCAAAATGGCCTTCTGGCGGTCCGTAAATGCGCATTTCAAGTCAATATCCAGGTCTTTATTTACATCTACAAGTTTGATATTTCCTTTATCCATACCAGCAAAAATATCCTTCAGCACCAGCTCGTCTCCCTGTTCAAGTTTGTCATAATCCGAGGGATCTGAGAATGTAAGGGGCATGATTCCGGCGTTTATAAGGTTTGCTGCGTGGATCCTTGCAAAGCTCTTGGCCACTACAGCTCTCACTCCTAAGTACAGAGGAACCAGAGCTGCGTGCTCTCTGGAAGAGCCCTGGCCGTAGTTCTCTCCACCGATGATCACACTGGAGCCGGCGTTTTTGGCACGTTCAGGGAAGTCCTTATCACAGACTTCGAAGCAGAAGTTGGAGAGATAAGGAATGTTTGATCTGTAAGGCAGGATCTTGGCTCCTGCGGGCATGATGTGGTCGGTGGTGATATTGTCGCCTACTTTAAGGGTAAGTTCAGCATTGATCTCGTCGGTTATGGGTTTGGAGTCCGGGAAAGCCTTGATGTTAGGGCCTCTTAAGATCTCCACGTCCTTTGCTTCATCAGGATCAGCGGGAAGGATCACCGCGCTATCGTCGATCTTATACTTTAAAGGAAGCTCCACTGAAGGCATTTCTCCAAGTTTCATGGGATCCGTGATCACGCCGTTAATGGCAGCTGCCACGGCGGTCTCAGGAGATACCAGATATACCCTGCCGTCTCTCGTTCCGGATCTTCCTTCGAAGTTTCTGTTGAAGGTCCTTAAGGACACTCCGCCTGAATTCGGCGAGAAACCCATACCTATGCAAGGGCCGCAGGCGCACTCAAGAACTCTGGCGCCGGATGCTATGATATCCGACAGGGCCCCGCAGTCCGCCAGCATGGCAAGGACCTGCTTGGATCCCGGTGAGATAGAAAGGCTCACGCTGGGGTCTATGGTCTTTCCCTTGAGAAGGGCTGCTACCTTAAGCATGTCGTAGAGGGATGAGTTGGTGCAGGATCCTATACAGACCTGGTCAACTTTGGTTCCTTCGATGCTTTCCACGGTAACTACGTTATCCGGGCTGTGAGGACAAGCGATCATGGGTTTGAGTTCGTCCAGATCGATCTCCACTACACGGTCATAAACAGCTCCGGGATCTGAGCTCAGTTCTCTCCAGCTGTCCTCTCTCCCTTCTGCCTTCAGGAACTCTCTGGTGACTTCGTCTGAGGGGAAGATGGATGTGGTAGCTCCGAGTTCCGCACCCATGTTTGTGATGGTGGCTCTCTCAGGAACCGTAAGGTATTTGATGCCTTCTCCGCCCCACTCTACTATGTATCCTACTCCGCCTTTGACGCTCAGGATCCTTAAGATCTCCAGGCTTATATCCTTGGCGGTAACGAAGGGTCTGAGTTTGCCTTTGAGTTCCACCTTGATCATCTTAGGCATGGTGATGTAGTATGCGCCTCCACCCATGGCTACAGCCACGTCCAGGCCGCCTGCTCCAAAGGCCAGCATGCCTATGCCGCCACCTGTAGGAGTATGTGAGTCTGAACCGATCAAAGTCTTACCGGGAACTCCGAATCTCTCCAGGTGAACCTGGTGGCAGATACCGTTACCGGGTCTCGAGAATCTCAAACCATACTTATATGCCATGGACTGGATGAATCTGTGGTCGTCGGCGTTTTCGAAGCCGGACTGCAAAGTATTGTGATCGATGTAAGCCACAGAAAGCTCTGTTCTCACCTGAGGTACTCCCATAGTCTCGAATTCCAGATAGGCCATGGTGCCCGTGGCGTCCTGGGTCAGGGTCTGGTCGATCTTTAAGGCGATCTCAGAACCCGGTTCCATGGTGCCGGAGACAAGGTGTTCCTTTATGATTTTTTGCGCTAGTGTATACTCCATGATTCCATCCTTTCGCTTCCTGTGTTTATTGACTGTGAACCCTTTCTTTCACGGATGTCCGTGATCTCCAGGATCTTTTTCTCAAGTTCTTTGGTGGAGAGCACCGTGGTCCTGCCGTCGGCGTAGAGTTCATCCACCCAATCTTTCAAGGTTATGACCAGAGGAGAATCCTTGGTGTACTTATCTTCTCCTTCCAGTTTATAGTGCTCGTTGATCCAGTATGCGATCCCTGCAGCTCCGGAGGTCTTGCTGACGCTTACTCCCGGTGAGCGCTTAAGGATCTTTTCGGTATCAAAAATATTATATATCTCCTGATCCTTCATGAGGCCATCGGCGTGGATGCCGGCTCTTGTCACGTTGAAGTTCTCGCCTACGAAGGGAGTCATGGGAGGAACTTCATAGCCAATCTCTGTTCTGAAATAATCTCCTATGTCGGTTATGGCCGTGGTGTCCATGCCATCAAGGGTACCTCTAAGAGATGCATATTCAAATACCATGGCTTCCAGAGGAACGTTACCTGTCCTCTCTCCTATTCCGAGGAGCGAGCAGTTGACGGCGCTGCAGCCGTAGAGCCATGCTGTAGCGGCATTTGCTACTGCCTTATAGAAATCGTTATGTCCGTGCCACTCGAGAAGGTCTGAAGGAACCTCCGCGTAGTGATTGAGACCGTAGATTATGCCCGGAACTGATCTGGGAAGCGCTGTGCCCGGATAAGGAACTCCGTAGCCCATGGTATCGCAGGCTCTGATCTTTACAGGCATACCCGCATCTTCAGAAAGCTTGTGGATCTCGTTAACAAAGGGAACTACGAAACCATAAAAGTCAGCTCGAGTGATATCCTCCAGGTGGCACCTGGGAACGATTCCTGCATCGAAAGCATCCTTGATTGTTGCCAGATAGAAATCCAGAGCCTCACCTCTTGACATGCCCATCTTTTTGAAGATGTGGTAGTCACTGCAGGATACCAGGATGCCGGTCTCCTTAATTCCCAGATCCTTGACCAGTTTGAAATCGTTCTTTGAAGCTCTGATCCAGGTGGTGACCTCTGGGAACTTAAGTCCCAAGCTCATGCATTTATCGATGGCTTCCTGGTCTCTCTTGGTATAAACAAAAAACTCCGACTGCCTGATAATTCCCTTAGGTCCGCCCAGTCTGGACAGCATCTTAAAGAGATCCACAATCTGATGAACTTCGTATGGAGCCATGGACTGCATGCCATCTCTGAAGGAAGTGTCTGTGATCCATATATCTTCCGGTGTGTTCATAGGCACACGTCTGAAGTTGAATGCTACCTTAGGTATCTCTTCATAGTTGTACATTTCCCTATAAAGTTCGGGATCCTCTACGTCCTGAAGTGAATACCTGTAAATGCTCTGCTCTAACAGATTTGATTTTTCCGATCTTTTTAACATGTCTATACCTCTCTCTATGTCTCCGGGTTTACTTTAATTAGATAAATCGCGAAACTTTATTTTCACACAGTATAACACAAGAAAAAGACCATTTCAATAGCAAAAATACATTTTTTAAACATTTTTTTATTTTGTATTTTTGTATGTAATTGTTTGATTTTTTGCACAAAAAATCCCCCTGCAGATCATATGCAGAGGGATCTTGAAAATATTCACTTTTATAGCATCATGAGTACTTTTGCCATGATAACTACGCATACCAGAGCTACAGGATAAGTAGCTGCATAAGCTCCTGCTACCTCATCGGTCTCAGCTGTTGCGATCAGTGCGCCTAAGGCCGGCGTACTGGTCATACCGCCTGTGATGGAACCAAGAGCATTCAGAAGGTCTATCTTGAACACCTTGGTAGCCAGGAAGTATCCGATGATCATTGGTACCGTTGTAATAACCAGACCATAGATGAAGAAGGAAACTCTGATATTATTTACAAAGTTCACTCCTCCGGGAACGCCTGCTCCGATAAGGAAGAATACCAGTCCCAGTTCTCTCATGAAGTTAAGGGTCTTCTTATCGATCCTGAGGTCAACATTTCCTAAATGTCCCAAGTGACCTACGATCAGTCCGGCCACCAGACATCCGCCTGAGTTGCCCAAAGAGAAGTTGATGCCGGGGATCTTGAAAGCTCCGATGATGCATCCAACGGCGATAGCCAGGAAGAATGGAAGGAATCCGTAAAGCTCTACCTGTTTGAGTTTACGAGTGAATACTCTCTCTCCTACTCCGCTTACGCCTACGATCTTTTTGCGCTCTTCGTCCATATCTACCTTAAGGATTCTCGGCATGAGCTGTACGAAGAATACTACTCCGAGTACTCCGTAAAGATAGGCTATGCCATATCCTGCGGTTACAAGGTCTTCTGCGTTTCCGGCGACCTCTTTGGCTGCGCTCAGTCCGGGAGTACTTGTCAGAGCTCCGGTCATAAGGCCTACAGCCATTCCGGGCTCCAAGTTGTCATCGATCAGGATGAATGCTCCTGTTATGATGCTTCCTATAGCGATTACGATGACTCCCATATAGACGAAAGCCATGGTGGATTTGTTGAAGTTTCTGAAGAACTTAGGGCCAGCGATGAGTCCAACAGCAGTTACGAACATGGCTGTTCCTATGCTTGAAAACATGCTGAACTTGGACTTTACAGCATCGTCAAAGAGCACGATGGTGGTATCTCCCATGGTGAACTCGGGGACCTTGCTTACGATGATTCCGTAAACGATGGCCACCAGGAGAACGCCTGCGGTACCCAGGGCTATGCCTTTGATCTCAATGGCTCCTACCAGATAGCCGATGGTAGCTATCATAAAAGCCACAAAGATGATGGAAAAAATGCTTGCGGTTACTCCGCCTAAATACGCCATGTCTTACTCCTACTTGTATTCTTTGATAAGCTGTGCACCCAGTCTGAGAGCGGCAAGGTTTGAATCTCCGGTTCCCTTGGGTACATGATTTAAAACTGCAGCTTCCAGAGCTTCCTGAGTAGCTACATGAGTAAGTTCATTGACAGCTCCGCAGGAGATGATGTTTGCGGACATCTTGTTCTTAATAACGTTCCTTGCAGAGTCCAGAATAGGAAGGCTGTAAACCTTGTGAGCCTTCATGATCTCTTCAGGTACTTCGATATCGCTGTCAACTACGAAGATGGTGCTTTCCTTAACTGCGTCCTTGAACTTATCAAGAGATTCCTGTGTAAGTGAAAGGAGAAGGTCGGGATATTTGATCTTTGTATAGTGGATCCTGTCGTCTGAAACGATGGTCTCAGCCTTGGAGGAACCTCCTCTGGCCTCAGGACCATAAGCCTGACACTGTACTACCTGCTTACCGTCTTCGTAAGCTGCCTCGGCCAGGATAATGGTTCCCATTATAACGCCCTGTCCGCCGGATCCTGTCATTCTGATCTCAGTCTTTGCCATTATTTGTTACCTCCACACTTTTCAATGATCTTCATATACATATCTGTATATTCTTCTTTGCTCTCATCTCTTGAAAGCTCACCGATAAGGATCTTGCCTTCAAGTTTTTCGGGAGGAAGCTTGGATGCAACCTTAGCATCGATGCAGGTGTCCTTCTGCCAGTTCATCATGGCAACGGAATCACCCTTCTTGTTCTTACGTCCATAGTATGTAGGACATACGGACATTCCTTCGATGAGAGAGAAGCCGTGATGCTTGATAGCATCCTCTATGAGCTTGATAGCCTGAGGAGCATGATATGCGGTGCATCTTCCTGTGAAAGTTGCGCCTGCAGCTTCAGCCAGCTTAGGAATATCGAAGTTGTAGTCGATATTTCCGTAAGGAGCAGTGGTTCCCTTCTCTCCGTGAGGAGTCGTAGGTGAATACTGTCCGCCGGTCATACCGTAGATATTGTTATTGAAAACGATGGATGTGATATCTATGTTTCTTCTGCATGCGTGGATCAGATGGTTTCCTCCGATAGCGGTGCAGTCTCCGTCGCCTGTGATGCAAATAACTGTAAGATCAGGATTTGCCATCTTAACGCCGGTAGCGAAAGCTAATGCTCTTCCGTGGGTTGTATGGAGAGTATTGTAGTTCATGTATCCTGCAGCACGGGATGAACATCCGATACCTGAAACGATGACTACCTTATCCGGATCAAGTCCGCAATTGTCGATAGCCTGAGCAACGTCTCTCATAAGTATGCCGTGTCCGCAGCCGGGGCACCAGATATGAGGGAGTCTGTTAACACGCAGTGTTTTTTCTATAAGTTTGCTTGGCATATTAATACTCCTCCTCTATCTTCTTAAGAACTTCTTCGGGTGTGATGGTGGTTCCATCGATCTTTCCGAGATGAATTACGGGAACTCTTCCCTCAACTATTCTCTGAACCTCAAGCACCATCTGACCGTCGTTATGCTCAGCAACGATGATCTGTCTTAAATGCTTGTTCTGTCTGATGATCTTATTCAGTGCTTCCTCAGGGAAAGGCCATACGGTGATGGGTCTGAACATACCGATTTTGAAGAAGTCCTGCTTCTTAGCTTCGTCCATAGCGCCCTGCACTGCTCTGGCGGTTCCTCCGAAGCATACGATCATTGTCTCGCAGTCTTCGCATTCAACTTCTTCCCACTTCTGGATCCTGTCTCTTCTCTTGGTGATCTTGTCAAGGAGACGTCTTTCCTGGGAATCTGTCTTCTGATTGTCGTTTGTCGGGAAACCGTCAAGGTCATGGAAAAGACCTGTTACGTTGAAGTGGTCGCCCTTACCGAAAGGTGCGAACTCAGGAACGTAGTTTCCTTCCTGAACGGCATAAGCCATGGTTCCGTTGAACTTTCTGTCGATTCTTCTGTTGGAGATGGTGAGCTCTTCAGGAGGAATCATTTCACAGCCTTCTCTTAAGTGTCCGATGATCTCGTCCATAAGGAAGATAACAGGAACTCTGAAACGTTCTGCCATGTTGAAAGCTCTTACTGTCTCACTGTAGCATTCCTGTACAGAAGATGGTGATATAACGATAACGGGATGGTCACCGTGGGTGCCCCACTTTGACTGCATCAGGTCTCCCTGAGACGGTGAAGTGGGAAGTCCAGTGGAAGGACCTTCACGCTGTACGTCAACGATAACGATGGGGATCTCTGCAATAGCAGCGTATCCGATGTTCTCCTGCTTAAGGGAGAATCCGGGGCCGGATGTAGCGGTCATGGACTTGAGTCCTGCTACTGATGCGCCGAGAGCTGCTGCGATTCCGCCGATCTCGTCTTCCATCTGGACGAACTTGCCGCCTACCTGAGGAAGTCTCAGTGCGGATCTTTCAGCGATCTCCGTAGAAGGTGTGATAGGATATCCGGCATAAAATCTCATGCCTGCAGCGATAGCACCTTCAACTACCGCTTCATTTCCCTGTAATAACTTAAATCTTTTCTCTGACATTACTCTTCCTCCTCAAGCCAAATTGCATAATCAGGACATCTGAGCTCGCAGAGTCCGCATTTGATGCAGTTATCAGGATTTTCGATGACTATCTTCTCTTTCTTGATAGCCAGAACATCCTTGGGGCAAAATGCTACGCAGATGCCGCAGCCCTTGCACCACTTGGGGTTAGTAACCAGGTTTTTCTTTACAGCCATTTTTCACCTCTGTATTTCCACAATATTTAGTGTGCTTATAAACGGGAATAAACCCGTCAGTTTCAAATATAGCACTATGAATATTTTTTTCAACATGTTTTCAAATTTAGAACATTTTTAGTGCAAAAAGTTCATCGAGATAAACAAGTGAATAAATAATAGGATAAAAAAACTGCCGCATTTTGCGACAGTTTAAATACCATATATCCATTACAGCGGTGAAACGAAGCCCTTCGACGCCTTGGGATCGTTTATATGGCTGAACTCTTCCCTGATAGCTTCAAGGTGCTTCGGCTCAGTCATGAGCTGAATGGCAGTGATTGTAAATCCCTTGACGAAATCCATACAGTTCTTAACAGCCTGTTCCGTTCCGGTACGCACCGCGAACTCCGGCGTATGAGGTTTATATACGGTCTCATCTCCCGGTGCTGATAAACCTGTGGTGGTCTGAATGGCCGGACAGCAATAGCTCACGTCTCCGAGATCGGAACTTCCTGCTATGGCTATACCGCCGGACCTCAAGAACTTATGACCCAGATAGGTCTCCATGTTATCTGCCATCAGATCTGACAGATATCTGTTGGAACAAGTGTCCTTGAAATCTTCTTCGGCATCATTTATCTCAACCCTGCAGCCTGTAGCAAGGGCTGCACCGCGGGCTATGTCATATATCCTCTCTGAGATCTCCATGGCATAGGCGAATCTGGGAGCTCTGGCATAGAACAAGGCTTTAGTGTAATCAGGGATTATGTTGGGTGCCTTGCCGCCATCAAGGATAACTCCGTGGATCCTGGAGCCGTCCTTAACCTGCTGCCTTAAGAGTCCTACTCCTGAGAACAGCTGGATCATGGCATCAAGAGCATTTATACCGTCCTCCGGGAAGGCTGCCGCATGAGCTGCCCTTCCAAAAAACTCCACCTGGAAACATTTGATAGCATTGGTGTTTAATGAGTCGCAGTCCGCGTAAGCTGGATGTGACATCATGGCCACGTCAAGGTCATCAAAGGCGCCTTTCTTTGACATCTCCACCTTGGCTCCTGCCGTCTCCTCAGCCGGAGTACCGATGACCACAATCTCTCCGCCGAATTCATCAGCGAATTCTCTCATGGCGATTCCTGAACCCACGGCCATGGTGCAGATGAGATTGTGTCCGCAGGCATGACCAAGTCCGGGAAGAGCGTCATATTCTCCAAGCATGCCGATCCTAGGGCCGACTTTAGCACCCTTGTAGGTGGCTCTGTAGGCTGTCGGAATACCACAGTAATTCGTTTCTACCTGAAAACCATATTTGGTCAGAAGATCCACCTGCCATTGGCATGCCTTGAACTCTTCCAGACCCAGTTCCGGATTGTCATGAATATCCAGAGCCAGTTTCTTAAGTTCAGGCTCAAGTCCATCAACTATATTATTTACCCTATCAAGGATTCTTTTATCCATCTGTCTTCTCCTATGGTGCATTTACTGAAGTTTGGCCAGAATGGCTACCTCTCCTCTTTGGTTTTTGACCACGATCTCCAGGTGCGAGTTTTTTGCTCTTCTATAAAAGACCAGGTCGTCTCCCTCATAGCAGGAATTCTTATAGCAAACTTCGCAATCCTTTATTTTAAGTTCATCTAACTCTTTGGTGCTGAAGGTTCCGAAGAGCGCCTTTACGTAGGCCACGTTGTTCATGTGACCGCCCAAATCTATGTCTGAGGATCCAACCTTATACGAAGCATACTCTTCGCAGTCGGATACGTCATCTGAGATCCTTGCAAAGGGTTCGTCGAGGACCGCCTCCTCCACAAAATCAATGTCCGTGGGGAAAAACGTATCGAATTTGATCAGTCCTCCGTTCTTCATATCGAGCATGGCCCACTGGGTCTTGCCTTCAGCGAAAACGAAGCCATTATCATCGGTGATCCTGTAATCCCTTATCTCCTGGACACTTCTGGGTTTAAGGGGCCAGGTCTCAATATTGACCTCCTGCATCATAAATGGTCTCTTGTACATATGTATCCTGGTCTTGGCCGTAAGCCAGAACATGCCCTTTTCCATCATGAATGTAGCGCCGACATTAAGCCTTTCGGCATGTTCCGCAGCTATATCCATGAACATATCAAAGGTTTCAGGCATGCCCAGCCTCGATGTGTGATCGCAGTCGCTGGGGCCTATCAAGTGTTTTTTGGAATACTTACATTTCATCAAGAAATCTTGACGCGGAAACCCCCACCTCTTAAGGTGGCGGGATGAGCGTCCCTATCGGCCCGCATCTCTTCTCCTTCCTTCTCTTTCTTGGATTGTTCTAAATTTGTTTTTGCGCGAACATATGTTTCCTTTTCTTCAGTTCTGTGGTATAATCAGTATATGGAACAGACTCTTACCGCAAAACTGAAAATATTGCCAACTCCTTCTGAGACTGAACTTCTTATGGATACCATGCGTACCTATTCCGAGGCCTGTAATTATGTGTCGGACTATGTCTTCAGAACACATGAACTTGATTTGCGCTCGCTTAACAGTGAACTATATTATGCCATCCGTCAGAAGTATTCCCGTCCTTATCAGATGGCTCAGTCCGTCCTTCGTACTGTTGTCGGACGTTACAAGGCGATCCTTACGTCTGAGAAGCAGTGGATCAGACCACAGTTCCGCACTCCTCAGCTTGATCTTGTATGGAACCGGGATTATTCTTTGGTATCAGGACGTACTCTCTTTTCTGTTAACACCTTAAAAGGCAGGATCAAAGTCGGATTCTGTTCCTGTGGTGTAAACCTCGATGGAAGGTTTGGTACAGCCAAACTCGTATACCGT
>JAFPXY010000037.1 GCA_017394515.1 Bacillota bacterium | reverse complement strand
GAGGATAAAGATATGGAAAAATTATTTTTAAGAAGAAGCGCCCGCAGAGATTCGGAACGGATAGAGGAACTCGTCCATGAGTACTACTTTGGACTCGTTCCGGTGCTTGATGGCTTTAGTGAAGAAGAAGAAACAGTCTGCAAAAAAATAGTGGATAAAGACGGTAATATCATCGCCGGCTGCACCGGATATATTTTCCCGTGGGGCTGTATGTATATCGATGATATGTGGGCTGATGAGAAATACCGCCGGCAGGGGCTCGGCTCAGTCGCACTCCAGGCAGTCGAAGAGGTTGCCGAAAGCAGAGGATGCCATCTTATCTGGGTAGGCACATGGGATTTCCAGGCTAAACCCTATTATCTGAAACATGGATATGAAGTATTTGCTACCTTAAAGGACTGCCCTGCAGGCCATGAGGACTATCAGCTTATGAAACGCCTTGATGGGAACCAGCCCAAGAGAAAGTGCAGACCCATAGAGTATGAGATCTTGGACGGGTCGGAAGACGATGCCGAATTCATATGCGACCAGCTCGATGAAGGCTTTAATAAAGAGCACCTTGAGATAAAACATGATTATATCAAGATCAACAGAAAACTGGTCACAAAGGACGGCAAAGTCGTCGCTGCGATCATGGCCGGAGTGACCGAGATCGATACCGGCTGGATCTGGAAGATCTGGGTGGATGAAGAATATCGCCATCAGGGATTGGGAACGCTGTTAATAAAGCATTTTGAAAAGAAGGCCAAAGAAAAAGGCGCGACCAAAATTATTTCTGAAGAAATATATGACTGGAACATCGGCTTCTTCGAAAAGGCCGGATATAGTGTTGCTGGCGAACTGAAAGATCTGCCGAAAGGCCACAGTTTCTACATTGTGTATAAAGACCTTTAAGAAAACTGGCAGATAAAGACCGGATTGGTAAAGTAAAAATTAAAAACAACAATCCTGGAAAGCAGGATGTACGGAGATTATTATGGTTTACGGAATTATAGGTGAAAACTGCAGCGGGAAATCAACGCTTGCAGAAGAAATAAAGAAAACGATCGGCGCTGAAATCATCACGGGAAAAGATTATCTTAGGATGGCAAAATCGGAAAGCGAAGCAGAGATGTTGTTTCGGAAAAAACTTGAAAATGCTGTCAACGGAGAGAACATTATCTATGTGATATCTGAATCAGAGCATCTTAAGCTTCTGCCGAAAGATGCCTTAAGAGTCCTTGTCAGCGCAGATATCGACACGATAAAAGAACGGTTTAAAGCCAGAATGCACGGAAATCTGCCAGCTCCGGTTGCTCAGATGCTGGAAAAGAAGCATGGAATTTTTGACACCGGCACTTATGATTATAGGTTTGACGGTGCTCACGGAGATGCGGCGGCCTTTTGCGAGATGCTTAAAAAAGGGAGATGATTTTATGGATAAAAAAACTACAATAGAAAACTATATAAACATAGCATGTGATAAGGCAGGCTTCAACGGAGCATGGCTTTTCGCTGAGAATGGCGAGATCGTTTCGAAGGGAGCGAGAGGTTATTGCGACCCTAAAGACAGCAGGCCTGTCACAGAAGATACTGTTTTCGTCCTTGCCTCAGTTACAAAGCAGTTCACTGCGGCAGCTATCATGCTGATCGTAAGAGACGGACTTGTAAGCCTTGATGATGACATCATTAAATATTTCCCTGAAATACCATATAAGGGAGTGACGATCAGACATCTTTTGTCGCACACGAGCGGCATTCCTGACTGTTATGACGACTATGACTGGTTCGTTAAGATATGGAAGGAAGAAAACAGGGTTCCAGATAATAAAGACATCCGTCGCTTTTTGCGCGAAACCAAGCCGAAGCCATATTTTGCGCCGGGAGAAGGAATCGAATACTCCAACACCGGCTACAGCCTTCTTGTTGAGATCCTTGAGAAGGTAACGGGGATCCCTTTTGAGGACTTCATTATGCAAAGAATTTTCGAGCCGGCAGGAATGACTTCAACCACAAGCTACCACAGCTTTGGAGGAGCGCTCAACGGTAATTTTGCGCGGGGCATGGTGCTCGAAAACGGCAGGTATCTCTATCCGGAGGATTCCGAATCGGAAGCCGATGAGCCGGCCTGCTACGGTGAAAAGGGACAAGGCGACATATGCAGCAACATTTTCGACCTGCTCACCTGGGACAGAGTGCTGAGAGAAGGAAAAGTGCTGACCCCCGAAGAACAGCAGATAATGTATACTCCGGCGAAGCTTAATAACGGAGAGATCGCTATCTTTGACGAGGGCAGGGGCTATGGCTTCGGATGGGAAATCGATAACGATCCGGAGCTGGGCCTTGTGGTCTGCCATAGCGGCGGACTTGCAGGACTCGTCACCTGGTTCGAGCGCCTAGTAGATGCTGACAAGGTTCTGGTGCTGCTTAACAATCGCCAGCCTAAGGATTATAGAGCATATCTGACCTTCTACAAAGGCATGAGGGCCATCGCAAGAGGTGAAGAGCCTGAGCCCATCATGACCATCGAAGATATCACCATTAAGGACCCGGATAAATCTAAATGGGAGTCTTTCTGCGGCAAGTACGAGCATCCCAAGGACTTCGAACTGATCATAGATGAAGTATACATGAAGGACGGAGACCTTTGGGCCAAGGCCATCGACGATGACGGCGATCCGCTGGAATTCAAATTCTATCCCATAGGGGAGAACAAATTCGGAAGAAAAGGCGGCATGCTGGAAGTGACCTTCGGAGATGGCTGTCTGATGATCGAAGACTTCACCTGCAAGAAACTTTAAGCCATTATGGAGGCAGAAAGAGAAATGAGTAAACAAACTAATAAAGATAAACTGAGACTTGAGAAAGTCAACATGAATAACTGGGTCCCTCTGGTCAGACTGAAGGTTAAAAGGGACCAGCAGAGCTTCGTAGCATCGAATGTTGGTTCACTGGCTGAAGCGTATGTGGCCACAATATCCGGAGGATACCCGCAGCCCTTTGGCATTTACCTCGGGGACAAACCGGTAGGATTTCTGATGTTCGGCTACTATCCCAGCCTTGAATACGCCAAAAAATACGCTGATGAAGGCGAGGCAACACCCTACTTCATGGACAAAAGCTATCTGATCTGGCGTTTCATGATCGACAAAAGATACCAGGGTAAGGGCTACGGCAAGGAGGCGATGCAGCTGGCGCTGGATTACGTCCGCAGCTTCCCCGTGGGAGAAGCGAAGTATTGCTGGCTCTCCTATGAGCCCGAGAACGATGTAGCAAGGAATCTTTACCGTTCATTCGGCTTTGTTGAAGCTGAAAAACTACCTGAAGGATGGGACGAGATCCCTGCTGTACTGGAGTTATGATCTGTTGAGGTGATTTAAGGAATACGGCCATGCAATGCCGAAGACTTGCATGACGGTACGGACAGCAAATACGCCGGGAACCTTGGATGCAACCAATTATAACAAAAAATTGAGAAATTTGTTGTCTATGGTTGGTAGAAGGATACGCAACCAGCGGTTACAATATTCATGTAAATCAAACAAATCGAATTAATCATATTTGGAGGTTTTTATGAGTATTGTTGAAGTACGGAATATTGTAAAGAAGTATCCGTCTTTCGAACTTAAGAACGTGTCCTTTAATGTCAGTGAAGGCAGGATCACGGGCTTTATCGGAAGAAACGGCGCCGGCAAGACCACTACCATTAAAGCCATGCTTAATCTGATCCATCCGGATGGAGGTGAGGTTGACTATTTCGGCAAATCTCTTCTTGGAAACGAGATGGATATAAAGAAACATATAGGTTATTCTACAGGAGCTGTAAACTGGTATCCCAGAAAGAAGATCAAAGATATCGCGGCTATCGTCAGCCATTTCTATGATACCTGGGATGTAGATGCATACAATAAATATCTCAGAATGTTCAACCTGGACGAGACCAAGACTCCTCTGGAACTATCCGAGGGCATGAAGGTAAAGTTCAATCTTCTCATGGCTCTTTCCCACAAGGCGGAAGTGCTGATTTTGGACGAGCCAACAAGCGGCCTGGATCCTTTCTCCAGGAATGAGCTTCTGGACGTTTTCGAAGAATTGAAGAGGCATGGAGTTGCTGTATTCTTTTCGACTCATATCATTTCAGACATTGAGAAATGCGCGGATGATATCGTGTATATTTCAAAGGGCAGTATTGTAGCCGCCATGACAAAGGCGGACTTTACAGCAAAATATTCCGGAGAGGGAGAGTCTCTGGAAGATACCATGCTCAGGATGGAAAGGGGTGAGTTCGATGAGTAATATCATGCTTAAGGAATTAAAACTCAGCGCATCGCCGCTGGCCTTCATATTCATAGCTTTTGGGCTCATGTTTTTATTGCCCGGCTATCCGATTCTTTGCAGTGCATTCTTTGTGACCTTAGGTCTGTTCCAAAGCTTTCAGACAGCAAGGGAAGCCAATGATATAGTGTTTTCAGCTCTGCTTCCCATCGCGAAAAAAGACGTGGTTAAGGGTAAATTTATCTTTGTATGCTTTATCGAAGCATGCGCCTTTGTTCTGATGGTAATCTGTGCGATAGTACGCATGACAGCGCTTAGAGAATCACCTGTATATCTTCAGAACGCTCTTATGAACGCGAATCTTTTTGCTCTTGGAGCTGCTCTGGTAATCTACGGACTCTTCAATGTGATCTTTCTCGGAGGCTTCTTCAAGACAGCTTACAAGCTGGGCAAGCCCTTTGTGACTTACATAATCGTTGGATTCATTATGATCGGTGTGTTTGAAGCGCTGCATCATATTCCGGGGCTGGGTCAGCTGAACGCTTTCGGCAGTGACAGCCTTGGCCTTCAGGTCGTGACTCTGATTGCCGGAGCACTGATATTTGCGGTCATGACGCTTATTTCATACAAAGCGTCCTGCAGTAATTTTGAAAAAATAGATCTCTAAAGGATGGTGTTAAAATGCTTAGTGAAAACTTAATGATGCTTAGAAACCTTCATGGATACTCTCAGGAAGAGATCGCCGAAAAGATCGGCATTTCCCGCCAGGCCTATGCCAAGTGGGAGAGAGGTACCACCATCCCGGACGTGGAGAAATGCGCTATTTTGGCTGAGGTCTACGGCACTACCATCGATGGCCTTTTAAAGACGGAAACTTTAGATGGCATGGGAACTATCCCACCTGCTCCTAAGGGAAAATACTTTTGGGGTATGGTCACCTTAGGTGAGAGAGGACAGATAGTGATTCCTAAAGCTGCCAGGGATAAATTCGACCTGAAGGGCGGTGAAAGGCTGATCGTAGCCAGCGATGAGGTAGGTATCGCACTTATTCCCGCGGAAGTCTTCGAGGCGAAGATGAAGATGGCTATTGAAATGCTGACGAAGGGCTGATATAAAGATCAAAGCTTACAAAAGGAAGTGTATTTGCGCTTCCTTTTTTTGCATATTTATATTATTATATAGGTACAAAAATAAGAACATGGAGGGTAGGCTCATGAGGTTCAAAAAAATATTAGTGCCGGTTTTAATCATGACCTTGGTGATGACATTTTCGTTCACCATGCCGGGCATGGCGTTTGCAGATGAGGCACAGGATGGCGTGCGTTTCGGAACTGTCGAGGAATATTCCACCTTTGAACCCGGAACGATCCTTGAGGATGCTTTTTATTATGATGACAACTGGTTCTCACAGCCTGCGTCTGAGAGAAACGATGCTCTGGCATTGGTATCCATGCAGCTAGTGGCTTCCGCCATCGAAAACGACAAAACTGAGCGTTGTGTGGATTTCCTTAAGAAATTGGGTTTCGAAAACTTTATCTCCACAAGCCTTAGCGAGGGCAATGATGCTTTGGGCTATACTGTGGGCATGAAAAAGGTAGGAGATGATACGCTGGCTTGTATGGTAGTTCACAGTTATGCCTTTGACCAGAGTGTAAAGGAGACCGCCTGGGTACAAAACTTCACCATTAACAGCGAGGATGTTACCTCTGGCGAGCAATATGCATACCAGAAGGCAGTGGCTCAATTTGATGCAGCAGCTCTGAAAGCTAAAGTAGAAGAATATGCTGTGGGAAGCAGCGGTAAGGTGAAGTTCTGGGTCACTGGACAGAGCAGAGGAGGCGCTCTGGCTGATCTGGCTGCAGTAAAACTCAAAGAATCCGCAGGCGCAGATGAAGTGTTTGCTTATACATTTGAGGCTCCTAATGTGGTGGATGCTGATGCTATTGACACAACCAAAGATTACAGCTACATCCATAACTATATCACGGAGGATGATATCGTAACCTTGGTACCTCCCTGGGGAATGGTACATTATGGTTCTGATTATGGCATTAAGGCCGCATTGAGCGAAAGAGAGATCACAAATGACGATATAAATACCATCCTTGAGATGATTGGCAGCAAGGCTAAACTCGAGGATGTTGATGGGCTGGAAATACTGAATCCGAATAATATTATCAAAGTCCTTGAGGAACGCACTGGTTCAAGAGCGGGTTATTCAGAGAAACGGACCGATACATTCAAACCTCTGGATGGCGGCGAAGATGTGACTTTGGAATACGATTATCAGACGGAATTCCAGAATTTCATTAGAGTTCTTTTCGGAAAAGATGGTCTTAAGACTGATGGTATAGCTGATAGTTTAAACGAATTCTTAATGAGCTTTGAGTCAGTGATTCGAGGATATATGATAGAGGCCGGTGAGATCCCGGAAACAGGATTCGCACCGGAGGCTTACTATTGGGATTCCGCAGTGAAGGCTTATGAGATCCTTGATTCCCTGGATTCTGAAATGGGCAATCTACCACTTACGAAGATGGACGTATATACTTTGCTTAAGCTGGTGGCGCCTATAGCTATCGACAAAAGCCATATAAAAGATGAAGGTAATGAGATCACTGATGAACCCATGACGATCGAAATGATAGCCGGTTATCTGACCCCGGTGGTTATTCTGGTAGCGGCCGCCGGCCAATTCACTATCCCGCATCATTTTGATGTTTTGATCGCTAGACTGAAGGCTCTGACTTCATATCCCGACACTGGAGACATCAGCCTGGAGATCCCTGAACCGACTGCAGGAGAATCATATACAAAGACTCCTAGGAATCTGGCTAATGCTTGCGAAGATATGGGTATTTCCTGGCTCAATGCTTCTGCTAAATGGGACACGGAAGATAGAACCATAAGGAAGAATAAGGTATATTATCTCGAAGCTGAGTTTGAAGTTGTAGGACATAACATCCCGAAGGATGTAAATGTGACCATAAATGGTATGAAGCCCATAGCTTCACCTAAAGTTACCTTTAGAGATGGCGTAGCGACAATCAAAGGAATCTGGAAATTCTCTGTAGGTTCTCCTCAGGAATATACTCTGACCTTTAAATCTTTCGATTATGCTACGCCCGATCCCATGACAGTTCCATACGGTGAAAAACTCAAATATGTGGATCCGCCTGTTATGGATGAACAAGAGGGTACAAGATTCGATGGATGGGAATACGAATTCCAATATCCATGGGAAAGCATAACCGTTACAGGAGATATGGTATTCTTTGATAAATGGGTCGAAGTGATAGATGAAATAGAAGTTAACTTCCCGATACCTGTAGTAGGCCAGACAGCATGGAAGATGCCATATACACCTGAATATTCTTCTTACTCCCTTGAGAAAATAGTGATTAGAGATAATGATTATAACGATGTTGATGTTATACCGACGGGAGAGCTCGCTTTAGCTTTTGATGTCATACCTGGATATGAAACTGAATTTAAAGTCGAGGATGATGAATATGGCTTTAAGGAATACGCTGGCACCATCACTGTAAATGGAGAGGAAGTATACGCATACTACAACGAAGAAGATAATCGTCTTAGGGTAGAGTATTATTTCGAAGCTGACCCGGGACCTCAGAAAGGTAATGATGGAACAGCTATCGGTAAGGGAGCTTCCCTGTCAGTCGCCAACAGTTTCCTTACAGGTTGGCTTTCAAACAAGGATCCTAAGGGAGCTAAGTTCGCTCCTCTCAAATTGAGATCCGGCAAACAGACCAAGAATAGCATCACCTTGAACTGGAGCAAGTCAAGCAAGGCGGTACAGTACATCGTTTATGGAAACTTGAGCGGCTCCGAAAACAAACTTAAGAAGCTTAAGACTCTTAGCGGAAACACCTTTACAGCAAAAAAGATCAGCAAGGCTCTTAAATCAGGCAAGTACTACAAGTTTATGGTAGTAGCTCTGGATAAGAACCAGAAGGTAGTATCAACTTCCAAGATGATCCACGTTGCCACCAAGGGTACAAATAAGGCCACCAACTACAAGGCTCTTAAGATCCAGGTCAAGAAGGTCGACGGCAAGTATAAGACTGTTACTGCAGTGACTCTCAAGAAAGGCAAGACTGCCCAGATCAAGGCCACGCCGGTGAAGATATCTTCCAAGGCAAAGGTGAGATCGATACTGGGTATCCGCTATGAATCATCCAATCCCAAGGTTGCAAAGGTGACCGCTAAGGGCCAGATCAAAGCAGTCAAGAAGGGCACCTGCACCATATATATCTTTACTCAGAACGGTATCAAAAAGACCGTTAAGGTGACTGTAAAATAATATTAATAGCATCTAAAGGAGGACTGAATATGAAATTCTATATTGTTGATGCATTTACTGATGAGATCTTCGGCGGAAACCCGGCCGGCGTTGTCATCCTGCCTGAAGGTACAGATTTCCCTACAGACGAGATCTGCGTGAAGACTGCCAAGGAACTCAGATATTCCGAAACAGCTTTTATCAAAAGATTGAATGACAGAGAATTCAACATCAGATATTTCACACCGGCAGCAGAGGTAGAACTCTGCGGCCATGCTACCATCGGTTCCTTTGCGGCCTTGAGATACGGCGGATATATCGGTGATGGAGAGTTCATGAATCACACCATTTCAGGCGATCTCAACATCGGAGTAGATGGAGAAAGAGTGCTCATGGATATGGCAGTGCCCGTTAAGATCAACGAGATCTCCGAAGAGGACAAGCTCGTGGAACTCTATAAGATCATGGGCCTGGATTATCTGGATCAGAAGGCCAGAGGACTCAAGCTGATCCCTCAGATGATCTCCACCGGACTTCCGGACATAATGATGCCCGTCCTGACAGAAGCGGATCTTGATGCCATCGAACCGGATTTCAAGGCATTGTCCGATTTGAGCGCAAGATATGAGGTAGTGGGCGTTCATGCCTTCACCTTAGACGGTGATGACGCGACCTGTCACGTGAGAAACTTTGCGCCTCTCTATGATATCGATGAAGAGGCTGCGACCGGCACATCCAACGGCGCTCTGACATACTACGGATATCTCAACGGTTTCGTTAAATCAGGAGATAACTGCAAGTTCATCCAGGGTGAAAAGATGCAGAGACCTTCAGCCATCGAATCGCACATCGAAGCTGACGAGAATGGCTGCTTGATCAGAGTCGGCGGCCGCGGCATCATGGTAGCCGAAGGTGAGATCAATATTTAAACTGAAAGTGCAAAAAACCCGCCCCGGGGCTGTATCTGTGCGGCCCTGGGGTAATTTTTTTGCCTCGTGAATTACGATTCACTTGACTAAACAGATAAAGGGACGTATAATATAAATATCTCGTGAATCGTAATTCACGAGATGCAGACAAACAAATCCATCAGTGATATTTTTTGGAGGTGCACCATGGCCTATAACGGATATGCCATTGACCGTTATCCAGACGCAGCAGAGATCTGCGAGAAACTAGATAAACTGATCAGGATGCCGATCTACGGCGTGAGACCTGAGGAACTTAAAAAGTATGAAGAGGAGTATTTTGATAATAAATGCGCCAGATCCAAGGAGATGATAGGCGAGGCTAAGACCATCATCCCGGGAGGAGTGCAGCACAACCTGGCTTTCAATTATCCTTTTCCCATCGTGATAACGAAAGCTGAGGGAGCTAAACTGTATGACGTGGACGGAAACGAGTACTATGATCTTTTGCAGGCCGGCGGTCCCACTGTACTGGGAAGCAACCCGGAGTGCGTAAGGGAAAAGGTCATAGACCTTCTTAACACCTGCGGCCCTTCAACGGGTCTGTTCCATGAATATGAGTACAAACTGGCTAAGAAGATATCCGACCTGGTACCTTCCGTTGAAATGTTCAGAATGTTGGGCTCCGGCACGGAAGCCTGCATGTGCGCTGCACGTGTGGCCAGACTTAAGACAGGCCATAAGAACATACTGAAGATGGGAGGAGCTTATCATGGCTGGTCCGACCTTTTGGCCTACGGCATCAGGATCCCAGGAACCAAGGGCCTTCAGTCCCCGGGCGTTCCGAGCTATGCCTTCGGACACACCGATGAATTCTTCCCGGGCGATCTGGATGATCTGGAGCGCAAACTTAAGAAGAACAAGCTGACCGGCGGCACAGCTGCAGTTTATGTGGAGCCTGTGGGACCGGAAAGCGGTACTTGGCCTGTGACCAGAGAATTCATCAGAGGAACGGAAGAACTGGCCCACAAATATGGCGCTCTCCTGATCTTTGACGAGGTAGTCACCGGCTTTAGGATCGGTACCGGCGGAGCTCAGAGCTATTTCGGAGTAGACCCGGATCTCACCATCTTCGGCAAGGTAATAGCTGGAGGCTATCCGGGAGCAGGCGGAGTAGGCGGCCACAGAGACTGCATGCAGCACCTGGGAGCCGGTCTTGATTCATCCGGCAAGAAGGTAAAGAAGGCCATGTGCGGGGGAACCATGGCAGCAACGCCCATCTCCTGTGTAGCTGGTTACTATACCATTGAAGAGATCGAGAAGACAGGCGCCTGCGAGAAGGCCGGCCGCATGGCAGACCGTCTGGTGGCAGGCATCCAGGCTTCTGTAGATAAATATGATCTGCCCTTCGTAGTGTACAACCAGGGCTCCATCTGCCACGTGGACACGGTGGGAACCCTTCATTTCTCCATTGACTGGTCCAAGCCATGGCAGCTTCCTAAGGTCCTTAAGGAGACATCTTTGAGACAGAAGGAAATGGAGCACATGGGTGCAGCCTACATGGCAGAAGGCATCGTAACACTGGCAGGCAACAGGCTTTATACCAGCGCTGCCTACGATGAGGAAATGATCGATGACCTTATAGAGAGATTCGACAGAGCCTTCTCAAAGTGCGGCAAACTGGGCTGAAGGAGGTAAGACATGGCATTCAATAGAAAAGAAGCGGGAGAATTGATACTTAAGGCTTGCAAACAGCTTGTATCGAGCGGACTCATCGCCAGGACCTGGGGTAACGTCAGTGCCAGATTGTCGGACGAAGAATTCCTGATCACCCCAAGCGGCAGGGCTTATGAGACCCTTACCCCTGAGGAGTTGGTCGTGGTAAAGATAAAAGACCATTCCTGGGAAGGTGATATCAAGCCTTCCAGCGAAAAGGGCATGCACGCTGAACTGTATAAGATCGACCCTGAGTGGAACTTCATCGTACATACTCATCAGACCAACGCTTCTGCCCTTAGCATTTTAGGCGAGGATCTGGATCTTGATGCTTTTCCCGATGACATAGCAACAGATGAAGAGAAGGCTATCCTTGGATCGGTCATCCCTTGCGCTAAATACGGCCTTTCATCCACCAAGACTCTGACCAATAACGTGGCTAAAGCTGCAAAGAATAATCCCGGATCATCGTCTGTTCTCATGAAGCACCACGGAGCTGTAGTCATGGGAAGGAATGATGAAGAGGCCTTCAAAGCAGCTTATGCCCTTGAAAAAGTCTGCGGCAGGATCTATGAAAAGAAATGCGGTGAGAAGATAGCTACCATGTCCGGCGAATCCGTAGCCTGGGAATCCATCTATGGAAACATGCTCCACGTGCGCACACCTTATGTCATGGAGATGTCAAGACGAGGCAGGACCGTTCCGTCATATCTGGACGATATGGCCATGATAAGCGGCCGCAGCACGGAGTGCGTAAAGGACACTAAAGATGTGAAAGCTTTCAGGAAAGCCTTAGGCAGCCATAATGCAGTTATAATCAAGAACGACGGAGCCATCTGCGTAGCGGGCGATAAGGACGAAACTGAAGCTGTGGCCCTGGTCCTTGAAAAAAACTGCCAGGCAGCCAATCTGGGCCTTAAAAAGGCACTTAAGCCTGTGGGTCATATAAGCTCAGCCATAGAAAGACGCATTTACGTCAATAAATATTCGAAACTCAAAAACGCCGGAGGTGAGACAGATGCTTAAGCCTCTGACAAAGGAACAGACCGATAGCATCTTAAGAGCTGCTGCCGGGGCGTTCGCAAACAAGGGCTACGCCCACACCAGCGTCAGAGATATAGCTAAGAGCGCCGGTGTAAGCGTAGGCGTCATATATAAATATTACAAGGACAAAGGAGATCTCTTTAACTCCTGTGTGATAAAGAGCCTGGATACTTTGGACCAGGTCTTCGAAGCGGTCCAAAGCAAGGGCCGATTCATAATGGAAATGGCGGAGGAGCTGATCACAAGCACTCAAAGCTTTGCCAGAACTGATCCGGAGTACTTCAGACTTTATCATCAGATAACCGTGTCCGGCTCGTCCCTCATGACCCCTGAGATCGCGGAACTCATAGAAGGAAGGACCGCTAAACTCTACACGGGGCTCATGCAAAACGCCAGCGAGACCGGGGAGATCAGGCAGGATATGGATCCGGCAATGATCGCCTTCCTCTTTGATAATCTTCTCATGATGCTGCACTTTTCATATACCTGCGGTTATTATGAAAACCGGTTTAAGATTTTTTGCGGGGAAGATATAGGGAGCAGAGACGAATTCGTTAAAGAGCAGTTGTTGAAATTTATCGGAGGTGCTTTAAATGGCTTACATACTGGCTTATGACGTGGGAACGACAGGCGTCAAGACCTGCCTTTTCACAGTGGATAAGACTATAGAGCTCATAGGAAACGCTTCTGAGGGTTACGGACTGTACACCTTCCCCGATGGCGGCGCAGAGCAGCACACAGATGAGTGGTGGGCCGCCATGTGCAAAAGTACAAAAGCGCTGTTTGAAAAAGTTTCCGTGAGCCCTGAAGAGATCAGCGGTATCACGTTTTGCTCCCAGATGCAGGGACTGGTTCTGGTGGACGAAAAGGGTGAAGCCGTAAGGCATCCCATGAGCTACATGGATCAGCGTGCCTTCGTGGAGATGCGAGAGGGAATTGGCACCGGACTTAAGGTGGCAGGCATGAACGCAGCCAAGCTGGTGAAGTCCCTGACCATCACAGGCGCAGTTTCCGGCAGCGTCAAAGACCCTATGTGGAGATATCTCTGGGTCAAAAAACATGAACCCGATAAATTCGCTAGGGTCAAGTGGTGGCTGGATGTAAAGGAATATCTCATCGGTCGCATGACGGGAGAGTTCGTAATGACTGAGGATTCAGCCTTCTCGACATTCCTTTACGATATCCGAGAGGAAAGCCGCGGCTGGAGCAAAGAACTCTGCGACATGTTCGGCGTGAATATCGAACACCTGCCAAAGGTCATAATGACTTATGATATAGCAGGCTATCTTCGCGAGGAGCAGGCTTGTGAACTGGGACTTGCGCCCGGCGTTGCCGTATACGGCGGAGGCGGTGATGCTTCCCTCATCGGTATCGGCGCAGGCTGCGTAAAGACCGGCGATACGCACATATATTGCGGCACCTCAGGCTGGGTATCCACAGTGGTGGATAAACAGTTAGTGGACGTGGTTTCCATGATAGCGTCAGCTGTCGGCGCCCAAAAGGGCAAATACAATTACTTTGCGGAGATGGAGACCGCCGGCAAGTCTCTGGAGTGGGTAAAGGACCATTTGGCTCTCGACGAGATCGGTGTTTATCTCGAAAAGAAGGAGATATCCGGAAGCAAGGCGACCATCTACAAGAGTCTCTACGAGTATATGTCAGAAGTTATCGACAGCTGTCCACCCGGAGCAGGGGGTGTGATCTTCACGCCATGGCTCCACGGCAACCGCTGCCCCTTCGAAGACCATAACGCTTCAGGTATTTTCTTCAATATAACTCTGAACACAGGCAAGACAGAAATGATTCGTGCGGTGACCGAGGGAGTATGCTTCCACTTAAGATGGATGCTGGAAAGCCAGAGCAAAAGGATCAAGACTTCCAAAAAGATCCGCTTCGTGGGAGGCGGTGCCCTGAGCCCCGTCACCTGCCAGATACTGGCGGACATCACGGGAAGGGTCATCGAGACCGTGGACAGCCCTCAGAATGTAGGCTCCGCCGGCGCGGCACTGACTGCGGCTTATGGCATGGGCATCATCAAGGACATGGAAGCCATCGGGAAGCTGATTCCGGCAACGGGCGTGTATAAGCCAAACAAGGCCAACGCCGCAGTCTACAAGCGCAACTTCAAGGTCTTCAAGAGTTTGTACACTTCAAATAAAAGAAACTTCGCGATGCTGAATGAAGTATAAATAAAGAAGCCATCTCAAAATGGCTTCTTTTTTGTTAAGATAGTGAAGTGTCGTAAATGGCGTGTAAACCTAATATTCCATTTAAAGCATATGTAGTTTATTACGTTTGGCTTACTTGCTGATGGATAAACCTAACAGCATGATTTAATTGAATGTGGTTTATTCTACACCAAATGTATAAAAATCTGAGATAAACCTCAACCGACATATTTTGCAATTGTGGTTTACCATCTGAGAAGGTAGGCTTAAACGCATAAACCACAATGCCATATATATGACTTTGTGGTTTATTTTTTGAGCAGGCATTTTTTGCAATAAACCTAACACCGCAAAAAACGTCTTTGTGGTTTACTCACCACCACTGTTTTTATTCCGTATAATACTTCACATGATGTCCATCCAGGAATTCCTTGATTACGTCCACGTGGACGCAGTGGCCGACGTGGAGGAAGGGCTGGTTGTTGATGACCTGAGGCCTGCCGTTTATTACCATGTGCTCGTTGATCATGTCGAAGCCCAGATGGAGGTGCTTGGTCAGGCTCTGCATTCCGTAGATCTTTCCATCGGTGTCGAAGAGGGGACCGCCGCTCTGGCCTCTTAAGCCGGGGGAGGAAAGCTCGATGCCTACGATCTTACCGTCCTTGTTGGCAACTCCTCTGGTGTACATTCCGTCGATGGGGAAGCGAGGTGTGGAAGAGCGTCCTTTGGTCCAGGAGATGTCATCCAGCTCCTGATTGTATCCGAAGTCCGTGAACTCAGGGAAGGGGAAGCCCAGCCTTACCAGGGTGTCTCCCGGGCGGATGGCTGAACTGTCTTTGGCGAAGACAGCGTGTCCATGGTAGAGTATGCGGTTGAAGCCCTTGAAGTGAAGAAGGGCCAGATCGTATTCCGGATGGACGTTGATGTCGATTTCACTGAACTTGTCGACGCAGTCAGGGAACTGTACTTTCATCTGAGCGAGTTTCTTCGGGCCAAGCTCGTATTTTTGTTCAAGGCCGCGAGTCATGGCCTTGGCCTTGGGATTGCCTGAAAGCTCTGCCATGGAGGCCTTGAACTGGCTGAAGCGGAGGTTGATCTTGTCTGCTGCGATGACTTCGTTGGCCACGTGCTTGCAGGTCAATGCCCAACCGTCTTCATTAATAAAAAACATGGTGGCGCAGCCGGGTGAAATGACGTTATCTTTATATATTCTCGATATGAATTTGATGGGGCGGGTGAAGCCGCCGACTTTTTCTATAGCATCTGCGAACATTTTTTTCTCCTGATATTTCAATGATTTACAATGAAATTTTACCATAAGCAGAACCTTCAGTCAAATGCAGACATAGACTTTTCCATTAGCTTATGATATAGTTATAATTGGAAAGAAATGTGCCGGAGGATTGTTATGAATAAAATGGATGGAATATTGATCATGAGGCCCTTCAATGGAGTGTTTTTTGGGGTATTTGCGCTCTTCATCCTGGTACTCATTTTGGTGAGCCTTTGGCTTAAGAAAAAAGATATCGAAACAAGGAAGAAAGTCTTGGTCTGCGCCAGTTTGGCAACCTTGGTATTCTTTGTGATATATAAATATAATCTGTCCATTGATCCGGATTACAACGCTTTAAGAGAATATATGGGCGGTTTTAACTGGTGGGGAGAGCTGCCGCTTCATCTCTGCAATGTTAACATGATCATGATACCCATAGCAGTCATCATGGATAGACGCGAGCTTCTGGCTTTCTGTTTCTTCGTGGGGCCTTTGGGAGCTTTGATGGCTCTCAGCATGCCCGGACCGGAATTTCAGAATGCATCCATACTGCTTCCCAGAATGATCGGTTATTATGGCACACATTTCCTCATCGTTATCGAGGGTCTGGCCATCGTGACCTTTGGCCTCTACAGACCTAGGTTCAAGGATATTCCGAGGACGGTGCTTACCATACTTTTGGTCAGCTTTGCGGTATTCATGATCAATATGATCATGCGTTGGACAGGTATCTACGACCGGGCAAACTACTTCTTCTCTGTGGAGACAGAGGGCAACTTCATACTGGAAATATTCCACAAATGGCTGCCTTATCCATTCCTGTATTTGCTGCCATGCACCATAATCCTGGCGGTATATATGGCTATAATCAATTTGGGCTTCCTGATAGGTAATAAGATAAAGGGAAATGATAAAATTGAGGATCGACAATGAACAATAACGACATCATAAAAGGTACAGACTTTAAAAGATATTGGTACAAGGACATTAGAGAGATCACGGATCTTAAGGAGATGCTTAGGGGAAGTGCAGAACTCTACGGTTCCAATCCTGCATTTTGGGTTAAGAAAAAAAGAGGTGAAGAATACAAGGCCGTAAACTACGAGCTTCTTCAGCATGACGTGGATTCTCTGGGGACGCTTCTGATTAAGATGGGTCTTGAAGGACAGCGCATAGCCGTCATGGGCCAGAACTGTTATGAGTGGATCGTCTCATATCTGGCGGTCATAAATGGCACCGGAGTAGTGGTTCCCATCGACAAGGAATTGTCCGGGGATGAGATCGCTAATCTCCTGAGAGCCGGCGATGCGCATACTATTTTTTGCACCAGACAGGAGTGCAAAAAATTAAAGGGCATAACCGAAATCGAGAATCTGATCGTCATGGAATTCTACGGAGATCGCACTGACATAAACGAGCCCATAGAAGTGCCGGAGTTCGATGCGGAGACATATAAGAACCTTGTGGGAGACGTTAACGTATTCAGTTGGAGAGCCATGCTCAAAGAGGGCGAAAGGCTCCTTCAGGAGGGGAACAGAGACTTTGTGGATCATGACATATATCCTGATATCATGTCCGTTATCCTGTTCACATCAGGTACTACGGGAAATCCCAAGGGAGTAATGCTGAGCCACAGAAATATTACCACCAACATCATGGACGTCTGCAGGATCTGCCAGGTATATGAGAGCGATAAGACTCTTTCGATACTTCCCATTCATCACACCTATGAGTGCACTTTGGGAATGCTGCTGGTTCTCTACAGAGGCGCCAGCACTGCTTTCTGCGAAGGACTCAAGTTCATAACCCAGAACATGAAAGAAGCTCAGAACACCTTCATCATCGTGGTGCCGAGGGTTCTGGAGATGGTATACGACAGCATCCTTAAGGGTGTTGCCAAGCAAGGCAAGGAAAAGACCTTCAACAGGGCGCTGAAACTGAACAAGGCCATGAAAAAGGTCGGTATAAACGTGAGCAGGAAGCTGTTTGCAACCGTTATCAATGCTCTCGGAGGCAAGCTCAGGGTGGTAATTACCGGTGCAGCTGCGCTCAATCCCACCATTCTCAGAGCCTTCGAGGACTTCGGTATTACGGTGCTTCAGGGCTATGGAATGACGGAATGCACGCCGCTCATTTCAGGAACTCCGGGAATCGCACCCAATGAGAGATATATCAAGGCTGGTTCTGTAGGCACGGTCGTTGACGGTGGCGAAGTCAAGATCGTCGACATGGACGAAGATGGCATTGGAGAGATCCTTTTCAGGGGACCTAACGTAATGTTGGGTTACTATAACATGCCCGAAGAGACCGCCAAGGTCATGGAACCTGATGGCTTCATGCATACAGGTGATCTGGGTTATGTTGATAAGAGAGGCTGGCTTTATCTCACCGGCCGCAAGAAGAACGTCATCGTAACCAAGACAGGCGAGAACGTATATCCTGAGGAGATCGAAGACGCCATCATGGGCTATCCTTTCATCGAAGAGTGCATGGTATTCGCCCATGACGATAACGGAGAAGAGACCGTCGGCATTCAGATCCTTCCCATGATGGAAAACGTAAAAGAAAAGATCGGACATGAGCCCACAGAAGAGGAACTTGTGGACTTCTTTACCGATCTCGTAAAGGATTTCAATCTTAAACTTTCAGCATATAAGAGGATAAAGTCCATATTCGTCAGAAAGGCGGATTTCGTTCGCACCACCACAAGGAAGGTGAAGCGTCAGGAGAATCCTCTGAGCGAAGAAACCATTATCGGCTATAAGGGCTGATCTATAGGTTGAGAAGGATCAGAGCCATAAGGATCATGACGATCCCAACGTACTGGGTCTTCGTGGGACGCTCTTTGAAGAGGAGCGTGCTCACCAGCATGACCAGAAGGATGGTGCCGGTTGAGAATATAGGGTAGACCAGGAAGGATGGAAGTCTTTCCAGGGAACCCAAAAGGAAAAATGAAGAATAGTAATTAGGAACTCCTACGGCAATGCCCGCCAGGAGTTCTTTTGTTAAGATCTTTTTGCCGGTATTGCGGTATTCCATGTAGGCCAGGACTGCCGAGATAAGGCAGGCTGCGGTGAATACGATGGATATGTATATGCGGTCGTCTGATCTTTCTCCCACATGCTCGAAGACCTTGGCCATGGCGTCAGCCAGACCGTTTCCCAGGAAGCAGAGGATAAGAAGTGCGAAGGAGTAGGTTTTGACTTCGGAGGTGTTTTCCCCTTTAGAAGGGCTGTTGATCACGACCAGGGCGACCAGAGCGACTAAGATGCCCGCCACCTGTACTAAGGCAGGCTTCTCCCCGAATACCAAAAAACTCATAGCCAAAGGTACCATTACGCCAAGTTTGCCGAAGGCAGAGGTTAGAGTAGCGCCGTTGGCTTTGATACTGCTCTGCATGAAAACAAGACCTGCCACGAACAGCAAGCCTCCTATGACTCCGCAGATCCAGGTGGAGGGGACGGCAGCAGGGATCAAGCTGAGATCTCCAATCATGATCAGTGAGATCACGATGCAGGTCAGATAATTTCCTATGATTATACCGTAGCGATTTCCCTCCTGAGAGCGGAAAAATTTAAGCACCAGCGCGATGGCCGCACTGGATATCACAGCGAGCAGTAAAAATTGCATTTAATGTAAGTCTCCAATGTTAGTTTTTTGCGGTGCGATTTACACCGAATCCTATTGTATCAGCAAAAAACTGGTTTAGCAAGTTCATGTTTTGTGATATAATCCATAATCAAAGAGGTGAAAACATGAAAGAAATATCAATTAAAGAAATCAGCAATATAAAGATCGGTCAGGCGGAGAACAGAGAGGCAGCCACTGGATGCACGGTATTCATCTCAGAAGAAGGCATGGCTGCAGGCCTTGATGTCAGAGGCGGCGGGCCGGCTTCCAGAGAGAGCCAGCTCTTGAATCCTTTGATGGCCATACAGAAGATCCATGCCATCGTGTTGTCCGGAGGAAGCGCCTTCGGACTGGGAGCGGCCAACGGAGTCATGCAGTGCCTGGAGGAAAGGAATATCGGACACGACGTGAGAGTGACTAAAGTTCCGCTGGTAGCCCAGGCAGATATCTTTGACCTGGCCATAGGAGATACCTTTGTAAGGCCGGATCCGGAAATGGCCTATGAAGCTGCGGTTAAAGCTTTGGAGGAGCCCAACTATCGTGATGGCAACTACGGTGCGGGCTGTGGAGCCACAGTGGGTAAACTATTGAAGATGACATCTTGCATGAAGTCGGGAATCGGAAGCTATGCGGTACAGATCGATGAGCTTCAGGTAGGCGCCGTTGTAGTGGTGAACGCCATGGGAGACATCTTTGACTGCGATACCGGTAAGAAGATCGCCGGACTTCTTAACGAAGACAAGACCGGTTTCAGAAGCACTAAAGAACTCATGCGTGCTTCTATCGAGAGGGTGGAGAACAAATTCGTGGGAAACACCACCTTGGCAGTTGTCATAACCAACGCAGAGTTCGATAAAACTCAGCTGACCAAGATCGCCGGCATGGCACACGATGGCTTCGCCAGAGCCATAGATCCGGTGCACACTTCTGTCGATGGAGACAGCATCTTCGCTGCATCCGTAGGAAATGTCAAGGCTGATCAGGACCTGGTGGGAATGACCGCGGCGGATGTGGTCGTCCAAGCCATAAAGAGGGCAGTTCTCAGCGCTGAGGGAGCCTATGGCTTTCCTGCAGCAAGGGATCTTGAATTCTGAAGAATATTTTTTGCAAACTGACTGGTAATCATATGAAAGTTAAAAGTAGCTGCCGTAAAATGCGACAGCTACTTTCTATTTAGAACCAATTCTTCTCACACCAGTCGCTGAGCTGCTCCAGAATTGGCATCAGTTCATCGCACTTGGGTGTGGTTTCATATTCGACCCTAATGGGTACTTCCATGTATTCACGCCTTATCACAAGCCCGGCTTCTTCCAGTTCCTTGAGGGCCTTAGCCAGAACTGTGTTGGAAACTCCGTCCATTTTGCGGCGGAGCTGGTTGTATCTTGTGGGACCGTTGTTATTGAGTGAGCAGATGATCTGCATTTTCCACTTGCCGCCGATGAGTTCCATGGAGCGATTGAGGGGGCAGGTGTCAAGACAAGGGCAATCATAATGTGTTTCGATCATGGTAACATTCTCCTTACCTGGTAATAAAAAACTGCGTTCTTGTGTTTTTTGCTATGGTTATAGTATAATGGTATCAAAAGAAAAGCAAGTAGTTTTTTGTTACTTAGTGGAGGAAAAATATGAAAATAAGAGATTTTGGATTGGAAACTTTCTTTGAGAAATACGAGTTTACTGCTCCTTACCTTTTGACACAGTCCGACTGTGAGACCATGTCAACAAAGGAGATCCTTGCCCTGGAGCCTGGTTCTGAAGAGGAGTATCTGAACCTGAGACTCGGTTATTCTGAGACCTGGGGAGACCCTGAACTGAGGGAGATCATCGCAGGTCTCTATAAAACCATGTCCAAGGAAGATGTATTCGTGATCCATGGAGCTCAGGAAGGTATCTTCGCATATATGAACGTAATGCTTGATGAGGGTGATCACATGATCGCTCAGTTCCCTAACTATCAGGCTGCATATGAGGTGGCAAACTCTGTTCCCGGAGCCAGTTACAGCAAATGGATGGTGAAGGATAACGGTTCAGGCTGGTATGTGGACTTCGACGAACTTGAGGCTCTCATTCAGCCTAACACCAAGCTGATTGCTGTAAATACTCCAGACAATCCTACAGGATATACAATGACCAATGCTGAGATCCAAAAACTCATCGATATCTGCAGGAAGCATGATCTTTATCTGTTCTCAGATGAAGTTTACAAGGGCGTTGAGCTGGATGGAGAAAAGCGTGATTGGGTAGCCGATCACTATGAGAAGGCTGTATCTCTGGGCGTAATGTCCAAAGCATATGGGCTGGCTGGACTAAGAGTGGGCTGGATTGTATCCAAAGATCATGATATACTTAAGAAGATGGCAAGATACAAGAATTATCTGAGCATTTGTGATTCAGTGCCTTCTGAATATCTGACAAAAATAGCGCTGAAGCACAGCGATGAGATTCTTGAGAAGACAAGAAAGCTCATTCAGAAACATGTGGAGATCGGAAATGAGTTTTTTGCGAGACACGGGGACCTCTTTGAGAACAAGCCGCCTATGGCAGGTCCGGTTGCCTTCCATAAACTCAAAATAGACATGCCTGTTGCAGATTTCTGCCAGCTTGCCGTAGATAAAAAGGGAGTGCTGCTCCTGCCTGCAACCATCTATGAAGTGGATGAACAATACTTCAGAATGGGTTACGGAAGAGCCAATTTCCCTGAAGCCCTGGCTAAGTTTGAAGAATTCCTCTATGAGGAAGGCTTTGCAAAATAGGAGGGAAAAATGGAAACTTTGCTGCTGAGCCGCAAAGACGTGGCTGCTGCCATCGACATGAGAGACGTCATTGAAGGAGTGAAACAAGGTTACATGGCATATCAGAACGGATCTCTGGATCAACCTCCGGTGGTATCCATGGTCATGCCTAAGAACCATGCGGACTGCGATGTCAAGTGTTGCTACAATCAGGAGAATGACGCGATGACGGTAAAGGTCGCAGCCTTATTTGAGGATAACGGAGTTATCAACGATCTTCCCAAAATGATGGGATCTGTTCTCCTTTATGATTCAAAGGACGGAAACCTGCTGGCAATAATGGATGGCGGACTTATCACAGGAACCAGAACAGGAGCTGCAGGGGCTGTTTCGTGCGAACTGTTTTCAAGAAAAGATTCCAAAGTAGTCGCAATGTTCGGAGGTGGCGGACAGGCCAGGCTCCAGATCAAAGGCATCAAATGCGTGAGAGACATTCAGCAGGTGAGAGTCTTCAGCAGATATCCTCAGGAACTTCCTAAGTATAAAGAAGATATTGAGAAAGAGCTGGGAATCGAAGTGGTGATCTGCGAGACACCGGCGGAGGCCATGGATGGGGCAGACATAGCTGTGTCTACCACACCTACAGCAGATTTTATGGCTGACGTTTCTCTGGTGAAGCCCGGTATGCATATAGTGGCTGTGGGAGCAGACATGCCCGGCAAAAACGAGTGGGATCCCGAGATTTTCGGAAAAGCTGACAAAGTTATCTGCGACAGCATCCCTCAGTGCCTTGAAAGAGGAGAGACCAGAAATGCTGTGATGACAGGCATCATTTCAGAAAAGGATATCTTTGCTGAGATCGGTGAGGTGCTCCTGGGAAACAAGCCCAGCCGCGAGAGTGATGATGAGATAACCGTTTTCGATACCACGGGCATGGGCGTGCAGGATAATGTGACGGCAGTTGCAGTTTACGAGTATGCAAAGAGAAGCGGACTTGGACAGCGCTTCGAGTTTATATGATTTTAAAAAAATATTTATAAAAACGAACGAGCACCTGGTGGATAAGGTGCTCGTTATTCTTTTTTGCTCCTTAATGGTAATTATATGGTAATATATAGAGAGCAAAAAAGATTCAAGAAATAATCGATAATTTTGTAACGTTTTCAGTTTTCATCTGTCTAATATATATAAAAGATCAAAAAGAGGTCAAGAAATTGGATCTGGAAAGAATATACCGAGAGTATTTTACAATTGTATACTGCTATATTCTGTCCTTGTCAAAGGATGCAACGGTGGCTGAGGACATAACCCAGGAGACCTTCTTCAGGGCTATGAAGAAGCTGGACGAATTCCGGGGCGACTCGAGCGTGGAGACGTGGCTCATACAGATAGCCAAACGGCTGTATTACAACTATGCCGACAAGTCTTCCAGGCGAAAGCAGATTGACGAAGCTCAGCCAGACGTGAGGCCAAGACAGGAAAGCATTGAAGATGGATTCATCCGCAAAGAATATTCTAAGAGGATAAACCGCATACTTCACGATCTCAACGAACCGTACAAGGAAGTGTTCATGCTGAGGGTTTATGGAGAGCTTTCCTTTAAGGAGATCGGGGAGTTATTCATGAAGAGCGATGCCTGGGCAAGGGTGACTTTCCACAGGGCAAGAAATATGATCAGAGAGGTATTAGAAAATGAAGATAAACTGTGACGTAGTAAAAGATCTGCTTCCTCAGTAT
>JAFPXY010000036.1 GCA_017394515.1 Bacillota bacterium | reverse complement strand
AGAGAAAGCTGGGAAGGCTTACACCATTTGAGAAGCACGAACAATATCTGATGGCTGCATAAAAAACTCCAGCTTTACGAAGAAGCTGGAGCTAAAAATTTTACTTTTTTTAATTGTCTACTTGACGGGATGCGGTTCAATGCGATCGGCGTTTTATAATTCCATTTCAATATTAAGATGAAGATTCCGCATATAGTCGCTCCTGCCGAAAAGCACTCTGTCTACAAACATTGTGTTTCCATTTACACGGTAGAAAATCAGGTATGCTTTGAAAACAATATAGTAATAGCCTGTAAATCCGTCTTCATAATACAGCGGCGACCCGGATCTTGGAAATGCTGCTTTGTCCTCCACCTTATCCAAAAGATCATTTATGTATTTATCGGTTACGTCGCTGCTTAAAGAGGCTTCGTACACTTCAGACCATACCCGGTCCAGATCCCTTAAAGCGACTTTTGAATAGACCACATTGTTCCTCATAAGCGTTTACCGCGGAAATATGCCCTCACTTCCTCCGATAACATGTATCCTTCTTCTTCCCCTGATCTTCTTCCCTCGTTCAGCTCGCACATCAGGCGAAGCATTGCCTTTGCTTTCTCAAATTCCTCATCTTCAGCTATGTCTCTGATCGTATACCTGCCTCTGCCGTTCACCGTAAGATATACCGGTGATCCTACAGATACGTTTTCCAAAACAATGTTATAGTTCCTCAGATCTGAGACCGGTTTGATCACTGCCATTGAATCACTCCCTTTCTGTTTTTTCTTTATAATAGCATATCGTGCAATTTTACGCAATATTTTACGAATGTTTTTAAGATGTTTTTGCGGCCCTGTATTCGCGCTGCAAATGTTACTTCTTAAGCAGTTTCGCAGTTTAAATGCAGCAATTATAGTCAGAAATGTTATGCGAAATGCAAAAAACAAAATGACAGGTAACAATTTTTCTTCATTTGTTACCTGTCATTGTTTTTTTCTAAAATATGTAACTTTTCACTGTTTTTTTGTTACATTTTTCGGCTGGCCGTCCTGAACATGTAACGTCACCTGTTTATTCCGTGAACAGCGGTGTTGAATAGTATCTGTCTCCGCTGTCGGGAAGGAGAGCAACGATGGTCTTGCCCTTGTTCTCGGGGCGTTTGGCCAGCTCGATGGCTGCTGACAGAGATGCTCCGGAGGAAATTCCTACGGAAATGCCTTCTTTCTTGGCCAAAAGCTTAGCTGCTAAGAAGGCTTCCTCTCCGGTTGCCTTATATACCTCGTCATAGACTCCGGTGTTCAGCACGTCAGGCACGAAACCTGCGCCGATTCCCTGGATCTTATGAGCGCCCGCTCTTCCTTCTGAAAGTACCGGTGAATCTGCCGGTTCCAGAGCTACGATCTTGATGTTCGGATTCTGAGCCAGAAGGTATTCGCCGACTCCTGTCAATGTGCCGCCGGTACCTACGCCTGCTATGAAGATATCCACAAGTCCGTCCGTGTCTTCCCAGATCTCAGGGCCTGTAGTTGCTCTGTGCATGGCCGGGTTTGCCGGGTTTGTGAACTGTCCCGGTATGAAGCTTCCTTTGATCTCGGCTGCCAAAGCTTCAGCTTTCTCAATGGCGCCCTTCATTCCCTTAGCACCTTCCGTGAGCACGATCTCTGCTCCGTAGGCCTTGAGGATGTTGCGGCGTTCTACGCTCATGGTCTCAGGCATGGTGAGTATCATCCTGTAACCCTTAGCGGCTGCGATTGATGCCAGGCCGATTCCGGTATTTCCTGAGGTGGGCTCGATGATTACTGACCCTTCCTTAAGAAGTCCCTTAGCCTCTGCGTCTTCGATCATGGCCTTGGCGATTCTGTCCTTTACGGAGCCTGCCGGGTTGAAATATTCAAGTTTTACCAGGACTCTCGCTTCGAGACCCAGTTCTTTTTCAATGTTTACTACCTCTACAAGGGGAGTATTTCCTATTAATTCTATTGCGCCTTTATAAATCTTTCCCATTTCTCTTACCTCGTTTCTTATGTCAAATTTTAAATCGCGCTGAAGCCCTTGTCAAGGTCTGCGATGATATCGTCAATGTGTTCTGTTCCGATGGAAAGTCTGATGGTGTTCTTTCTGATGCCCTGATCCTCCAGTTCTTCGTCGTTCAGCTGGGAATGTGTGGTGGATGCGGGATGGATGACCAAACTCTTTACGTCAGCCACATTGGCTAGGAGCGAGAAGATCTCCAGATTGTCGATGAACTTCCAGGCTTCTTCCTGTCCGCCCTTGATCTCAAAGGTGAAGATGGATGCTCCGCCGTTGGGGAAGTATCTTTCATAGAGCTCATGGTCGGGATGATCCGGAAGGGAAGGATGGTTGACCTTCTCCACCAGAGGATGATTTGCCAGATACTCTACGACTTTTTTGGTGTTTTCTGCGTGTCTTTCAAGCCTAAGCGACAGCGTCTCCACTCCCTGAAGGAGCAGGAAGGCGTTGAAGGGCGAGATGCAGGCGCCGGTATCTCTCAGTAAAATAGCCCTGATATATGTAACGAAGGCTGCCGGCCCTACCGCATCCACGAAGGATACTCCGTGATATGAAGGGTTGGGATCGGCGATGGCGGGATACTTACCGGAAGCTTTCCAATCGAAGGTGCCTCCGTCAACGATGATGCCGCCCAGGGTGGTTCCGTGGCCGCCGATGAACTTTGTTGCGGAATGTACCACCACGTCAGCACCGTGTTCGATGGGTCTGATGAGGTAAGGTGTTCCGAAGGTATTATCTACGATTACAGGAAGGCCATGCTTGTGAGCGATCTCAGCGATGGCGTCGATATCAGGAATGTCGCTGTTGGGATTTCCCAGAGTCTCGATGTATATTCCTCTGGTATCCTCTTCGATGGCGCCTTCCACTTCCTCAAGGTTGTGAGCGTCCACAAAGGTGGTGCGGATGCCGTACTGAGGTAAAGTATGAGCGAGAAGGTTGTAGCTTCCTCCGTAGATGGTTTTTTGCGCTACGATATGTCCGCCGTTGGCTGCCAGAGCCTGAATAACGTAGGTGATGGCTGCGGCGCCAGATGAGAGCGCCAAAGCTGCAACGCCGCCTTCCAGGGCTGCCAGTCGCTTCTCCAGCACGTCCTGGGTGGAATTGGTCAGGCGACCGTAGATGTTTCCTGCATCGGCCAGGCCAAAACGGTCTGCTGCGTGTTTGCTGTTGTGGAACACATAGGATGTGGTCTGATAAATGGGCACGGCGCGAGCATCACTTGCCGGGTCTGCCTGTTCTTGTCCTACGTGTAACTGAAGTGTCTCAAATTTGTAATTTCCCATTTAAGTTGCCTCCTTCGTTTTTGGTTGTTCTTATTATAGTACAGGAAAACATGTATGTAAATTCGTACATTTTTATCATCAGCGATAACCAATGCTTATCACCGGATCGCCTTCTTCTGCAAATAATTCTTTTGCTATAGCTCCTTGTATTTAAGCAGTTCTTCCACATATGCCTCCCCATACTGCGAAAGGGAGCTGCCTTTTCTTATAATATATCCTATGATCAGCGGGTCTTCCTCCTTCATCTTGATGGCAACCAGCCCCTGCAGGATCGCATCCTCCTGGGTGAGCATGCCCGATCCTACGGAATATCCGCCCAGTTTTGCCATGAGTTCCATGCTGGTCGCCCTGTCGCTGGATTTGACCATTTTGTCGAAGGAATAGTCAGCCATGGCCTCTTCAGTCAGGTAAAAGTTGCTGTCGTCGCTCTGATCGAAGGAAACGCAGGGATAACCCCGCATCTCTTCGATGGAGATCTCTTTTCTCCCCGCGAATTTGTGATCCTTCCATACATATACGTATGTCTCTCTCTGCATCAGGGGAGTGAATTCCAGCTGATAGTCGCGGAAGAGTTTTTTGATGACGGCCTCATTGGAACCCGAAAATGATATGATGCCTACCTCGCTCTTAAGGCTCCTGACATCTTCCAGAACGTCTTTTGTCTTGGTCTCGTGTATCGAAAAGACGTACTTTTCAGGTTGCATCTTCTTTATCATATCGGTGAATGCAGTGATCGCAAAATTATAGTGCTGCGTGGATACCGAGAACCTCTCCTTTTCTCTGTCGGCCAAAAGATAACGCTCTTCCAGGATCTCATACTGACTCACCGCCTTCTTGGCATATGTCAGGAACTCTCTTCCCGCGTCGGTAAGGGATATGCCCTTGTTTGTCCTGTCAAAGAGCAGGATCCCAAGCTCGTCCTCCAGGTCATGTATGCTTGCCGAGAGTGCCGGCTGCGAAACATACAGCTTGGTGGAGGCTTCTCTCATTGAAGATGATCCTGCCACTTCAAGCACGTATTTAAGCTGATTGATATTCATGATTCTGACCCTTTATTCGTAAAATGGCATGACACTCACGTCATGCCATTTCCAACAGTTATTCTTTAGCTGCAGGATTGTTTTTATAATAGTCTTCCAAAGCTGACTGAATCGCTTCTTCAGCCAGCACCGAACAGTGCATCTTGTAATCGGGAAGTCCATCCAGGGCTTCGGCCACTGCCTTATTGGTAAGTTTCATGACTTCTTCTACGGGCTTGCCCTTGATGAGCTCCGTAGCCATGGAGCTTGATGCTATGGCAGAGCCACAGCCGAAGGTTTCGAACTTTACGTCCTTAACGATCTCGTCCTCGATCTTAAGATACATCTTCATTATGTCTCCGCACTTGGCGTTTCCGACTTCTCCTACTGCGTTAGCATCCTCGATGACACCCACGTTTCTCGGATGAAGGAAATGATCCATTACTTTATCGCTATACAAAGCCATTTTTTGCCTCCTATAATATATGCTGTGTTTTGCCGGACTGAAGGTCTCTCCATACCGGCGAGAAGCTTCTGAGATATTCAACCACTTCGCCGACGGACTTTATAATGTAGTCCACCTGCTCTTCTGTCACGTCTTCGCCAAGGCTGAGCCTTAAGGATCCGTGAGCCACGTCATGTACACGGCCGATGGCCAGAAGCACGTGGCTTGGATCCAGGGATCCTGATGTACAAGCGGATCCCGATGATGCGCTTATGCCCTTCTCATCAAGAAGGAGCAAAAGACTTTCGCCCTCGATTCCCTCGAAGCAGAAGTTGACATTTGACGGGAGCCTGTGCTCTTCATCGCCGTTGATGGCTGAGTGCGGTATCTCTTTAAGTCCTGCGATGAGTCTGTCTCTCATACCTTTGATATAAGGAGAAGTCTGTTCCATCTTGTCCGCCGCTTCTTTAAGCGCGGCTGCCATGGCCATGATGCCGGGAACGTTCTCAGTTCCCGCGCGTTTCCCCCTTTCCTGGGCTCCGCCCTCGATGAGATTGGTGAGAGCTATGCCCTTCCTCGTGTAGAGAAATCCCGTGCCCTTAGGACCGTGGAACTTATGAGCGGAAGCGCTCAGCATGTCTATATTGTCTGCCTCGACATCGATGGGTATATGCCCCACAGCCTGCACCGCATCTGTGTGGAATATAACGCCGTGCTCTTTGCAGATCCTTCCGAGCTCTCTGATGGGTTGAATGGTGCCTATCTCATTATTAGCAAACATGATGGTGACCAGGCAGGTATCTTCCCTTAAGGCTTTCTCCAGTTCCTCAGGCCTTACCAAGCCGTCTTCGTGAACGTCAAGAAGGGTGATCTCGAAGCCTTCCTTCTCCAGCTTTGCCAGAGTGTGGAGCACCGCATGATGCTCGAAGGCCGAAGAGATGATGTGCTTCTTACCCTTTTTTAAGCCAAGAGCTGCTGCGGAAAGTATGGCCTGGTTGTCCGCTTCACTTCCGCCGGAGGTAAATAATATCTCTCTGGGTGAAGCGTTGATCACCTTTGCCACCTTCTCGCGAGCTTCCTCCAGAACTTCCTTGGCTCGCTGGCCTGTCCTGTAAAGGCTGGAAGGATTGCCGTAGGTCTCCTCCATGCATTTTATCATTGTATTCATGGCAGTTCGACTCATCTTGGTCGTAGCTGCATTATCAGCATAAATGTTCATGTTTTTCCCTCCTGGAAATTGATTAAGATGATTTTATACCTATTTGCCTACCATGTCAATAGGTAATAAGATAATATTTTGCTTGATTTATCCTATTACCCTAAGGTATAATAGGTAAAAGACTTGTAAGGAGGAAATTTACATGATATCTACTAAAGGAAGATACGCACTTCGCGTCATGATAGATCTGGCAGAACACAAAGATCAGGGCTACGTGCCTTTGAAAGATATAGCTGAACGTCAGCAGATCTCCAAGAAATATCTGGAGATCATAGTCCGCGACCTGGTCTCCGCCAAGCTCATAACCGGCGTTAGCGGCAAGCGTGGCGGATACAAGCTCACCCGCGACCCCGACGATTACGCTGTCGGAGAGATAATAGAAACCATGGAGGGTTCACTCTCACCCGTAGCCTGTCTGGCCTGCGAGGTGAATGAATGTCCGAGACAGGAAGGCTGTCAGACCCTGCCCCTCTGGTCGGAGTACGACACCATGGTTCACGACTTCTTCTATGGTAAGAAGCTGGTTGATCTATTGAAGTAACATATTATATATATGACCGCCCTCTCAAGGGCGGTTTTTTAATGGTCGTGTCAAATTTGACAAAAAACGATATTTTGACACTCCCTACTCAGCAAAAAGCAAAATAATCAATCAGTTCAGCAACCTTATTTATAGATTTACCTACTGGGTTAGTATATAATTTAGCCATGAAAAGTGATTTTGCAAATTTGCACATATAGGAGGAACACCATGAACCATAAAGAAAGAATCGATGCTGTGATGAATCACCAGCCCGTAGACAGAACACCTTTTGCACTCGTAGATGGAGGCGCCTGGGTTTCCAAGCACGAAAACTTATCCTATCGCGAACTCTATCACCTGCCCGACGGAGGTGCTTCAATAATCGTTAAACATATGGAAGAATTCGATACCGACCTCATCAGCGGAGTAAACGGAGCTTTCACCGCTCCTCTTAACGCCTTCGGCTGCTCCATCGATATCGATCATCCGGGAAATCCCGTAAACACCAAGGAATACATGACCGACATCGTTGAAGACCTGAAGGCCCTCGATAAGTCCAAGATCAAAGAGACCCTTCTCGCCAACGACTACTTCCAGTGCATGCTGAACCAGTGCGAGAACATCAAAAAACTCGCCGGCGACGACAAATATCTCATCGTAGATATCGCAGGCCCCTTCACCAACGCCTGCGTAATGCGCGGAACAGCTGAATACATGATGGATCTCATCAGAAACAAAGAAGCCGCTGCAGAGCTTCTCGACTTCGGCACAGAGGTCTGCGTAACCGTAATGAACCTTCTCATAGAGAAGGGCGCAGACATCGCCTTCATCGCAGAGCCTTGCTCAGCTGGTACCATGATCAGCCCTAAAATGTTCAAGAGCCTGGTTCTCCCCAAACTCGTAGAAGTTAAGGAAAGAACTAACTTCAAGTATTACATCTGCCACGTCTGCGGAGGATCCGGCAAGCGTGTAGGTCCTCTCATGGAAGCTGGCTTCAATGCTTTCTCCTGCGACTATGCAGTAGATTTGGAGCAGGCTCTTCAGGATGCTGACGGCAAGATGGTCATCTATGGTAACATCAATCCTGCCGGCGCACTCCTCTTCGATACACCGGAGGATGTTTATGCTGAAGCCGTCGAAAGGATCAAAACCGCCGCAGGCAGAGGCTACATCATGGCTCCCGGCTGCGACATGGTTTGCGACGCACCTTTCGAAAACGTCATGGCAATGCCTAAAGCGTGCAAAGATCTGGCCTAGCAGCTACTCAAACAATAAATGATTCACTCTCTAAATCATACCACTAATGAAGAAGGAGCTGTCTCACAATGAGACAGCCCCTTTAATATGGTGATACGTATGTTGATACGGCCTAATCCTGTGATTCTTGAGGTTTAGGCCGTCATGCAAAAAACTCGCACGGCCTAAATTTACTTATCGGCCATTTTAGGCCGGCGTAAGTTTTTTGCAGACTAAGGATCTCACTGTAATTTCAGGCCGCATTTTGCTTTTTCCATTCAAAAAACTCCCTTTAATGGATTTCCACTGTGCGAAACAATCCTAAAGAGAGTTTTTTATCTTATGTTGACAATTTCCCTTTTAAAGCTGCCTTCAGATCCCACGGCCTTACACCTTGATTTCAGCACTTTAGGCCGTCACCAAAAAAATCCACACGGCCTAATTGCACCATTCCAACATTTTAGGCCGTGCCTAGGATAAAACTCTTCATTTAAGCTTTTTTATCCTACTGCAAAAAATCTCACTAGGATAAAAATCCTGCTTTGGCCACTTTTATCCTATTGTCTTTTTTGGAAAACCCTTGAGATCTTCCTTCAAAAGACTATTTCAGCTTCAATTCTTTAAAAAAACGTCGATTAGCATGTGCTAACCTATTGATTTCTGCCCAATTTTAAACGCCTTGCCATGCAATATCGCCTCCCTACAGCATATGCCCAAACGACATGTAGGATAAATACCGCCAAAATGCCATTTTTATCCTATAGCCTTTCAGCCATGTAGGATAAAACTGGCAATATCAAAGTTTTTATCCTATTCTGCTGCAACACTCTTTAACCGATACATCAAAAAGGGCTGTCTCACAATGAGACAGCCCCTTTATTATCTCTTCATATTGATCTTTAAAAGTCCCAATTACAGGATCTTACCGCTGGTAGAGATCTTGCTGAACTTGCCGGAATCCCAGTCATCGGTTACGAATGCGCGGACTTTGACCTGATATTTTTTGCCCTTCTTAAGGTTTTTGAGAACCAACTTATTGCCGTTAGCTACCTTGAAGGTCTTTTTGCTCCAGGTGGTCTTACCTTTGATGCGATAGTAAACCTGATATCTCGTTGCACCGGATGCCTTCTGGCTCTTGACCGTAACGGTCAGCTTGCCCTTGCCTGCTTTCAGGTTGGTGATCACTGATTTTGCAGGATATATGGTGAACCATCCATCCGTTTCGCCCTCATAGCGCGTGCTGTCTTCGTTTATCTTGATCAAAACAGTGCCTTCGCCGCATTTTTTGTTATTGCGGTATTTAACAGTGTATTCGCTTGCAGGGATCAGATAATTCTTGCCTTCCTCTTCATCGGTATCCAGCCAATAGCGTTCATCATAGACTCTTACCTTAGGTTTTTTGGCCTTTCCGTTATATACAAAAGAGGATCTTAAGATCTCAAGGCATCCTATTCCCATTCTCTGGACCGAGAGACGCACAACGGTGGTTCCAACGCCCTCTGCTGTGACATAGACGTAGGATACGCCGATGTCCTTGGCTGTTATGTTGCAAACCGTCGGATCATTCGGATCCGGTTCCAGCTCAAAGAACTCATCTCCGCCTTCAGCCAGCTCCCAGGTGATAGCGGGTGCGTCAAATTCTTCTGCAGCATCTCCCTTATATGTAATCTTGAGCCTTGAAGTATTATCGTTTTCGTTGTGTCCCAACAAAGTATTGCCGTTCACTCTGATATTGATATTGCGGTTCGTAGGAGTGCAGTAGCCCTTGATGGGGAAGTTATCGAAGGTCATGATGACATGCATGTCTCCGAAGAGCATCATCTTCAATTCTTCGGTGGAATAGTCGTACCACTTGCCATCAATAAAGATGTAGCTCTCTTTCTCGTTCACAACTCCTTCCTGCCATACATTTGCGCCAAAGAATTCTGCCATCTCTTTACCGTATGAGTATGGCATGTTGATGGCATACTCGCCTTCCGGAGTGATCTGAGTCTGTACTATGGAATAATACTGACCCTTCTGGATCACAACAGGTGTATCGAGCGTCATCTTATGGAAGCCGCCTAATTCATAGCTGGCTTCGACGGTTGCCACGAGCTTTCCGTCTGTGGGGCCCTTGAAATCCTTGGCCAGGAGATAGATCTCACTCTTCACACTGGTGCCTGGATAGGTGGTCTCACAGGATACCTGCTCAAGCATCTCGCATTCATCTGCCTTGAATACATTGGCCATCAGCGCATCCATATCAGGGAGAGCGCCTCCGATGATCTGGCTTACAGGCATGAAATCGTGCTCATCGATATTATAAGTGTTATCTACATTGCTCTTTTCAAACTTCAGAGCTTCAGGCATGTTCAGTGACTGATCATAGTAGGACAGCCAGAAGTATCCGGTATGAAGGCCCTCTTCATTCTCAAGTCCCCAGCCGGGTCCTTTGTTCGGGAAAGCTTCCTCTTCCGAACCCCAGCTGTTCTTCACGAGCCAGGCGCCGTTCTCAGGCGGCTGGTGGTCTTCTATGAAGTTTTCCTTCGGATAGTTGTCATCCCAGCCGACTATGGTGACCGCGTGATTGGCGGTAGCAGTCGGATCATAGGTGTAGTGAGCCCAGTTCTTGCTGATGTAGAGGCCATCACCTATCTCCTGTGATGGGATGGAAGTGTCTGCACAGAATGCGATCTGAACAGCTCTGTTTTCCATGAGCATTTCTTTGATCGCCTCTGTTCCTTCCTCGTTATACGTATACTCATATGCCGGTTCCCAGGAATCTTCATTCTCTACCATCTCAAGATGAGAGGGAGAAGGAAGCATGTAAGACTCTTCAAGTACATATGACTGCTTGAATCTCCACTCTTCGGGGATGGACCAGTCATCCTCATCGTCATAGCAGAAATTGATGACCTTTCCATTCACGGTCCTCTTCTCAGTCCAGCCGTTCTTACCTCTGTATTCAAGGATAGGATCCCTGCTTTCAAGGTTCGGTCCCATTCCGGAAGCAAAAAAGCTTGTCGCCATAAATGACACTCCGCCGCCGTTAAGCTGATCCGCAAGGGTCACGCCTTCTGCTGCGTGGGTGCCTTCACCGTACTGAGGGTTTGATTTATCCGCGATCGGCTGGCTCACGAAATATGTCAGATGCTTCTCAGAAAGATCAAGTGTCGTGGCATCCAACCCATCCTCTTCTGCAAGGCCGGATCCCAGGATGCTGCTCTCCGCTGCCGCGATGGCTGCGAAGCCCCAGCAGGTGCCGAAGGGATTCTGGAATTTGACAGATGTGACATAGCCCTTGTCGCGAAGATCGTACTTCTCAGGGTATGCTGCCTTGCTCGGAGCTTTAGTCTCTGTGTAGTCGAAAGGATCGTTGGTAGGATCCTGCAGTTGAGCTGCCAGTTGCTTCATCCCACTGCCCTCAGGTACCTCAACCTTGCTGCCACCTACCTGCGCAAAGGCTGCAGACGGTAAAAGCGTGACTGTCATCACCAGGGACAGAAGTACTATTAAAAACTTTTTCATAAACTCTCTCCTCTTTTTCAATAAAAAACCAACTAACATTATTATTATACTACATAACTGGATCCCTGTGTAATAAAATTTTTTGTAATTAACGATCCTGATCCAAAAAATCCAAAAATACTCTTCCCGATAAGCGATGGCATTGCACTTTTGTCTACAAAAAAATATAATTACTTATATCTATGAATGTGTATCCAAGGAGAATCATCATGAGTGAATTATTGGATAAAATGACAGCCTGGAGGCGCGAGCTCAATATGCATCCGGAGCTCTCCATGGAGGAGCATGAGACTGCGGGATCTGGCCTGGTAGTGGCCGGGAAAAGCCCAGGCAGCCCAGGGCTGACAAAGCATGATTCACTCTCATAACAGAAAGGAGCTGCTTCCCCTTTGACGGGACACAGCTCCTTTCATTTCTCACATTATCAGAGTCTTATATTATATGTCGAAACCCTTATTTGAAATCAGGATACTGTCCTGTAGCACGGAGCTCCTTAAGCGCTGCCATTGCCTTTTCATGAGCTTCTTCAGGAGCGCCAGCAGGGCCTTTACCCTTGACGAGTCTCTTGAAGAGGTTTGTTCTGGAACCGTCAGCAAAGATGATGTTTCCGCCATAGGAGGTGGTGATCAGTGCATAGATAGGATTCAGGATGTTCATGTATACGAAAGGAAGGTAGCTTAATGTGGGAACGCCGAGTACTCCTGAGTGATATGCACCGCAGGATGACCAAGGAACCAGAGGTGACCAAAGTGTACCGCAGTCCTCAAGAGTTCTGGAAAGCATGTTTCTGCCAAGTCCCATTTCGTCGAACTTATCCTTGTACATGGAAGCAGGGATGATGAGTCCCAGATACTGGTCGCACATGGTGGTGATGCAGAATGCTCCGGTGATCATGGTAACTGCTACCAGCTGGAAAGGACTCTTTACCTTCTTGATGAGAGCGCCAAGTAAGGACTCAACTGCTCCGATGGTCTGAAGGATTCCACCGAAACCAACAGCGATGATTACCAGGTTGTTAGTCCAGAGCATGGAGTCCATGCCGCCTCTGTTCATGAGCTTATCAGCAAGTTCATTTCCAGTTTCAGCTGTATATCCATAGTGAGTAAGAGTGATGCAGTCTGAGAAGTTTGCACCCTGGAAGATTACTGCGAATACGCAGCCGATGGCTGACAGAAGCAGTACAGCAGGAAGTGCGGGAACTTTGAGAACTGCTACTACTATGATAAGGATGATAGGGATCAGGAGCAGAACGCTCATGTGATCATAGTGTGCTACGATAGCATCGCAGAGTTCGTTAGCGATGGTAGGATCGTAGTTAGCAGATCCCTTAATGCCGAGGATACCATAGAGAACGATGGCGATAACGAGTGAAGGGAAAGTGGTGGTAACCATAGCTCCTACGTGGTCAAACAGGCCAGTCTGAGCGGAACCTGCAGCCAGGTTGGTGGAGTCGGAGAGCGGTGAGAATTTGTCTCCGCAGCATGCTCCGGAAAGAACCATACCTGCGATGAGTGCAGGGCTGAATCCCATAGTTGTTCCGATGGTCATGAAAGCGATACCCAGGGTAGCGGATACGGTCCATGCGGAACCAAGAGCGATACCTACGATTGCGCAAAGGGCGCAAGCCAGAGGCAGGAACGCCTTAGGTGAGATGAGCTTAAGTCCGTAGTATACTACAGCGGGGATCGTGCCGGATCCTTCGAAAGCTCCGATGAGACATCCTACGCAGAGGATGATGATGATTGCTTCCAGAGACTGGCTTACAGCGTCGAGAGCGCCTGCAAGCATCTCTTTGTAAGTGTAGCCGTATACCTTACCGACGATCATGGCAACAGCACATGCGATAAGTACAGGAATGTGAGGATCCTGGCCCCAACCGACTACGTAGTTGGTGATCATGATTGCGAGAAGCACGATTACAGGGATGAGACCTGCGATCTTGCTGGGCAATCTCTTAGTTGTCTGTTCTGACATTGAATGTCCTCCTTTCAGAACCGAAAATGAATAAAGAATAATATAAAAAAGCCTGCCACAAAAGACGATCACTGTGCTTCATGCCCCATGAAGCACAGGTCAACCCTTACGGCAGCCCGTTTTTACCATAAAAATATAAAGTTGGCGGTGTCTACGCCAATTCTCCCGTTGGCACACCTCTATCCCATGCAGGTCTCCTGACTTAGCTTCATCATTATGTTCGCCTTCCCCCGTATTATCGGAGTGACCATCACTCATACCTGGGTTTTAACTAGTTTTCGTGATATGAACATAACTCAGCATTCACAGTGGCGGGTCCGTGCAGGCTTCTCACCTACTTCCCTCTTAGCCGGATCACAAGATCCGGAACATGAAATGCTACGCAATAATCGCGTTCGAGTAGCATTCTAGCAAAAAACTATTCACTTGTCAATATGAACAACTGACTATATTAAAACTGTTGAGTTTATAAATATTCTGGTATATATTATATATATGTACAAACCTTATGAGGAGACATTTCATGAGTACTTTACATGAGCAGATGGTGGCCTGGAGGCACCATCTCCATCAAAATCCTGAACTATCTCAAAATGAATATATGACTGCATCTTTTGTAGCTGAGATCCTTAGATCTATGGGCATCGAGGTCACAGAAGGTGTGGGCGGTACAGGCGTTATCGGAACTCTTAAAGTAGGTGATGGCCCCCGGGTCATAGGCCTTAGGGCGGAAATGGATGCCATCCCCCTTACAGAGCAGACCGATCGCCCTTATGGTTCAAAAAATCCCGGCGCCATGCACGCCTGCGGCCACGACGGACACATGTCCATGCTTCTCGGAGCGGCAAAGATGCTCTCTGAAAGCCGGGACTTCAACGGCACTGTGCATTTCATATTCCAGCCTGATGAAGAGACCGGCCACGGCGCCACGAACATGCTGAACGACGGCCTCCTTGAGAGATTCCCCATGGATGAGATCTACGGAGTTCATAACATGCCCTACATCCCAGCCGGAAAGATCGCCATGAAAACCGGTGGCATCATGGCATCTGAGGATAATTTTGTGATCACCATAAAGGGCTTAGGCGGCCACGCCGCTCAGCCTCACCGGGCTAAGGACGCCATGGTCATCGCAGCTGAGATCATTCTCGCCATTCAAACCATAGTTTCCCGAAATATAGACCCTGCCTGTTCTTCAGTCATCTCCCTTACAGAGATCAGTTCAGACGGAGTCCATAACGTGATTCCGGGAACCGTCGTCATCAAAGGAGACACCAGGAGCCTGGATCCGGAGTCCCAAAGGATCGTGGAGAACCGCATGCGCGAGCTTTGTAATAACATCTGCCGCATGAACGGCGCTGAATGCGACTTTGAGTTCACCTATGAATTCATACCGACGGTCAACGACCCTACCTACATGACCTATGCTGCCGAAGCGGCAACTAAAGTGGTCGGAGCCGAGAACGTGGACACCAACGTGGTAGCGCCGCTCACCTCCGAAGATTTCGGAAGGTTCCTCAAGGAGATCCCGGGTTGCTTCTGCTTCATCGGATCCGGCAGGACCGATGATGACCCTGCCCTCCACAACGCAAAATATGATTTTAATGACGATATATTGGAAACCGGGGCTGAGTTTTTTGCGCAGCTGGTCCGGGACAGACTTAAATAACGGAGGAAGACATCATGATAGACCTTACAATCAATTCCAAAGGACTTAAGCACAATATCGACCGTGCGCACGAAAGAAACATCATCCTACCTACCATCGAACAGCAGCGCGATCCTTCAAAGATCCCTGAAAAGATCCTTGAAGGCCTCACTAAAGTGGGCATGCAGGACATAGATCCTCTGAACCTCTTCAGGATCACCTGGAAGAACGAGCAAAAAGATTTCGGCGGCCTTTATCACGGCCCCAACTACATTGTTTTGCCCCCTGAACTGACAGGCGTGAAATGCAGGATCATCTGCATGCTGGGCAGATGGTTCCCCATCGGAGCTCACAAGGTAGGCGCTGCCTTCGGCTGTCTGGTGCCCCCGCTGGTCACCGGTCAGTTCGATTCCGCCTATCACAAGGGCGCATGGCCTTCCACCGGAAATTACTGCAGAGGAGGCGCTTTCAACAGCGCGCTGCTCAGCTGTTATTCCATAGCGATCCTTCCTCAGGGCATGAGCCGCGAGCGTTTCGAGTGGCTTGAAGGCGTGGCTTCCGAAGTCATCGCCACTCCCGGATCCGAATCCAACGTAAAAGCCATCTATGACAAGGTAGCTGAACTCAAAGCTCAGGATGACGTGTGGGTCTTCAATCAGTTCCAGGAGATGGGAAATTACATGTGGCACTATAACGTGACCGGAAATGCCATTGCGGATGCCTTTGAAGAGATCAAGGGCGAGAAGGGCCGCTTCGCAGGCATGGCTTTCTGCTCCGGTTCAGCAGGTACCATGGGTTCCGGCGATCGTCTGAAGGAACTCTATCCCACCGCTAAGCTGGGTGTGGGCGAATCTCTCCAGTGCCCTACCATCCTCAATAACGGTTACGGCGATCACAGAATCGAAGGAATCGGCGACAGACACGTGCCTTGGATCCATAATGTAAAGAACACCGATATGGTAATCGCCATAGATGACGAAGACCCCGTAGAGACCCTGCGTTTATTCAACGAGCCTATAGGACGCGCTTATCTTAAGGAATGCGGCGTTGATCCTGAGCTCGTGGATCTTCTGGGATACTTCGGTATCTCAGGCATAGCCAATACTCTTTGCTGCATCAAGATGGCCAAGTACTATGAGCTTGACGAAAACGACGTTGTCGCAACAGTGCTCACGGATTCTGCAGCCATGTACGGTTCAAGGATCGAGGAACTGAGAGCTCGCGACGGAGAATACAGCCACGAAAAAGCTGCCATCGACTTCCACACCCACATCTTGGGAGAGAAGACCGATCATTTGCTGGAACTCAGATACACCGACAGGAAGCGCATCCACAATCTCAAGTACTTCACCTGGGTGGAACAGCAGGGCAAGACTGTCGAGGAGTTGGACGCCCTCTGGTATGATCAGGAAGGTACCTGGGGAGAGGCTGCCAAAGCCGCTGCTAAAGTTGATGATCTCATCAATGAGTTCAACGAAGCGACTGGGCTACTGAAGAAGCTTTAATAAAACCATTATAAAGGCAAATTGAAAGGGGCTATCCCAACATGGGATGGCCCCTTTTGATATGGTGATACGGCCTAATGCTGTGGTTTCTGAGGTTTAGGCCGTCATGCAAAAAACTCGCACGGCCTAAATCCTTGTTTCCATAATCCTAGGCCGTCATTTGTTTTTTGCAGACTAAGGATCTCACTGCAATTTCAGGCCGCGTTTTGCTTTTCCCATTCAAAAAACTCCCTTTAATGGATTTTCACTGTGCGAAACAATCCTAAAGAGAGTTTTTTCTCTTATGTTGACAATTTCCCTTTTAAAGCTGCCTTCAGATCCCACGGCCTTACACCTCGATTTCAGCACTTTAGGCCGTCACCAAAAAAACCCACACGGCCTAATCGTACCATGCAGCCATTTTAGGCCGTGAGTAGGATAAAACTGGCTATAACAGAGTTTTTATCCTATTTTGCAGCGAGGCACCTTGTCTACGGCAGCGGCACCCGGTGACCAACACATAAAAAGGGGGCCATCTCATTTTGAGACAGCCCCGTTTTTTGAGTATTTGGCATCCAGATATGCAAAAAACATCAGACAGGAGTCCTAGTGATCATATTTCCTCTGTTCCATCTTTTTTGAAACGTGCTCCGACCAAATCGTTTGGTATCAGATAGAGTTCCATTGAATGGCTTCCTTTAAGAAGGATCACATCGTTTTCTTCAACGTTGTCTTTTAGAAGTTCTTCAATCTCACCGATAGTTTCTGCTTTAAAGATCCTAAGATGAGGATTTTTTGCAGCTTCCATAGCTACGATATCCTTGTTTTCGCCGTAGCAAATCAGAATGTCAAGATTTGACGACGCGGCGTATCTTCCCACTTCTTTGTGGTATTCCTCAGCAAACTCTCCTGCTTGGGCAATATCCGCCATGACTGCGATGCGTTTGCCTCCTTCTCGGAGGACCATATCCTTTGTTGCGTCCAGAGCGCTTCTCACTGATTCAACTGAAGAGTTGTAGCAGTCCAGGAAAAAATGATATTTCCCGGAGTGATACATCCGCTGACGGTATCCTTTGGGATGATATAGCGAAAGTCCTCCCGCGGCATCCTTATCACTCATGCCGCAGGCTTTGGCGGCTGCAAAAGTTCCAGCTGCATTTTGAGCATTATGCACCCCAACACATGGGATCTCGCAATGGGTGAGTTTGCCGTCGTGGAGAATATCGAAGCTTATACCATCACTGGTGCTTACCGCATTCACAGCTCTGTAATCAACCTTCTCGTTTTCCATGCCGTAATATATGGTCTTCCTTTTGGTCTCAGCGTTCTTAAGGAAAGGATCATCGCCGTTCAGGATCAGCAGTCCATTCTCTGACAAGCCCTCCTGGATCCCGATGCATGATTCAAATATGACTTCCTGACTACCCATCCGTTCTATATGCGATGTGCCTACATTCGTAACAAGGCAAACGTCAGGTTCAAGCATCTTTGAGATTACCGCTGGTACTCCCGCATGGGCGCCTTCAGCAGCCTCCTGAATAAAAATATCATAGCTTGGATCCCAACTCTGAACTCTGCTTATGGTGTGAGGCACCATATTGAGGCTGTCCCCGTCATGTCCGTAAACCTTATGCTTCGTTCCAAGAGTGGCTTCGAGCATGGATACCACAGTGGTCTTGCCATAGCTTCCTGTGACAGACAGCGTCATCGGTTTAATGTCCTTCCAAAGCTCGTGGATCAGTTTTGTAAGGCTGTCGATCATAGGCTCCTGAATCACAAGGCAAGGATAGTCCTTGACCTGGTAGGTGGAGATCAGCCTTTTCGCGCCCTTCTTCATGGCCCTGTCAGCCATCTTGAAGACCTCTTCTTCCGAGTAGGTTATGAAAGGGGATCTTCGCGGCTTCTGGAGAATAACTATGTCTCCTTTGACAGCATCTGTAGAATAGCTTAAGCAGTTGTACTCCTCATCTTCACCGTCAAAGGGCAGCTCCAGAATATCGCATATCAATTTTTTAGTTAAATGGATCTTCTCCGGCCTTTTCTTCGGTTCCGGTCTTGATTTCTTAATTTTATTAAATATTCTAAACATTGTATCGTCCGCTTTTCAAAAAATATTCACATGACTAATATATCAAACCAAACAGCAGTGTGTCAATTGATAGTATCGGGTATGGTTTGAAGTAATATTCCAAGCAAAAGGCTGCCTTACGGCAGCCTCTCTTAGTTCAAATTATACGTTTTACATATTTGTCGCAGTGATCTGAGGATCGTAGCCCTTGGCTTTCAGAGCATTGATAATGGTATTCTTGTGCTCAGTGCCGAAGGCTTCTATGGTAACCTTCAGTTCCACGGCCACGTTTCTGTTGATGGAGACGAACTGGTTGTGCTCCAGTTTGATTACATTGCCGTTCTCTTCTGCGATTATTGCAGCTACCTTGCTCAGTCCGCCCGGCTTGTCGGGAAGAAGTACGGATACAGTGAAGACTCTGTCTCTCATGATGAGTCCCTGGCGAATGACGGAACTCATGGTGATTACATCCATGTTTCCCCCGGAAAGGATAGCGACTATGCGCTTATCCTTAACGTCCAGATGCTTCACAGCTGCAACCGCCAGAAGGCCGGAATTCTCTACTACCATCTTATGGTTCTCCACGATATCCAAGTAGCTCATGACCAGTTCTTCGTCCTCGATGGTAATGATGCCGTCCAGATTCTTCTGAAGATATGGGAAGATGACAGATCCCGGAGTCTTAACGGCGGTGCCGTCTGCGATGGTGTTGGCTGAAGGAAGCGTCACCACTTCGCCGGCTTCCAGGGATGCCTTGAGGCATGCTGCTCCGGCGGGCTCGACACCGATCACCTTGATCTTCGGATTGAGAAGCTTGGCCAGAGTGGACACGCCGGTGGCGAGCCCGCCTCCGCCCACAGGCACCAGGATGTAATCAACGAGAGGCAGATCCTTAAAGATCTCCATGGCGATGGTTCCCTGTCCTGTAGCGACAGCTTCATCATCAAAAGGATGAACGAAGGTATAGCCCTTCTCTTCTGCAAGCTTCAATGCGTATTCGCAGGATTCGTCGTATACGTCTCCATAGAGGATGACCTCAGCACCGTAGTTCTTGGTGCGGTTCACCTTGATGAGCGGCGTGGTGGTAGGCATTACAATGATGGCCTTAACGCCGTAAGCCTGAGCCGCATAAGCCACGCCCTGAGCGTGGTTTCCAGCTGAAGCTGTTATCAGTCCGCGCTCGCGCTCTTCCTTTGAAAGGGTGCTTATCTTGTAATACGCGCCTCTCAGCTTATATGCGCCGGTTCTCTGCATGTTCTCGGGTTTGAGATATACTTTGTTACCGGTCTGCTTGCTTAAATAGTCACTGAACACCAGCTTAGTATCCAAAGTAACCTTCTTAACTTCTTCACTTGCCTCTTCAAATCTCTCGAGGCTGAGCATTTCGTATGACATTGTCGTCCTTCCTTTTGATCACCTATGTATAGTTGACGTCAGCGCCAAAGGGCGCCGACAATTTTTTGCGTTATTTGACCGGTACTACCCAGCCCATTTCGTCTTCGATCTTGCCCCACTGAATACCTGTGAGTGTATCATAGAGCCACTGTGATGTCTCGCCGATCTTGCCACCGTTGATCTCATAAACCTCATCCTTGAAAGCAAGAGTGCCGACGGGAGAAATTACTGCAGCGGTGCCGCAGCCAAAGGCCTCTTCAAGTCTGCCCGTTCTGGCAGCTTCCATGAGTTCTTCAGCGCTGATCTTTCTCTCTTCGCAGGGGATTCCCTTTGCTCTTAAGTATTCCAGAATGCTCTTTCTGGTGATACCGGGAAGGATGGAGCCCTCAGCGATACTCGGTGTGACTACCACTCCGTCGATCTTGAACATGATGTTCATGGCGCCTACTTCTTCAACGTACTTTCTCTCAACGCCGTCAAGCCACAGTACCTGAGAATATCCTTTGCCCATGGCTCTGTCGCCGGCTCTCTGGGAAGCAGCGTAGTTTCCACCGCACTTGGTGAAGCCTGTACCGCCTCTGACCGCTCTTACGTCCTCGTCCTCGATCATGATCTTGACCGGGTTAAGACCTTCAGCATAGTAGCTTCCGGAAGGAGAAACGATGATTACGAATCTGTAGTGTTTTACCTTGTGAAGAGCCAGGTCTACCTGATCTGCAAAGTAGAAAGGTCTGATGTATAAGGAAGTACCAAAACCATAAGGTACCCAAGCGCTGTCCACGTCTACCAGGGCTTTGACAGCCTCTACGAAGTCTTCCTCGGGAATGTCGGGCATGGAGAATCTGGCCGCTGATCTGTTCATTCTTCTGGCGTTTTCAATGGGTCTGAAAAGCTGGATCTTGCCTTCTGCAGTTCTGTAGGCCTTGAGTCCCTCGAAGATCTCCAGAGCATAGTGAAGGACTGTGGAAGCCGGATCTATCTCAAGAGGTCCGTAGGGAACGATTCTGGCGTCATGCCAGCCAATTCCCTCGTCCCAGTCCATGAGGAACATGTGGTCAGTGAATTTTAATCCGAAGCCCAGGGTGCTTTCGTCCTGAGGGATCGGCTTAGGGTTAGTTGTCTTGGTTACTTTGATTTCCATTTATATTTCCTCCAAATCGCAAAAAATTTACTTACTCTATATCATCTCAGCTATGAGATCTCCGGTCTCCTCGGTGCCTACTACCTTGTGCTCAGGGGCTGCCTGAAGATCGAAGGTGCGATAGCCTGCCTTAAGGAACTTGTCTACAGCGGCTTCGATGGCGTCAGCCTCTTCACTAAGACCCAGACTGTAGCGAAGCATCATGGCTGCCGACAGGATGGTGGCTATGGGATTGGCTTTGCCGGTGCCAGCGATGTCCGGGGCTGAGCCGTGTACCGGCTCGTACATTCCGAAGCTGCCCTCTGTAAGAGACGCTGATGGCAGCATGCCGATGGAGCCTGTGATCTGGCTGGCCTCGTCGGATAAAATGTCTCCGAAGATGTTTGATGTCACTATGACGTCGAACTGCTTAGGCGCTCTCACCAGCTGCATGGCGGCGTTGTCCACATAGAGATTGTCCAGCTCTACCTCGGGATATTCTGCCGCTACTTCAGCAACTGTCCTTCTCCAAAGTCTGGAGCTCTCCAGCACGTTGGCCTTATCTACTGATGTGACCTTCTTGCCTCTCTTCATGGCCAGATCGAAGGCCACACGAGCGATCCTTCTTATCTCCATCTGGGAGTACTCCTCGATATCGTAGGCCACTTCGCCCAGATCGTTATCAGGCGATGCGGGCTTAAGCGCATGCTCTCCGAAGTAGATGCCTCCGGTGAGCTCTCTCACGATCATGATATCCAGGCCGCCCTTTAAGATCTCGCTCTTAAGAGGCGATGCGTCTTTCAGATAATCAAATACCACTGCGGGTCTTAGATTAGCGTAAAGATTCAGGGCCTTTCTGATTCCGAGAAGAGCCTTCTCGGGCCTGTTATTTGCGGGCTGACTGTCCCACTTGGGACCGCCCACGGCTCCCAGAAGCACCGCGTCCGCTGCTAAGGACTTTTCAACGGTCTCCTTGGGAAGGCACTCTCCGGTGGCATCTATGGCAGCGCCGCCGATGAGGCATTTCTCATATTCGAATTCACGGCCGAACTTCTCGCCCACCTTATCAAGGACCTTCAGGGTCTCTCTTACTACCTCGAGGCCGATTCCGTCGCCGGCTAAAACTGTGATCTTGTAACTCATTTATTTGCTCTCCTCCGCGATACTTTTTAAGAGGCCACCGGCCCTGATGATCTTTTGGATGGATTCCGGGAAAGGATGGGCTTTGTACTCCTCGCCTCTTGTAAGGTTTCTGATGACTCCTGAGTCGAAGTCCACCTCTACCTCGTCCCCGGCCTGGATCCTCTCGGAGGCCTCCGGACATTCCATGATGGGAAGGCCGATGTTTATGGCGTTCCTGTAAAATATCCTCGCAAAGGTATTGGCGATGACGCAGTCGATTCCCGATGCTTTGATGGCGATGGGTGCGTGCTCTCTGGATGAGCCGCAGCCGAAGTTATCTCCTGCCACCATGATATCTCCCTCCTGCACCTTGTTCACGAAGTCCTTGTCGATGTCCTCCATGCAGTGGGAGGCCAGTTCTTTGTGGTCCTGGGTGTTCAGGTGACGTGCGGGGATGATTACGTCTGTGTCGACGTTATTTCCATATTTATGTACTCTTCCATGTGCTTTCATCGATCGTACCTCCCTCTATATCTCGTCGGGTCCTGCGATCCTGCCTAAGATGGCGGATGCCGCTGCCACTGCCGGTGATGCCAGGTATACTTCAGACTTGACGTGGCCCATACGGCCAACGAAGTTTCTGTTGGTGGTGGCTACCGCCCTTTCGCCCTCGGCCAGGATGCCCATATAGCCTCCCAGGCAAGGTCCGCAGGTGGGTGTGGATACCACGCAGCCGGCGTCTATGAAATCTTCGATATATCCTAGCTTGATGCATTCCTTGTAGATGGTCTGGGTGGCGGGAATGATGATGACTCTCAGTCCCTTCTTAACGTGACGGCCGCGGAGGATGTCCGCTGCGATCTTCATGTCGGATAACCTGCCGTTGGTGCAGGATCCGATGACCACCTGGTCGATCTCCACAGGGTCCATAGCCTTGATCTCGTCCATGGTCCTGGTGTTTTCAGGAAGGTGCGGGAAGGCCACCGTCGGTTTGATCGAACTCAGGTCTATCTCGTAGACTGCCTCGTATTCAGCGTCCACGTCGGCCTCGTAGACCTTGTACTCTCTGTCGACTCTTCCCTTCATGTATTCCACGGTCTTTTCGTCCACCGGGAAGATTCCATTCTTGCCGCCGGCTTCGATGGCCATGTTGCAGATGCAGAATCTGTCGTCCATGGAAAGAGAAGCGACTCCGGGTCCGGTGAACTCCATGGATTTATAGAGGGCTCCGTCCACGCCTATCATGCCGATTATGTGGAGGATCACATCCTTGCCCGATACGTTAGGCTGAAGTTCGCCTGTCAGGTTGAACTTAAGGGCTGAAGGCACCTTGAACCAGGTGCTTCCCGTGGCCATGCCTGAGGTCAGGTCTGTGGAACCTACACCCGTTGAAAAAGCTCCGAGAGCTCCGTAGGTGCAGGTGTGAGAATCAGCTCCGATGACAGCTTCGCCAGCTGCTACCAGTCCTTTTTCGGGGAGCAAAGAATGCTCGATCCCCATCTCTCCCACGTCATAGAAGTTATCTATGTCGAAGCGACGGGCAAAGGTGCGGCATTTTTTGCACTGCTCGGCGGATTTGATGTCCTTGTTAGGTACGAAGTGGTCCATGACGAGGGCGATCTTCGACTTGTCAAAGACCTTGTCGAATCCTGCCTTTTCGAACTCTCCGATGGAAACCGGGCCGGTGATGTCGTTGGCCAGCACCAGGTCCAGCTTGGCTGTGATCAGCTGGCCTGCCTCAACTGAGTCCAGGCCCGCATGGGCAGCTAATATTTTTTGGGTCATGGTCATTCCCATGATGTCTCCTCCTTATTGTCTTATCTGATAAAGTGATTTACGTCGTTCATTCTGTTCAGGGCGCTGACCAGAGCGTTTACGGAGGCCAAAATGATATCGGCCTGGGTTCCTACACCCCAGAACTGTCTGCCCACCTCATCCTCGATGCAGATATATGCTGCAGCCTTGGAATTGGATTCCTGGGAGATGGCGTGCTCTGAATAGGTGACGAATTTGTAGTTGAACTTGTAGTCCGTCTTCTTAAGGGCGTTGGCCACGGCGTCCAGACGGCCGTTTCCTCTGCCTTCATATTCTTTGACTTCTCCTCCATCGATGACCACCTTCATGCGTACTGTGAAGCCATCGTCCGACTCATCCTTGGTGGAACTGAAGTGGCTGAAGTATGCCTCGGTGATGTCGAGAGGTGAGAAGTAGTTGATGTATTTCTTTGAGAAAGCATCGAAGATCTCGTCGGGTTTCAGCTCCTCGTGAGCCTTGTCGGAAATATCCTTCATCATGTATCCGACTTCCGCTCTCATGGCCTTCGGGATCACGTAACCGTAGTCTCTCTCGATAACATAAGCTACGCCGCCCTTGCCGGACTGGGAGTTGATACGGATGACGTCCGCGTCGTATTCCCTTCCCACATCATGAGGATCAATGGGAAGATAAGGAACGGTCCAGCGCGAAGGGTCTTTCTCCTCTCTCCACTTCATGCCCTTGGCGATGGCGTCCTGATGTGAGCCGGAGAAAGCTGCAAATACCAGAGATCCGCTGTAAGGATGTCTAGGTTCAACCACCATGCCGGTGTATTTTTCGTACATCTCCACGCAAGCCGGCATATCGCTGAAGTCCAGGCCGGGATCTACGCCGTGGGTGAACATGTTCATGGCTAAGGTCACGATGTCCACGTTTCCTGTCCTCTCACCGTTACCGAAAAGCGTTCCTTCGATACGGTCAGCTCCTGCCAGAAGTCCCAGCTCGGCATCAGCCACGCCGGTTCCTCTGTCATTATGAGGATGGAGCGAAACCACCACGTTCTCGCGACAGTGAAGGTTTTCGCACATGTATTCTATCTGATCCGCAAAAACATGCGGAAGTGACATCTCCACCGTAGCCGGAAGGTTGATTATGACCTTGTTGTCCGGAGTAGGCTCCCAGATGTCGATGACCGCGTTGCAGACGCGAAGAGCGAACTCAGGCTCGGTGCCTGTGAAGCTCTCAGGGGAATATTCATATTCAAATTCCGTACCCGGATATTCCTTGGCTATCTCCTTGATGAGCTTGGCGCCGGTCACAGCGATATCAGTGATCTCATCTTCATTCATCCTGAATACCTGTTGTCTCTGTGCAAAGGATGTGGAGTTGTAAAGGTGCACCACTGCCTTCTTGGCGCCGACCAGAGCGTCAAAGGTCTTTCTGATGATATGCTCTCTTGACTGGGTCAATACCTGGACCGTGACGTCTTCAGGAATGAGATCGTCATCTATTAACTTTCTAAGGAATTCAAACTCGGTCTCAGAAGCTGCAGGGAAGCCCACTTCGATCTCCTTGAAACCGATGTCGCATAGGGCTTTGAACATAGCGAGTTTCTCATCTAGGCTCATGGGAACGATAAGAGCCTGATTGCCGTCTCTTAAGTCCACACTGCACCAGCGGGGTGCTTTGTCTACGTGATCCTTTTTCACCCACTTGTGTTCGCATACAGGGGGATTGTAATATCCCGGGCTGTATTTAGTCCAATTCTTCATGTCTTGAATCCTCCGAAAAAATTTCTGTTACTGCTTATTATATCCAATTTTTTGTATTTTATGCAATGCTTTTATTATATAGCACTGTATATTTAAATATAATAGAAGAAAATATTCCTTGTCAAGTGATTTTTTGTGTAATTCATATAATTTTTTAAAAAATTTTTTGTTTAACAATCACAATTTTTTCTGTAGAGATGTTGACAAAAATGCCTCCTGTTGTATATAATAGTTAGACTAAACAATAAAATGGGGAAAAAGGTGTTTTCCAAGAAAGGATTATAAGAAAATGAAGCTTACAGGTTCACAGATCGTATGTGAAGTGCTCCTCGATCACGGCGTAGACACGGTTTTCGGCTACCCCGGCGGAGCTGCCCTGAATATTTATGACGAGCTCTACAGATATCAGGACAGGATCACCCACGTCATCAGCGCCCACGAGCAAGGCGCCACCCACGCCGCTGACGGCTATGCCAGAGCTACCGGCAAGACAGGAGTCGTATTCTCAACCTCAGGCCCCGGAGCCACCAATCTGGTCACCGGCATCGCCACAGCCTATATGGACAGCATTCCCATGGTTTGCATCTGTTCTAACGTTAATTCAGAACTCATCGGACGTGATGCTTTCCAGGAGATCTACATTACGGGTATTACGATCCCCATCACCAAGCAGACATATTACATCAATCACATAGAAGATCTGGAGCCCGCCTTAAGAGACGCTTTCAAGGTGGCTGCCTCAGGTCGCCGCGGGCCGGTCCTCATCGATATCACCAAGGACGTATCCGTAGCCATGGCGGAGTTCACCAACAAGGCTCCCCTTCCTCTGGATCCCATCCCTGAGATCCCTCAGGATACCCTTCAGGAAGCAGCTAAGCTGATCAACAATTCCAGAAAGCCTCTGCTCTACGTAGGCGGCGGTCTCATCGCCTCCTCCGCATCCGCTGAGCTTGAAGCTTTGATCGACAAGGCTGACATTCCCATGGTGCACACCCTTATGGCAGCAGGCGCCATCAGCTGTGACAAAGATTTAAATCTTGGCCTCGTGGGAATGCACGGTACCGTTGCTTCCAACAGAGCAGTTGACCAGGCCGACCTGGTGATCTCCCTGGGCGCCAGATACAGCGACAGAGTTGCACTTAACCCTGAAAAGTGGGCCAGAAAGGCCACCATCGTTCAGGTGGATATAGACAGAAGTGAAATGAACAAGAACGTTTACGTGGACGTGGAGTGCACAGCGGACATCAAGGACTTCCTTACCCAGCTCCTGCCCCTCGTAAACGAGGCTAAGCATGACGAATGGCATGAGAGGACTGTAGGCTGGACCGCCAAGCACAGAAAGGCTCAGGGCGTTCCCGGATACATGCATCCCAAGGATGTGCTCGAAGCCATTTCAGACGCAGTCGGTGAAGACGCCATCTTCGCTACAGACGTAGGCCAGCATCAGATGTGGGCTGCCCAGTATCTGAAGCACAGAAAGGCTCACAAGTTCCTGACATCCGGAGGCTTAGGCACCATGGGCTTCGGCTATGGAGCAGCCATCGGAGCCAAGATGGGATGTCCCAACGAGACTGTGGTCCACATCACAGGCGACGGTTCTTTCCATATGAACATGAACGAAGCCTGCACGGCTGTATCCTACAAGCTGCCCATCATCACCGTCCTCATGGACAACCAGGTGCTGGGAATGGTATATCAGTGGCAGACAGCTTTCTACGGCGGCAGATATTCCAACACCTGCCTGGAGAGAAAGACAGACTTCGTCAAGATAGCTGAAGGCTTCGGATGCAAAGGATATCGCGCGGAGACTTTGGAAGAGCTCAAGGCAGCACTTCAGGAAGCCGTGAAATCCGACATTCCCGTCTGGATCCAGTGCGTCATCAGCCGTGAAGAGAAGGTACTTCCCATGATCCCCGGCGGCAAGACCGTGGACGACATGATCGTAGAGTAAGGAGGACATTATGAGAAAAGAAGAATTAAAAAGACATATCATAGTGATCCTCGCTTTAAACCAGGTAGGCGCCCTGGCCAGGATCATATCAGTATTCGGAAGACGTGGTTTCAACATTGAGACCATTACCGCTTCACCTTCCAATTATCCGGGACTTACACGTATCACCATCATCATCACAGCTACGGATTCCGCCATGGACCAGGTACTGGCTCAGGTCGAGAAGGTCGAGCTTGTAAAGAAGGTATTTACACCCGGCGAGAATACTTTGTATCGTGAACTGCTGCTGCTCAAGATCAATGCCACCGGCGCGGATCGCGAAAGAGCCATGTCAGTCATCAACGTATACAGAGGCCGCGTAGTCGACCTGACGTCCGAAAGCATGGTAATCGAAGTAACCGGATCCCCTCAAAAGATCGGCGGCTTCATAGAGATCATGAACGAGTTCGATGTGGTAGAGATCTGCCGTACCGGTGCTACAGGCATTGAAGTTCCCGGAAGAACATTCGATATTATTTAAGTTAATCAATACAGACAAATATAATATTTTACATCGCAGGAGGAATAAACAATGATAAACAAGTATTACGACAAGGACTGCAACTTTGATATCCTGACAGGCAAAACTATCACTATCATCGGTTTCGGTTCACAGGGACACGCACACGCAATGAACCTCAACGAGAGCGGAGCTAAGGTAGTTGTAGGCCTTCGTCCCGGTTCATCTCACGAAGAAAAGGCAAAGAATGCCGGCCTCGAAGTAATGGACATCGCTGACGCTGCAAAGGCAGGCGACATCATCATGATGCTGGCACCGGACGAACTTCAGGCAAAGATCTATAAAGAGAGCATCGAACCCAACCTTGAAGAAGGCAATGTTCTCATGTTCGCTCACGGATTCAACATCCACTATCAGCAGATCCAGCCGCCCAAGAACATCGACGTCATCATGGTAGCTCCCAAGGGCCCCGGCCACATCGTTAGAGAGACCTACACCATGGGTCAGGGTGTTCCTTCACTCATCGCTGTTTACCAGGATTACTCCGGCAAGGCTAAGGATTACGCTCTCGCATATGCCAGAGGAATCGGCGCAGGCAGAGCTGGTATCTTAGAGACCACCTTCAAAGAAGAGACCGAGACTGACCTCTTTGGTGAGCAGGCAGTTCTTTGCGGAGGCGTTTGCGCACTCATGCAGGCTGGCTTCGACACACTGGTTGGCGCAGGCTATGAACCCGAGATGGCATACTTTGAGTGCATCCACGAGATGAAGCTCATCGTTGACCTTATCAACGCAAAGGGATTCGAAATGATGAGATATTCCATCAGTAACACTGCTGAATACGGCGACTACATCTCCGGTCCAAAGCTCGTGACCGACGAGACAAGAAAAGCCATGAAGGGTATCCTAGACGACATCCAGAGCGGCAAGTTCGCTTCAGAATTCATTCAGGAATTCTCCTCCGGCGGCAAGGCACACTTCCTCGCCATGAGAAATCAGCAGGCTGCACGCCTTGAGAACAAGGTTGGTAAAGAACTTCGCTCCATGATGAGCTGGTTACAGGACAAATAAGGTAAAAAGATATGACAAGAAGAAGTGACAACGTAACAAAAGGTGTAGAGCGCGCTCCTATGAGGAGCCTGTTCTACGCCATGGGATATACTGAAGAAGAGCTGAGCCGTCCTCTTATCGGCGTGGTCAGCGCTCATTCCGAGATCGTTCCCGGACATATGCACCTGGATAAGATCACAGAAGCCGTCAAGGCCGGCGTACGCATGGCCGGCGGCACGCCTATCATGGTTCCCGCCATCGGCGTCTGCGACGGTATCGCCATGGGACACGTGGGAATGAAGTATTCCCTTCCAAGCCGCGAACTCATCGCTGATTCCGTTGAGTCCATGGCTTTGGCTCACCAGTTCGACGGACTGGTGCTGGTACCTAACTGCGACAAGATCGTACCCGGTATGCTCATGGGCGCACTCAGGATCGACATACCTACAGTGGTATGCTCCGGCGGCCCCATGATGAGCGGACTGGTAGGCGGCCAGGAAGTTTCCCTGTCCAAGATCTTTGAAGCTGTTGGCGCCCGCAAAGCCAACATCATCGATGATGCAGGTCTTTTGGAATACGAGCAAAACGTATGCCCCGGCTGCGGTTCCTGCTCTGGTATGTATACAGCTAACTCCATGAATTGCCTTTGCGAAGCTATCGGAATCGCCCTGCCCGGTAACGGCACCATCCCTGCCGTCCACAGCGGACGTATCATGCTGGCTAAGCACGCAGGCATGGCCATCATGGACATGGTCGAAAAGGGCATCACCGCCCGTCAGATCGTAAATCTTAAATCGGTAATAAACGCTCTGGCTTGTGACATGGCCCTCGGCTGCTCATCCAATACGGTACTTCACCTCCTGGCTATCGCCAAGGAAGCCGGCGTTCCTCTTTCCATGAACGTCTTCAGTGAAGTAAGCGAACGCACACCTAACCTTTGCCACCTGGCACCTGCCGGTGACACTCATATGCACGATTTCAACCGTGCAGGCGGCATCCAGGCAGTTCTGGCAGAGCTTGCCAAGAAGGACCTCATCGACACTTCCGCCCTCACCGTCACCGGCAAGACTGTTGGCGAAAACATCCAGGGCAAGTGCATCAAGGGACCTGAGATCAGACCCATCGATGAGCCATTCTCCGAGACCGGCGGCATCGCAGTTCTTTGGGGCAACATCGCTCCCGAAGGCGCAGTAGTTAAGCGTTCTGCAGTAGCTCCCGAAATGCTCAAGCACGAAGGACGCGCCAGAGTCTTCGACTCCGAGGACGACGCCATTCAGGCTATCTATGACGGACAGATCGTGGACGGCGACGTTGTGGTCATCCGCTACGAAGGTCCTAAGGGCGGCCCCGGAATGAGAGAAATGCTGAATCCTACCTCTGCCCTCGCAGGCATGAAGCTGGATAAGACAGTAGCCCTCATCACCGACGGACGTTTCTCCGGCGCAAGCCGCGGTGCATCCATCGGCCACGTAAGCCCTGAAGCTGCATCGGATGGCCCCATCTGCCTCATCGAGGAAGGCGACACCATCGCAATCGATATTCCCGCAGGCAAACTGGACGTACTGGTTTCCGACGAAGTGCTTGCAGCACGTCGCGCAGCACTGGTGAAGCCCGAACCTAAGGTCAAATCAGGCTGGTTGGCCAGATACGCCAAGATGGTCACCTCCGCCTCCCAGGGCGCAGTCATGAAAGACTGTTGAACGCTCCCACCACTTAATTCACTTTTCGTGAATTTGAAGTGGGGGATTCCTGCTTCTTCGAGATCTGCGTGTCCCCTCGGGGACTCCGTCTTACATTCTCTCCACAGGCTTTAATTCCCGTGCGACCCACGGTACTT
>JAFPXY010000004.1 GCA_017394515.1 Bacillota bacterium | reverse complement strand
GGTGTAAGGCCGTGGGCTCTGAAGGCAGCTTTAAAAGGGAAATTGTCAACATAAGAGAAAAAACTCTCTTTAGGATTGTTTCGCACAGTGGAAATCCATTAAAGAGAGTTTTTTGAATGGAAAAAGCAAAACGTGGCTTGAAATTGCAGTGAGATCCTTAGTCTGCAAAAAACAAATGACGGCCTAGGATTATGGAAACAAGGATTTAGGCCGTGCGAGTTTTTTGCATGACGGCCTAAACCTCAAGAACCACAGCATTAGGCCGTATCACCATATCAAAAGGGGCTATCTCATTGTGAGATAGCCCCTGTATTTTGTTAGGCAATTTATCTGCTGCGCTTCTTTCTATTGGCCTCAACACGTTTATCATGGGCTTCCTTCTGCAGGCGCTTCTTGGTCTTAGGCTTCATAACTGAGAAACCGAAGCGGCCTAATGGTTTCCTGTTCACCGTGTAGTAGTGGCCGTGGATATATGCCAGAAGGCCTGCCTTCACCACGTCGAAACGTCCGTCCTTGTCGATGATGCTCTCATCTACGTGGACCTTGACGATCTCAGCCATGAACATGTCGTGGGAACCCAGTTCCTTCACCTCTGTCACGCGGCACTCCAGGTTGACGGGTGATTCTGCTATCATAGGACAATTGACCACAGATGCCGGCTCCTTGGTGAGGCCCATCTCCTTCCATTTGTCATGGTCGCGGCCGGATCTCACTCCGCACCAATCCGTCTGTTTAAGGAGCGCTTCAGTGGTCAGGTTTATGACGAACTCACGGGTCTTCATCAGGATGTCGTGAGAATGACGCTCCTTCCTGACGGAAATGTAGGTCATGGGCGGTCTGGAGTTTATGATGCCCGTCCAGGCTATGGTTATGATATTGGCCTCATCGCCCTCCCCTAAGCTCGCCATGACAGCGGGTACCGGTGAAAGCATTTCTGAGCCTTTGAATTCTCTTTTCATATCTTTTTTCCTTCCTTGGGGGTCACGTAGACCGTCCTGTTGTTGGTGAAGATCACCATGCCGGGCTTGGAGCCTGCGGGCTTTTTGACAAAGCGTATGGGCACGTAATCCACTGGCACGTTCTCCGATGTGGATGCCTTGGAATGAAAGGCTGCAATGGCTGCTGCCTCAAAAATATCCTCCTCCGAGGCTGCCCCTCCGCCGGTCTGGATCAGCACATGGGACCCCGGTATATCCTTGGTGTGGAGCCACAGATCGCCTTTATTGGCCATTTTAAGGGTGATCTGGTCATTCTCCTTGTTATTGCGTCCAACGAGGCAGCAAAGTCCACTCTTAAGTCTGTATCTTAAGGGGGTTATTCTGGCCTTTTTGTCCTTGAAGCCCTGGCGTTTCCTGGGTCTTAAGTACCCGGTCTCCGTCAGCTCCTGCCTTAAGGCTTCAACCTCTTCGACGCTGGCACTTTTATCTATGAAGGCTGCCACCGACTCCAGATAAGCGAGTTCCTGATCGTTTTCCTTGATCTGTATCTGCTTTTCTTTGATGGCGGTCTTGGCCTTGCCGTATTTTTTGTAGTAGTTCTGAGCGTTGGCTGATGGTGACTTTCTCACGTCCAAAGGAATGGTCACCGTGGATCCGTCATAGTAGCTGATGACGTCCACCTTCTTCATACCCTGCTTCACCAGATGCAGGTTGGCTGTGAGCAGTTCGCCGTAGAGCCTGAGCTCGTCAGAATTCTCAGCTTCCAGAAGGTCCTCCGAAAGCCTCTTTTTCTTGAGGTATTTTTTGTTGAGAAGGTCGTTGACAGCTCTCATGAGGTCCTGGGCCTTCTGCTTGGTCTGGTTGGAGGTGACCTTCAGGCCGTAGTAGGCCTCCAGGCACTCCGACAGGCTTTCGTACTCCACGGTGTCGCAGACGTCCTCGTAGGCCGAAAGCTTCATGAAGTAATACTCTCTGGGATTTCCTTCATGATCAAAATATCCCCGCCCCACAGCATCTCCTGAGGCAGCCAATTGGGCACTCTGAAGGATGAATGACGTCCTGTCACTGTGGCCTTCAGCCTCCCTGGCAAAGGCCGGCGAGATGCCGGACACCAGGTTCATGATGCTTCTGTCGTTCACAGCTTCGTCCAGGGCCTCTCTGATGCTCTCCACTTCATCGAAGGGCACCTTGTCCTGCTGAGGCGGATACTCGTAGATCAGTCCGGGGAGCAGCTGTCTCACCCTGTTCACATCGAAGCCCACGCGCTTGATGGAATCCAGGATCTTACCCGTGGTCATGTCTATGAGTATGATGTTCGAGTGCTTGCCCATGATCTCCACGATGAGTTTTTTGTTCACGCTGAAACCCAGCTCGTTCAAGGTCTCAAAGGTGATCTCGATGATCCTCTCCGATCCCACCTGGGTAATGTCCAGGATCCTGGCCGCGTTCAGATGCTTCCTCATGAGCATGCAGAAGGGATAAGGCTCCGCGGGATTCACCGGAGCGTCCTTCACGAAATGAATTCTGGCATGGCTTGACCCTGAAGACATGAGGAGCTTCACATTGCCCTCTTTAGTGTGGATCGTGAACACTAAAACATCAGTTTCCGGCTGGTAGATCTTCTCCACCTTGCCGGAAACTATTCTGTCACGTAATTCTTTTGCGACCGCTCTAGTCATGAGCCCGTCAAATGCCATATTTTCTCCTTAAATTTAATTTAGATTTCCATGGTCGGAACGTGGATCTCCTTGGGAGGAGTGGTAAGCACCATCTCGCCCTCAGGTACAGAATGGGTGAGCCATACTGAACCGCCGATGACGCAGTTGTCACCGATGTTGACGTCGCCCAGGATGGTGGCTCCTGCGTAGATTACCACGTTGTTTCCGATATTCGGGTGTCTCTTGATGCCCTTTACCAGTGTTCCATCGTCGAGTACCGCAAAAGACTTAGCTCCCAGTGTTACATGCTGATAGAGCTTTACCCTCTCCCCGATGATGGTGGTCTCGCCGATTACAACGCCGGTGCCGTGGTCGATGAAGAAATAGTCACCGATGGTAGCGCCCGGGTGGATGTCGATACCGGTCTTCTGATGAGCGTACTCGGTCATCTTTCTGGGGAGTACGGGAACTTCCAGCTTATAGAGTTCATGAGCCACTCTGTAGGTGGTGATGGCGTCAAAGGCGGGATAGGTCAGGATGACCTCGTCCGTGGACTTAGCCGCCGGGTCACCTTCGTAGGCTGCGATGATATCCGTGTTTACGGATCTCATGATCTCAGGAAGCTTATCGATGAGTTCTGATGCCTTGGATCTGATCTCTTCTTCATCTGAGAGCACGTATCTCAGGCACTTCTGGATCTCATCGTAGGCCTTAGCCAGCTCGCTCTGCCTCTTGATGGCTTCGTCATAGCCAAATCTTTCTGTTCCAAAATATCTGGGGAACATGGCTGCCTTGACGCTCCAGAGGGCGTTTTCAACGGATATGTCGAATCCAACGTAATAGCTCTCTCCATCTGAAGGCATGGCGGTCTCGCCCAGTTTATCTGATATTTCGTATATGTTCGCTTTGAGTTTGTTATTCATAGTAGTCGTCCTATTCTGCGCAGATTCTTAAGAATGCTTCCTTGTAGATCTTTCTCAGCAAAAGGAAGTCTTCCACAGGTATTCTCTCGTTTTTCTGATGCTCGGTAACTTCCCTTCCGGGGATCAGAGGTCCGAAGGCCACGATATTATCCATGGCTCTGGCGTAGGTGCCTCCGCCGATGACCTGAGCTTCTCCTTCAAGGCCTGTCACCTCGTGATATACGTCAACAAGGGTCTTGATGAAATCTCCATCCTTGTCCATGTAAACAGGAGGCTTGTACTCAGTGATCTCCATGGTCAGTCCATTAGCTTCGGCAACTTCCTTGATCTTATCTGTGAGTTCATCAATAACCTGAGTCACCGGGTGGCGGATATCCATGTAAAGGTTTACGTTTTCCTGATCCTTGGTGATCTTTCCAACGTTCAAAGAAAGTCTGCCGGATTCTTTATCTTCGTAATCCACGCCCAGTCTTTCGCCGTGGATGTCGAAACCGATAAATTTATTGTAGAAGTTGGCAAGGCCGCACCTCTCCGTGGCGTCACCAACCTCCCTCATGAGCATTGAAATGGCGTTCTTGCCATCCTCAGGCATGCTGCCATGTGCGGCCTTGCCTTGCTCATAGAAATCTCTCACATAACCCCCGCAATCCACCTTCGCTTTGGCTTCATCAGCTACCATGTTGGATGCCTGGCCGCCTGTTACCTCCAGGAACCCGGCCTTCTTTATGGGCATTGAAAGGGTGAAATGCAGGATGCCCTTCTCGCCGTAGATGGCAGGGAAATCAGCATCGGGGGTGATACCCATCACAGGAAGCTCCTCATGAGCTTTGTAGTACTTCATGTCATCCCATGAGCCCGCTTCCTCGGTCTGGCCGAAGATGATCCTGATCCTCTTTTTGAGTTTTTTGCCGCTTGCAAGCACGTCCTTCATGGCGTAAACGGAAGCAACTGCGGGGCCCTTGTCGTCCACCACGCCTCTTCCGTAGAGCTTGCCATCCTCTCCCACAGTGGCTGCCCAGGGATCATGATCCCAGCCGGAGCCCACGGGAACTACGTCGAGATGAGCCAGGATACCGAAGATCTCATCTCCCTCGCCTATTTCAGCAAAGCCTACCTGGTTGTCCAGGTTCTTCACTCTGAATCCCATCTTAGAACAGGTCTCCAGCATGAAGTCCAGAGCTTTTCTGACTTCCTCGCCGAAGGGATTCTCGGGATCGTCCGTGCGCTGTGCAACGCTCTTAAAACCACATAATTCGTTTAAAGTGATGATCATTTCGTCCATTGGTTTTTCTCCTCTTTTTAGCTATTCTAAAAAACCGCAATCACGGTAAAAGTCCTAAATACAACACTAAAAGTCCTAAATAGCACATTTGGGTTTTTTGCTATTGATTATTTATTTCAGATGTGTATACTCCATGTTACAGGAGTTGAGTCTGTTATAGAATATCGACTAAGTAAGAACAATACGGAGTTCTAACTTATGTTCCCCCCAATTACCAATCCCTATGAAACTTTGTACTCCTTTCATAGCAGGAACATAGCATGACTACCGTCAAACCCCGAACCGGTTTGACATAAATCTGTTTTATTCATAATCGACAAATCAAAACCTTAATACCAAGAAACCAAAATACTTCCCCTATAGTTATAAGCTGACTGCAGTCTCAACTCCTAATTTCTTAAGCGCAGATCTGAAGTCTTCCGGAAGTTCCGCCTTGAACTCCATGTACTCCCCGGTGGTGGGATGCACGAAGCCAAGCACCATGGCGTGGAGCAGCTGGCCGTTAAGGAATGATGGCTGCTTCGCAGGGCCATAGAGCGGATCTCCCACGATGGGATGCTTCATGTAAGCCATGTGGACTCTGATCTGATGAGTCCTGCCCGTTTCAAGTCTGAGTTTGAGAAGCGTATACTTACCGAATCGCTCAAGAACCTCAAAGTGGGTTATGGCCTCCCTGGGGCTCTCTCCGTTGACTCTCTTCTTAAGCCTGTTATTAGGGTCCCTCCCGATGGGAAGGTCGATGGTTCCCTCGTCCTTAGTGATATTATCATATACCAGGGCCACATATCGTCTGTTGATGCTGTGGACCCTGAGCTGCTCCGAAAGGGATTCGTGAGCCTTGTCGTTTTTGGCCACCATCAGGAGTCCCGAGGTGTCCTTATCGATCCTGTGGACTATGCCTGGGCGGATCACTCCGTTGATGGATGACAGCCTGTCCTTGCAATGATACATGAGGGCGTTCACGAGGGTGCCCGTGTAGTTTCCCTGAGCCGGGTGGACCACCATGCCCCTTGGTTTGTTCACCACCAGAAGGTCGTCGTCCTCGTAGACTATGTCCAGAGGAATGTCCTCGGCTTCCACCTTAAGAAGCTCCGGCTCCGGCATTTCGAGCCTTATGACATCCCCTTCCTTCACCTTGTATTTTTTGGATGTTTCAACCTTGCCGTTAACGGTGAGCCTGCCCTGCTCTATGAGTTTGACTATATAGCTTCTGGAAGCCTCCGTCAAAAGCAAAGAAAGCACCGAGTCCATTCGAGTGCCTTCATAGTTTTTTTCTATAGTGAAACAATAATCCATTTCCATCAATACAAAAACAGTTTATCCTGTCAAATATCGCTCAATTATCCGCTTTATCGGTCTCCTCTGACCCCTTGTTATAGAAGCAGAGGATGTAAATTATCAAAAATCCGCAACCTACGCAGATGGCTATATCGGCCACGTTAAAGACCGGCCAGAAATGCAGGTCGAACATATCTGTTACGAAGCCAAGAACCACTCTGTCAACGAGATTGGAGATTCCACCTCCGATGGCAAGGGCAAGGGCCAGATACAAGGTCCAGTGTTCACCATCGTGCTTTATCATATACCATAGGCCGTAGATCATGACGATCATGGGCAGCACCACCAGGAGCCACTTCATTCCCGCGAAAAGGCTGAAGGCCGCTCCGGTATTCTGCACATATGTCAAGCTTAAAAGGCTCCCTATGAAATCTCTGCTCTCGTAGGGCTCCATGGCTCCTCTTATGAGGGCTTTGACGACCTGATCAGCTATAATGACCAGGATCATCAAAGCATAATATTTTTTCTTCATTTATGAGTCTCTATTTCTTGCTGATAACCATGGTCTTGGTGAGATCCATCTTGGGCTCCAATACCTTGGTATCCTCTTCATCGGTGATCTTTACGGCTCTGTTGGACCTGCCACCTTCCGGTGTGGAAGTGTGGAGGGAAGCCGGCATGAAGTCATCCTTGAACTCAGCGAAGAAATCGTTCTCCTGAGCGTCAAGTCTGTCCAGCTCGTCTCTCAGAAGGTTTCTGTATCTTTCCTTGAGAACGTCGGCTCTGCTCATGAGGCGGTTGCCTTCTTCAGTGTATCTTGCGATGTTTTCCTTGGCTTCACGAGTGATGAGATCAGCCTCGAGCTCAGCGTTCTTAAGAAGGATCTCTGCCCTTCTCTCAGCGGAAGCTGCGATATCATTCATGAGCTGCTTGGCAGCTGCCAGAGTCTCATATACGGAACTCTCGGAGGACATGTGCTTGTCCACCTGGGTATTAGCCTTGCTGAGTTCGTCCTGAAGTCTGCGGTTTTCTTTGATCAGCTTTTCCATGTCTACGATGACGAGATCAAGGAATTCATCTACTTCATCGCAATCATAACCCTTCTTGGCTCTGCTGAATTCTTTGTTTTCGATATCTGAAGGTGTAATCATTTTTCTCTCCTTAGAATACTCTGACAATGATCATTATTAATATGTTCGCCACTGCCTGTACCAGGACCATGGCAAGGAGTACGGAGAAGTCGAACATCCCCGTGTTGAGTCTGGACAAGGCCTTTCTGCAGGGCATTACCACAGGCTCCGTCAATTTGATGAGCGCTATATATATCTTGCCTACCGTGCTGTTAGGATCTCTGGCGAACCAGCTCATTACGGCTCTCGCTACCAGTGCCCAGGTGATGAGCTCGGCAAACATCTGTATGGCGCGGCACAAAACATAAATCATAGATTTACCTCTGGTTTATTATTTCACCCAGCTTCCGGAATTGTTCTGGTTGAAACCGAAGCCTCTCTCGTCCTGATTTGAGGCGATGTCAACAGATTCCGGTGCGAAGATGAATATGTTGCTGGAGATCTTCTGAACTCCACCGTTAAGAGCGTAGGTAGCTCCGGAAAGGAAGTCAAAGATCTTCTTTGCTGTCTCTGTTTCTATCTTTTCAAGGTTGATGATGACGGGTCTTCTTCCCTTAAGGCTGTCTACCAGCTTAGGGCACTCGTCAAAGCTCTTAGGCTCGATAACCACCAGCTTGAATGCGGAAGTACCGTTGAAGGAAAGGTTCTTCTGAGGAGCAGCCTTCTGCTGTGTGCTGATGACCTTAGCGGGAGCCTTGTAGCTAGGTGTAACTGCCGGCTTAGGTTCTTCTCTCTTGATGCTCTCTTTTGCTTTTTCGATCTCCTCTACGGTGATGGTCTCATCCTGTTCTTCAATACCGATCATCTTTCCAAGGGTTTCCTTAAGTCCCATTTCTTTAGTCTCCTTTATTCTTATCTCAAAAAATCTTTTATCAGCTATAATTTACTCGCCCATTTTTCTTGAATAATCTCTGTTTCCAAAAATTGCCGTTCCGACTCTGATCAGGTTGGAGCCTGCTTCGATGGCTACCTCAAAGTCGTTGGTCATACCCATGGAAAGATATTTGAAATCAAGATTTGGATGGTCTATATTTGCGAATTGGTCAAACTGCTTCTTGACCGCATCGAAGTATACCTTTGCGTCTTCCGGGTTGTCTTCCCAAGGCGCGATGCACATAAGTCCTCTGATCCTTACGTTGGGGCAGTTGTCCAGGATGTCGTGGATAAGCTGCTCAGTCTCGTCAACCGTGATTCCGAACTTGCTCTCTTCTTCAGCTGAGTTTACCTGGATGAGAATGTCCATGGTAACTCCGTGCTGAGCTGCACGCTTATCGATCTCCTTGGCAAGGTGCAGGGATTCAACGGAATGGATCATAACGACCTTATCGATTATGTATTTAACTTTATTCGTCTGAAGATGACCTATGAGATGCCATCTTACGGGATTAACTTTATCGTATTTGTTCAGTATCTCCTGGACCTTGTTCTCAGCGATGTCAGTGATACCGCAGTCTATGGCTTCGTTGATCTCATCGCAGTCGTGGAGTTTGGTGACGGCTACAAGGAGTACGTCTTCTCCCTTTCTGCCAGATCTCTCAGCCGCTTCATTCTTAAGCTTCGTAATGTGCTCGATATTTGATCTGATAGACATTCCCCTAATCATCTCCTTTTTTGACACTATCATAGTTCTTTACGGTGGAGATCATCTTCTTGGCCTTAGCGTCATAATAGGTCCTGCTCTCCACTACGGTCTTATCACCTACTGTAGCGATGATGCTTATAGGTGTAAAGATATATTCTCCGTATTTGTTCTTTACGAATACGCCCTTCTGTCCTCTGAAATCGGTTATGCTGTCGGTTTCAAGGATGATGCCCTTCTTGCGGGATGTTATGACTCGGCAACTGCCGTATCTGAGCTTCCCGAAAGACTTATAGAATCTGTCGCAGCTGAAGATTATCTTGAATCTCTTGCTGCCGGCATCCTTCTTCTTGACTCCGGTAGCGGCGTTGGACTTGACTCTGAACTTCAGCTGAGTCTTATCCTTGTCATCGAGTTCGATGGTGACCGTCCTGCCCTCTTCGATCTGAGAGGCTTGTTTGAACTTGAGCCATGTGACCAGATACCATTCGGAGTTATCGACGATCTTATAGATCACATCGCCCTTTACGGCAGACTTGGAGTTGCATTTCTTAAGCTCGTAATTGGTCTTGCCGTCTTCATCCTTCTCAGGATAGAGAGCTGACTTCTTTAATTTGTCCAGCTTCTCAGGATCGTACTTGCTCTCGAGACCGTCATAATAGTAACTGACTATTCCTCTGATCTGAGCGGTGTACTGGGTTCCTCCCAGGTTCAGCACCCTGGAACCTCTTCTGAGTAAGGCTCCGGCACCGACTCTGTCCGATATGGTACCGTCATAATCTGCCGTGTGGACCTTCTCATTTCTGACGCAGACGTAGTCCACGTTATAGTCCACATCGAGAGTCCCCAGTTCAGCGGTATAAGTCTCAACGAAGGCATCCGAAAACTTAGGCGCCAGGTATATGAGAAAATACAAGACAGCAACTACAAGCACGAAAAGTACCGCTGCTATTCTGAATTTGTAATTTGCTTTGCCGCCTTCCTTCATCTATACCCCTCTCATTTTAACACATACATATACATTATTATGATAGCACAAAATGTAGTGTATTACAATAAAAAAAACTCCGCTATCCGCACTACTCAAGGATTTTTTTATCCAATTCCAGCAGCTCATCTATGAGAGCCTTCAGTTCCTTTCTCTCGGCTTTGGTGAATTCCGTAAGATCCGGCTCACCATCCAGCCAAGCCCTGAACATTTCAGGTCTTACGTAGGCTGTCTTCTTCAGGGACTCCTTGAGTTTCCATAGCTTTATCAGGTGGTGATTGCCCCCGGAAAGGATCTCCGGGACCTCCATGCCCTCATACTCCCTGGGCCTCGTGTACTGATCCGCCTCCAAAAGACCTGAATAGATGGATTCGTCCTCTGCGGACTCATCGTTTCCCAGGACTCCCGGAATGAATCTGGACACGGCGTCTATGAGAACCATGGCAGGCAGCTCTCCGCCCGTCAGGATGTAATCTCCTATGGAGACCTCCCTCATGTTCCAATGATCCAAAACCCTCTGATCCACGCCCTCGTAGTGCCCGCAAAGAATCGTAAACTCCTCCTGTTCACAAAGCTCATCCAAGAGTGCCTTATCCATGACCTTGCCTCTGGGGGACATGTACAGAATGGGCTTAGCCTTGATGCCCTCTCCGAGGGATTTCAGAGCGTCGAAGATGGGCTGGGGCGTCATTACCATGCCGCAGCCTCCTCCGAAGGGCGTATCATCGGTAGCGTTATGCTTGTCCAGAGTGTAATCCCTGATATTTATTAAATTGACTTCTATGAGACCTTTCTCCCCTGCTTTACCCAGGATGGACTGATCCGTCACCGGGCTGAACATTTCGGGAAAGGTCGTAAGTACGTTTATTTTCATCCTTATGCCTCTATGGCTTCATCTATGAATCCGGGTATGAGACTGGTGCGGATCACCCGGTTTTCGGTATCTATCTCCTTGACGAAGTCCTTCACCGCCGGGATCAGGACGTCCTGACCCGAAGGGCGTGATACCACATAGATATCCTGAGCGCTGTTCTGTATCACGTCTTTTAAAACGCCGATCTCTCCGTAAGAGCCCTGATCCACTACCTTCATGCCGATGAGATCTCTCAGGTAATAGCTTCCCTCGGGAAGTTCCCTTAAGTCGTCTTCCGTAATATAAACGTCCTTGTCTCTCAGCTTTTCGGCCTGGTTTCTGTCGTCAATGCCCTTGAGCTTCAGTATGACCATATCACCCTGATATCTTACCTTCTGGATATCGAAGGTGGTGTCGGACATGCCTCTGCCCTGGAGGATGATCTGATCGAATTCTTCAAAGCGCTCCTTATAGTCGGAATAGTGATAGAGCTTAACTTCGCCCTTGATACCGACCACATTTACAATTTTTGCTATTTTGATCTTTTCCATAAGCTAAAAAAGGCCGCGCAAAAAACGCGGCCCTGTAATTTACTCCTCGGTCACCGGTGCTTCATCTTCTCTAAGGATCTCAACCGTAACATTCTTGTTCTCTTTCATGGCGCAGGCCTTGACCACAGTGCGTATGGCCTTGGCGATACGACCCTGCTTACCTATGACCTTACCCATATCATCGGATGCGACGGAGAGCTTAATAACCGAACCGTGTCTGTCAGAAGTTTCAGTGACAATTACCTCTTCAGGCTTGTCCACGAGTGACCTGGCTATTGTTTTAACCAAATTAGTCATCAGTTTTCACCGTACTCCCTGTTATTATTCAATGATTCCGGACTTCTTGAATAAAGCCTTTACAGTTTCAGTGGGCTGTGCTCCTTCGTTAAGCCATTTCTGTGCTTTCTCTGCATCGATCTTGATGGTCTTGGGTTCTGTCATAGGATCATAGTATCCAAGCTCTTCGATGAATCTGCCATCACGAGGGGATCTCTGATCTGCTACGATAACTCTGTAGAAAGGCTTCTTGTGGGCTCCCATTCTTCTTAATCTGATTCTTACCATTTTTTGATTCCTCCATAAATTTTAAAAAGATATATATTGTCCGCAGTTCTTAGGGTTTAGAAAAGACCCTTGAATCTGCTCTTTTTCATAAAGTTAGGATTGTTGAACTGCTTCATGAGCTTCTTCGCATCCTCATACTTTTTGATCAACTGATTTACCCTGGACACTGACTGTCCTGCGCCCTGGGCTATCCTCTTACGTCTTGAAGCGTTAAGGATGGAAGGATTTCTTCTCTCCTCCAGGGTCATGGATCTGATGATGGCCTCCATCTGGCGGAATTCCTTCTCGCCCTTGTCGATATCATCTTCGGACACGTTCTTCTTATTAACTCCGGGAAGCATGTCGAGGATCTTGCCGAGTCCTCCCATGTTCCTCACCTCACCCATCTGATCCAGGAAGTCTTCAAGGGTGAATTCGTTCTTTCTGAGTTTCTTTTCGAGTTTGGCTGCCTTCTCTTCATCGTAGGTCTCCTGAGCCTTTTCGATGAGGCTGAGCATATCGCCCATGCCTAAGATCCTGGAAGCCATTCTCTCCGGGTGGAAGGGTTCCAAAGCGTCCAGCTTTTCTCCCACACCCATGAACTTCACCGGCTTACCGGTTACCTTCTTGGCTGAAAGTGCTGCACCACCTCTGGAGTCACCATCCATCTTGGTCATGATGATTCCATCGATTCCCAGCTTATCATTGAAGCCCTGAGCGGCGTTTACCGCGTCCTGACCTGTAAGGGCGTCGACTACCAGAAGGATCTCGTGGGGCTTGACTGCGGCCTTGACCCTGACAAGCTCTTCCATGAGTTCTTCGTCTATCTGAAGACGACCGGCCGTATCGACGATGAGAACGTTATAACCTCTCATCTCGGCTTCCTTCTTAGCGTGGACCGCGATCTCCTCAGCTTTGCGGTTGTCGCGCTCGGTGTAGACAGGAACATCTACCTGCTTACCTACAACTTCCAACTGGTCGATAGCAGCGGGCCTGTAGATGTCGCAGGCAGCCATCATGGGCTTCTTGCCTTCCTTCTTCAGATATGCCGCCAGCTTACCGCAGGTGGTGGTCTTACCAGTACCCTGAAGACCTACCATCAGGATGGTGGTGAAACCGCTGGATGAATATGTAAGCTTGGAGTTGGTACCGCCCATCAGGCTGATCAGTTCGTCGTTAACGATCTTGACCACCTGCTGACCGGGGGTAAGGCTGTTAAGCACGTCGGAGCCTATTGCCTTGGCCTTGACCTCAGCTACGAACTCCTTTACCACCTTGAAGTTGACATCCGCTTCCAGGAGGGCCAGTTTGACCTCTCGCATGGCCTTATCGATGTCTTCCTCGGTAAGCACTCCCTTGCCTTTTAGCTTTTTAAACGTATCTTGTAATTTATCTGATAAACTTTCAAATGCCATTTCTTTACCTCAATATGACCGCATCACTCGCCGAGTTCCGAGATCATATCCCTTATTTCCAAAAGACCTTCCCTGAGCTCTCCCTCCTTCGGAAGTTCGGGAGACTTGCTGAGTTCATCGATCTTTCTTTCGATGGACTCAACCAGTTCTCTGGTCTTCAAGAGGCTCATCATGAGCCCCAGCTTGGCTTCATATTCCCTAAGGATCTTGTCTGATTTTCTGAGATTGTCGTAGATGGCCTGCTTGGAAACCTTCAGTTCCCTGGCTATCTCCACGATGGAAAAATTCTCTTCGTGATAAAGCTCCATGACCTCTCTCTGCTTCTCCGTGAGGAGACCTCCATAAAAGTCGTACAAAAGACTCTCATATGCCATGTTGTCGATTTCTGATACTTTCATGCGTCTCTCCGGATCTCGTATTAAGGTCAAGCAAATCAACTTTACCACCGCTATAATATAGCACAAAAGAAATAAGAGGTCAAGTAGTTTTTCTTGACCTCTTGAAAGTTTTTTGCTTATCCTCTGTAGATGCACATGAGCCTTAAGTCGCTGCCCAGTTCTACCAGTTCTTTGATCTGATCTGCTGATGGAATGGCTGCGTCCTTATCGAAGTTCTCAGCTGCGAAGTTCAGGAAATCCATGATGTCCGTGTACTCTGCCGGCCAGAAGTCCAGGATCTGTACGTCAGCTCCTAAAGCGTTGTCCTTCTTCATGGCATCCAGGCATTCCTGATAGGTTCCGATCTCGTCAATGAGACCGTTTTCCTTGGCCTGTCTTGCGGTGTAGATCCTGCCGTCAGCAAGCTTCTTAACCTTCTTGATATCCATGTCACGTCCTTCAGCTACCAGTCCTGTGAACTGCTCATAAGCTTCGTCTACCAAGCCCTTGTAGATCTCGTACTGTTCCTGAGAGAGCTCTTCAGTGGAGGATCCCATAGCCTTGTTTTCACCGGCGGTGATGGTCTGGGTCTTGATGCCAAGCTTATCCAAAAGTCCGGTCAGGTCATACATGGTACCCATGGTAACTCCGATGGAACCTGTGAAGGCATTTCTGTTGGCGTAGATCTTATCGCAGGGTGCGGAGATGTAATATCCGCCGGAAGCCGCCATGGATTGCATGGAAGCGTAGACCGGTCTCTTGGTCTTTTCCTGATAATCCTTGATGGCGAAGTAAACTTCATCTGAAGCGTATACGGATCCGCCGGGAGTGTTCAGGTAAAGGACCAGACCCAGGTTTCTGTCGTCCTTGGCCATGTCCTCAATGGACTTAAGGATGTACTTGTGGTTATATCCCGTGGAAGCTGAATCCTCTGAGATGGTTCCCTCCACGTGTATAACACCTATGTACTCTCCCGTAGCGTTTTCTGTGGTCACGTCTGTGCCGGTATTCATGAGTTCGCTTTCAAGGGTGCTGTCAAAGGCCTTACCGATGTTTGCCACGCATGAACCCATGAGATATACGATGAGCACCAGGATCAGAGCGATGACGATGAGCACCTTTGCCCAGGTAGGAAAGCCTGACTTAGGCGCAGGCTGCTGATAAGCTCCCTGGGGAACGTATCTGGGATCCTGCCCGTACTGCTGTTGCTGACGCTGCTGGTACTGCTGATACTGCTGTTGCTGATACTGCTGAGACGGCCTGTAGTATACCTTCTGGGGCTCAGTTTTAGGTGCGCCCTGAGGTCCCTTGGGCTGCTCGTTATTCTGTCCGGAATCCTTCTGTGGTTCTTTACCCGGTTCCTGATCAGGTGTTTTATTTTCGAAATTATCCAAAATATTTTCCTCCTATAATGTCGTCCTAATGCCCTATATAAGTATGGGGCTGCTGTTTTTTACTATAAATCAAATCCAGTAAAAAATCAATAGCCCCATTCTGTCATTATTCAGTTAAATGCATCATGCTTGCGGATACTTCTCGCAAAGTTCTCTGAGGAGCTCTATGGATTCAGCATATTCCTCGGGAACGTTCATGCTCAATGACGGTTCTGTAGGTCCGTAAGGATCTTTTTCTTCGTCATTTACGTTGTAATAGATGTTGAGATAGCCGAAAACATAGTCTGTTTCTTCAGTATAAACCATCTCAGCAGATTCATCATCTTCAGTTCCATACCTTCCAAGGAGGTCTTCAGCCTTGAACACTAAGGGGTTTGCCTCGACTTCCTTGTTGTAGGTATCGATGAGCTTAAGTATCTCATCGATGTTATCCTTGTTGATCCTTCCTGTGTAATACTCATCCGCCTGGCTGTCTCTATTGATCTGAAGATCAAGCTCGGCAAAGATGATGTCGTCTTTTACGCTTTCAGGGATGGTCCTCAGGGTCTTCACGGATTCCGTGTTGAGGATGTCGTTTACCATCTTCTCCAGCTCCTTGTCCACGACTACAGTGAATCTGCGCTGGAATTTTTTGCCGTTTTCAAGGCCGTAGTCCAGATAGATCTCGGCGATGGGAAGTTTGGTATCCGAAGGGATATCGTAAAGCTTATTATCGATGATGTACTTATGTATGGCCCTTGTCTTAGCGATGAAGGAAGGATCCGATGTTATCTCGATCTCATCCTTGTACTTGCTGCCGTTATCGATGACGTTGTTAAGTTCACCGTAAGGCAGAAGGTCCATTATTACTTCCTCAGTGTTTACGGTCTTGATCTGGTCTTCTGAAGGAAGTCTCTTGGCAAAGCCGGTGAGATCTCCCAGGAAGATGGTCAGGAACACCAGAAGGATCACTAAGGATATGATCAAGGTCTTCAGATTGGTCTTATTGAAGATCTTGATAGATCTGGCCAGGATGAGCTTCACGATGAAGAAGCTAAGAGCTGCTCCAATCAGAGCTCCCAGGATCAGTATGAATCCGGTGTCTTCAAAGGCGAATCCAAAGAGTATACCCATCAGGGCGCCGCCTATAAAGGTGATCACCACGGTGATTATGGCTTCCACGGTAGCGAAGATCATGGAATCGCCTACCCTCTCCAGCTTGCCCTTGAAGCAAGCGAACTTAGCTAAGAGTATAAGCACGATGCCAATTACGAAGTACCATCCCTGAGGCATCAGGTGGATGATATCATTGGATCCATCCCTTATATTTCCCACAAAGAGGCTTACCAGATTTCCTGCCAGAGGATCGCTGTTAAGGATGATATCGTAGAATACTTCTGGTGTTTCTGCATAGCCCTTTAAGGTAATACCGCTGTACATAAGCACTATTCCCGCCAGAGCCGGTACCAGGTTGTAGAACACCAGGCAGCCCAGGATCTGGGTCACGGTATTTCCTACAAGAGAACCTGCCAGCACGCATAAGGCGTACATGTAGGTAAAGAGCGCTGTACTGTTAAGGAACCATAGGATGGCATCCTTAACGGTGTATGCCTGTAACCACTGCATCTCATCATTGGAAAAATCCTGTACTACCATTTTTCCTGAAAGCGCCATGTAGATCAGTCCCATGATCACCAGAGGAATGATCATCATGAACCAGCCTGTGAAGATCTGGGTGTTGAAGATCTTGCCCCTGGAATAGGGCTGAGCGTGCAGTGCGAAACTTCTCTCCGGAACGTGATAGAATCTCATGAATACGCAGGCCGCGATAATGGGTGCGAAGGTCATGAACATGGGAAAGAAGAAGTTGGTATTAGTAAGGCATGACTGCGCATAGGATCCAGCATAATCCTTTCCCAGCACCAGGAGCGGAAATATTCCCGCCAGGAAGTAAAGTATGAACAGGAGCAAAGGCAAGTACCACTGCTGCCTGAAGTTTTCTTTTAAAAGTTTGGAAGAAAGACCTCCAAAAAATCCGCTGTTGTTCTTCATCACATCTCACCTCCCTGAACTCCCCCGAGTTTTTCAAGGAAAAGACTTTCGATGGACACATCTCCCATTTCCAGAAGGTCTCCTTCAAGGACCATCTTGCCGTGGGACATGATGCCAATGTAGTTGCAGACGTCTTCCATCTCCTTGGCGTTGTGGGATGAGATGAGCACTGTCATCTCCCTGTCAGCCACATCGCTCATGATGTAATGCCAGAGCTTATGTCTTACTATGGGATCAAGTCCGTCCACAGGCTCGTCAAGGATCAGGTAGTCGGGCATTGCCGACATGGCCAGGCAGAAGGCTGCCTGCTTCTTCATTCCTTTGCTGAACTTTCCGATATTGGAACCGGCGTTAAGCTGGAAATCCTTGGTCATGGCTTCGAATCTCTCCTGATTCCAGTTAGGATAGATGCCCTTATAGTATCTGGCCATTTCCCTCATGGAATAGCCTCTGAAAAAGAACAGTTCGTCGGGAATGAAAAGCACTCTCTTCTTGAGTTCCTCGTTGTCAGGCACAAGCTGTCCGTCTATGGTTATCTCACCGGAGTCCTCGATAAGGAAACCTGCGAGATGCTTTATGATAGTTGTCTTGCCGGCGCCGTTAAGTCCCATCAATCCGTAGATCGACCCCTTAGGGACTGTCATGTTCAAACCGTCAAGAGCTGCGGTGTCACCGAATCTCTTCGTTACGTCTGTTACTTTGATCATTTGCTGACACCCTCCTTTCTGATACTCTCAATGATTTCAAGAGCGCGTGTCTTCGCCTTGTCGAATTCCATGCCCAGAAACAGCAGCTGCTTAAAGGCTTCGCTAATCCCCTGTTCCGCCTTGCTTACAGCGCTTGAGTCTGCCACAATACTGTCTTTGTCCGCTACGAATGTACCCAGCCCCGTCTGAGTATATATGTATCCCTGACGTTCCAGTTCGCGGTAGGCTTTCTGGACCGTATTGGGATTTACGGATATCTGCTTCGATAGTTCCCTCACCGAGGGTAGTTTTGTCTCGAAAGGCAGCTCATCTGTAATGATCATTTCCTTTAAGTTATCTATTACTTGTTCATAGATGGACTTTCTGGATCTGAGATCAAGTTCAAACATTTGCCCTCCCCCTTTCTTTAATAATAAGAATAATAAGAGCCCGTCAATTGAGACGAGCCCTGATAGTTTTTATATCAAATCCCCTTCTCGTGTCATAGTGTACCACTTGTAATAGTACACTGTCAACACCTATTTGGAGATTTTTAAAATTTTTTTAGGATTTTTTCAAATATTCCGATGAGACCGGGAATTCGAAGTAGGTATCCGGGTAAGGCTCTTCCTTTAAGGTGAAGTGCCACCACTCGCAGTCGATGGGTTCGAAGCCGTTTCTCATCATGGCGTTTCTTAAGATCATCCTGTTGTTATACTGCTCTTCCGTGATTCCACGGTAGTCCGGATGAGAGATGGGGCTGAAGAGATCAAAGGGACTTCCCATGTTCAGTTCTTTGCCGGTCTCCATGTCAAGGAGGGTCAGATCCACGGTGCTTCCCCTGCTGTGGCTGGACTGGCTGGCTATATAGCCCTTGATGAAGAGCTCCTGCTTCTCCAGTTCAGGATAGAAAAAAGGCTTCATCCTGAGATCCAGGTCCTCTATGCCCCAGAGCACGAAATGCTTTACGGCGCATACAGGCCGATAGGCGTCGAAGACCTTGAGTCTGTATCCCTGAACGTTCAGTTCGTTGGCCACGGACTTAAGAGCGCGGGCAGCCTCCTTGGTGATGATGGCGCAAGGCTCCTCGTAGCCGTCGATCCTGTCACCTATGAAATTATATGTGGAGAAGTACCTTATCTCCTGGATGACTCCGGGTACGTAGTCCGACAAGAGGACAAAGCCCGAAGGATCCATGGTCACTTTCTTTTTATAATCCATAATCAAAGGATTCCTTTCACTAGCTTTCAGCAGGACCTATGTAAAGAAGGTTCATCATGGTCACATCGTCGAACTGCTCGGCCTCCTTAACGAAATCGTTCAAAGCCTTACGGATGTTCTTAAGGGTACCCTCCGGATCTGCATCGGGCTCCTGGTTAAGAGCTTTCAGCAGGCGGTCGTTTCCAAACATGCTCTTATCTGAAGCTGTAGCCTCAGGCACTCCGTCGGTATATACGAATACGGATGAGCCGGGTTCCAAGAAGATCTCGGTTTCCTTGTATTTGACACCTTCCATGCCTCCTAAGATAAAGCCGTGGCTGTCCTTAAGAGTCTCGTAAAGTCCATCTTTCCTTCTTACCATTGGATATTCATGGCCTGCATTGGCAGAAACCAGTCTACCTGTGGAGATTTCCAAAATACCCAACCACACGGTTATGAACATCTCCTCACTGTTATGTTTGCAGATGGAATTGTTGGCATCATGAAGTATCTTTGCAGGGGACTTGCCCATCATGGCGTTGTTTCCGATGATGATCTTAGAGGCCATCATGAAGAGAGCCGCAGGTATTCCCTTTCCGGATACGTCGGCAATGACCATGCAGAGATGATCATCATCCACCATGAAGAAGTCATAGAAGTCTCCGCCTACAGCCTTGGCGGGATCCATGGTAGCATAGATATCGAATTCTTTCTTGTCGGGGAAGGCCGGGAAAATGTTCGGAAGCTGGGACGACTGGATACTTGAAGCCAGTTCGAGCTCAGCTCCTAACCTCTCTCGTTCCTTGGTAATGGTGGAGATCTCATCAAGATAGTTGTCGATCTCTATGGTAAGATCCGTGACGTCTGAAGACAATTCGCCTATTTCGTTTTTTGCTTTTATCATCGAGAGATTCTCACCGACCACCTTGCTGTCCTTGTTTTCCTTGTAGAGGCGGATGTTTTGCTGTACCAACTGCAGGGGCTTCAGGACGAAGTAGTATATCAAAGCAAGGCATACCAATGACAGCGCTATCTGGAAGATCACGGCGCCTACTGTACCGCTTACAGTGCTGTTCTTCACTTCCGCTGCCATATCCTCGATATTGAAGGTCAGGCCGATGAGCAAAGTATGTCCGTCGATGGTATCCACGTAGGAGTAATAGTCCATGTAATTTCCGGCAGCTGCGAGATGGTTCAGATTCAGTTCGGCGTTCTGCATGGCATATTGCTGGCTTTCGGAAACCGTGACCTGCACGCCCAGAGGATATACCTCTTCATAATTGGTCCCTCTCACGGCACCTTCATCAGCAGCGCTGAAAAGGAAGAACTGATCCGTGTAGGGGTCCTGAGTCATGACGCCGAAAAGATAGTCCACCCCATAGGTCCGCTTGATATCATCGATCCTGGTGATGTACCAGGAGTAGACGATCTCCGCGTATAGCTTCTGGTGTTCCTCACTCATGGAAGTGATCTCTTCTTCTGTGGCATATTTCAAGGTGAATGTCGGATAGGCCTCGCCCAGTATGCGGCATTTTTCCTCGGTCTTCGTGCCCTGAGTGAAGTCTGCGTCATACTCGACATCCATGTCCTCGTAATGGTCGTACCAGTATTTGACCAACCACTGATACGCCGGGTATTCCTTCATGGACAAAGTCACCTCTTCCGCAGTATTGTGAGCCAATTTCTCAACGCGGAATTTTACCTCGTTTTTGGCCAGACTTCTTTCAGAAAAAAACGTAAGCAGACCTATCACCAGGGTGCCGATCAAAAACAGCACGGTGACCTGCATGATTATGCCTCGTTTTTTGAGTTCTTTTATCATAACCTTAAATTCCTTTTTCTTGTTAAAGTCTAACTAAAGCTGTCGTTTTATTAGGAATTCCTTTTAGAATCCCAGGTTATCGTTCACAAGGATCACGTTGATCCTGCCTTCATGTCTTGAAAATCTGGTAATTAAGAACTGGCAGCAGATGGTATCCATGGACTTGCAGTTCATGCATGCGCCGGTCTGGGTGCAGGGAGTTACGATATCAAAACGCTGAGCGTTCATGGGCGCTGCCACGTTTCTGGCTCTCTTGAGAGCGCCGTCCACATCGGAGCAAACCTTGTTCATGCCGACGATCATGACCACCTTCTTAGGTCCCTGGGCAATGGCGGAAACTCTGTTGGAGTTGCCATCGATGTTCACCAGGATGCCGTCCTCTGTCATGGCGTTGGTGCTGGAAAGAAAAACATCCGCATCATAGGCCGCCAGCATGGCTGCGCGCTTGTCTTCCATCTCATCTCTGTCGATGAAGTTGTAGTTGCCCTCCTTGAGAGCCTGTACAAGACCGATCTCGTGGGCGCTCATGGCTCCTCCCATGGTGACGGTGCTTCCCTCAGGGATCATTTCAAGGGCGAGCTTTAAAGCTTCTTCTTTGCTTTCAGCCCAATATCCCTTCATGTTTCTGGATTCTAAACCTTTGATTACTTTTTTTGCTAATAAAGTGTTTCTTTTGGTGATGATTTCTTCGTTCATTTTATCTTCCCCTTAATTATTTATTTTCAACGTGATCGTAGATATCTTTTGCTATATCCTGACACAGCCTGATGGCCTGAGCCTCGTCAGCTTCGTTAGATGCGAAGCAAAGAACGAAAGGCTCCGGCGCGAAGACGATGCCGCAGTCGTTTTCGATGCCCTGGTCTTCTCCGGTCTTATGGGCTATGGGCACGTGGCGCATGAAGAATGGTATCTTATAGGTGTACTGCTGGTTCTGAAGAAGTGCGCACATAGCCTTGCTGGCTTTAAGCGAAACCAGCTCGCCGCGGTACATCTTACTATAGTACTCGCCGGTCTCCTTTAGTGAGAAGAGATTCTCCTTATCTGTTGCGCCGTACACGGGCTCAAAGAGCTTCCTCTTGAGGACGGTCTTTGTCGAGCCCAATGATCTGATGTGATCATTGATCTCGTCCTTTCCAAGAAGGTCGATCAAGACGTTTACCGCCGTGTTGTCGCTTATGAGGATCATGAGCTTTATGATGTCCTCGATGCTCAGGCTTAAGCCCGGCGACAGGTAGTTCAATATGCCGCTTTCAGGGAACATGTCAGGCGTAAGGCAGCCTTCCAGCTGATCCTTATGATAATCCGGAACGCCGGGTCCGGGCACCAGATCCTCCTGCTTGATCTCGATCTTCTGGTCCAGACTGAGCCTGCCCTCCTCTGCCGCCTGGTAGACGGCGGACATGACCCAAAGCTTGATGATGCTGGCGGATTCAAAGACGTCGTCATCCGTTCCCTTGAGCACCTCGAACTCCTCATCGGTCACCAGATTCCTGTAATATACTCCATAGGATCCCAGGGCTGAATTCAGTTTTTCTTTGATTAATGTTGTGATATCCATATTTTTGCCTATATTCCATTTAATTATATCATAAAATGGCACAACAAAAAAGGTTTTTATTTATCTATGGATTTTTAATTATCCTTGTGCTAGAATAAGCGAAAAGGAATATTGAGATTATGTAAAAGGAGGTAATTTTGAAATGAAAAAATTAAGAATACTACTCGCTCTGCTCCTCGTGCTCACCTTGGCTTTGACTTTCTCATCCTGCGGTTCCGGGGGAAACGATAACGGCGACGAAGGAACTTCCACGGACCAGACTCAGGATGTAGATGATGCAGATGACGCAGACGATGAGGATGGCGAGGATGAATATGGAGAAACCGAAGATGACAACGACCTCTTCGATGAATCCGATGAAGCCCTCTTCGACGACGATGAAGATGAAACTGATAGTGAAGATGGCGATGACGATGAGGAATATGACGACAGCGACGACATCGAAGTTCCCTCATCCACAGGTGATCTTACAGGAGATTACACCGGAGAATTCGCTTCAGATACCGGCACAGCCCTTAACCTGGTAGTACAGTGGGCTGCTAACGAAGACGATGACAACTACAACGTGACCCTCAGATTCTACGTTGACAGCTACTCCATCTGGGTCGGCGACCGTGATTCCAACGTGCTGAAGGTCAAGACCTCCTCAGGCACCAAGGAATACACCTTCAAGACCAAAGAACTCAACAGAGAAGATAACAAACAGGAAAGAGTGCTGGTCGGTGAAAAGACCATCACCCTTTCAGCTGATGAGCTGGCCTCAGGCGCCAAGGTAAAAGCTACCTGGAACTACAGAGGTTCATACTCCGGCACAGACCTTTCCGAGATCACCGCATCCGGCGAGATCAAAGGATAATAAGACTTTAAAGCGAGAGCTGTCTCACATTTTGAGACGGCTCTTTGTTTTTCATTTCTTTGTGATCCAAAGGATCTCCGGCGGATAGTTTGCTTGGTTGATGAAGTTCACGAAGGCTGCGTGGTATGCCTTCGAATCCAGTGCCCTTGCCCACTCCAGCACAGCAGTCTTCTCTGCGCGGCCTTCTTCGTGGCCGTCGTAGAGCACCACCGAAAGGATGCCGCCTGACTTCAGAACCTTAAGGGCTTTAGCGAGGCCAACTAAAGTGGTCTCTGCCACAGTTGTGATACCATGGTCTCCTCCCGGCAGATAGCCCAGATTGAAGATCACGGCAGCCGCCGAACTCTCCTCCACGTACTTATCCATGTTCACAAAGGATTCCAGATGAAGGCTCACGTTATCGAGGTCTTCAGTGCGCAGCCTCTCGCCGGTAAGTTCCACCGCTCTCTCCTGAATATCGAAGGCGACGACCTTTCCGCCATCTCCCACGGCTGAAGCCAGTGAAACCGTGTCGTTTCCTGCTCCACAGGTGGCATCGACGGCCAAATCACCGGGTTTTATATACTTTAAAGTGACCTCCATGGCCAATTCAGTTGTCTTTGTAATCAGATTTTTCATGGTTTGCTTTATAATTTTTATTGTAAACTTCACAGAAAACCCATTTATACGGGATCCAATCAGTATCCCCTATCTAAATCTACCCTTCTCAGAAGGCTTTTTCCCTCATTATATCTCTTGAAATCCTCCAGGAACTGATCCACTATCTTTTGTACCGTGTATGGCAGGAACATATCCCCCGCTACATGGGGCGTGATCATGAGATTAGGACAATCCCAAAGCTCAGAGTCAGCAGGTATGGGTTCCTTTTCGAAGACATCCAGTGCTGCTCTCAGGCGCCCTGCCTTAAGCTCCTCAACCAGAGCCTCCTGATCAATACAGTTACCTCTTCCCACATTTATAATAACGGCGCCGTCCGGCAGAAGTGCCAGCTTATCACTATCCATGATGTGATAAGTGCTCGCAGTCGCAGGAAGTGACATGACAAGGATGTCCGTCTCGGGAAGAACGTCCATTAAACGATCCACCCCTACCACCTGATCAAACACACCGCTCTCCTCTTGGCCCCTGGTGTTCACTCCCAGGATCCTAGCGGGCTCGAAGCCTCTTAAGCGCTTAGCAGTTTCCCTTCCTATGTCTCCGGTACCCAAAAGAGTCACCCGCGCATCCTTAAGGCAGCCAATGGTATAGCCCCTTTTCCACACATGGGACGCCACGTCCGCCTGATACTCAGGCTGGCACCTCAGCATGCTGATAGCTGCCATGATGACGTGTTCCGCAATGGATACGCCGTAAGCTCCCGACGAGTTCGTGAGCATGACACCGCTTTCCAAGAAATACTCCCTGGACGTAAAGTGATTCACCCCAGCTGAGGGGCTGCAGATCCATTTGAGCCCCGGGTTGTCCATGGCGTATCTCGGGGAGTCCGCAAAGACCACTTCGGCATTTTTTGCGGCCGCTGCCGCCTCTTCCTTTACATCATAAAACTCCGCAGTCCAGCCGCGGTCCAGAGCTGCACTTTCAATGGATCTTTTCTGATCCTCCGTAATGTTCTGAATGCACACCACCAGTTTGCGCGCCATTTTTTTGCCTCCTTGGAAAAGTTGCCTTAAGTATAACACAGAAACGCAAAGTAATAAACCATTGTATTAAAGGCGATTTTCAACTATAATTGTATCAGCAAAAAACTCACGAACAGGAAGATCGACATGAACAGATTTTATGATGAATACAAACGTAAACTCCGCACCCCAGAGGAGGCCGTGAAGCTGGTCAAGAGCGGCGACTGGGTGGATTACACAGCAAACGTCTGCTTCCCTCACCTTTTGGACGAGGCCCTGGCCAAGCGCGTGGACGAGCTCTACGACGTGAAGGTCCGCGGAAGCCTTTGCTTCGGGCCCATCAAGATCGTGGAAGCCGACCCTAAGGGCGAGCACTTCTGCTATAACAGCTGGCACTTTTCCGCCTATGAGAGGAAGCTGGCCGACAGAGGGCTCTGCAGCTTCATTCCCATGCTTTTCTCCAGGAACGGGCTCTATTACAAGCATTTCCTCGAAGTAAACGTGGCCATGATGGCCGTAGCGCCCATGGACAAGCACGGCTACTTCAACCTGTCCTGCGCCACCGGCGTGGCAAAAGCCATTCTGGACAAGGCTGACATCGTCATCCTCGAAGTCAACGAGAAGCTGCCCAAGATCTGCGGAGGCTTCGATCAGGTGATCCACATCGACGAGGTGGACTGCGTGGTGGAAGGCGAACACGGCGAACTGCCCCAGTTCCCCATCTCCCCCGCCACTCCCGAAGAAGAAAAGATTGCCGACCATCTTTTGGAATACATCCATGATGGCGCATCGCTACAGCTGGGCATCGGCAGCCTTCCCAACGTGGTAGGCGCTCGTCTGGCCCAGTCTGACCTTAAGGATCTCGGCATGCACACGGAGCTTCTGGGCGACGCTTACTATGAGCTCTACAAGGCCGGCAAGCTCACCAACAAGCGCCTGAACCTCCACAAAGGCCAAGGCATGACCGGAATAGTTTTTGGCACCAAGGATCTCTACGAATGGGTTGATGATAATCCCACGGTCATCATCGCTCCCCTCACCTATGTAAACGACGTCCGCGTCATCGGCTCCATCGATAACGTGGTCTCCATCAATAACTGCGTGGAAGTGGACCTCTACGGGCAGATCAGCTCCGAGAGCCGCGGCACCCGCCAGATCTCCGGAACCGGCGGCCAGCTGGACTTCCTTGAAGGCGCTGCCCTCTCCAAGGGCGGCAAGGGCTTCATCTGCATGACCTCCACCTATCGCGACAGAAACGGCGAGACCCACTCCAGGATCAAACCGACCCTTGCCGGCGACATCGCCACCGCCCCACGTACCCAGGCCTACTTCATGGTCACCGAGTACGGCTGCGTCAACCTGGTAGGCCGCAGCACTTGGGAGCGCGCCGAGATGCTCATCTCCCTGGCCCACCCGGACTTCAGAGACGAGCTCATCAAAGCCGCCGAAAAGCAAAACATCTGGCGCAAGTCAAATAAGCGCTAAATGCAATCGCCGGTTTACAAATTGACAAGTCTGGTTGTTTGAAATCCCTCCCCTTATGCCCTATAATTTAGGCATAAACAAGGAGGGATTTATTTATGTCAGACCGCAAAAAACTTTCATCGCAGTTAAATAAAATAAGAGCACCGAAACCCAGCAAAAGTGTCTTTACGGATATCGGTGCCAGCATATTGGTTTTTATTTTTGGTATCGGCTTGGGCATCTTGTCCAAGTATCTCGATGGCATGGACTTCGAGCATTTTAATTTTTTGCTCTCCATCGCAGCACGGCTGGATCTGGGAAACGTCCTGACCGAGATGGCCATCTGGCTTGTCATGGCCCTGGCTATATCCGCCCTGAGCCGTTCGCCCCTCAAGGCTGCCATAAATGTGTTCCTCTTCTTCGGTGGCATGTGCATAAGCTATCACATCTGGTCCATCCTCTTCAAAGGTTTCGACCCGGGCTCATACATGCTCATCTGGTACGGCATCACCCTGGTGTCGCCCATCCTGGGCATCATCTGCTGGTACGCGCGCAGCGACTCCCTCGTGTCCATCGTTCTGGACATAGCGATCCTCACGATCCTGTCCTGCTACTGCTTCTCCGTGGGCAGGTTCTACTTCTACTTTAGAAGCAGCCTCTATACCATTCTGTTCCTGATTGGCGCAGCAGCGCTCTATAAATCGCCAAAGCAGATACTGATCGCCGGGGTTATTGGCATACTTCTGTCCCTTCTGGTAGCTCCCATGCTGCCCTTCAACTAATACACAAATAATTGCATAACAGGGGCTGTCTCATTGTGAGACAGCCCCCTTTTGATGTGTCGGTTAAAGAGTGTTGCAGCAGAATAGGATAAAAACTTTGATATTGCCAATTTTTATCCTACTTAGCTGAAAGGCCATAGGATAAAAAAGGCATTTTGGCTGTATTTATCCTACATGTCTTTTGGGCATATTCGGCCGAGAGACGATATTGCACGGCATATCGCTGAAACTTGGACAAAAATTGCTGGGTTAGCAGGTGCTAACAGCTATTTTTGAAAGAATTTATGCTTAAACTGTCTTTTGGAGGATAATCTCAGGAAGTGGCAGACGATCTTCTAAAAAACAAGATAGGATAAAAAAGGTCAAAACAGGATTTTTATCCTAGGGGGATTTTTTGCAGTAGGATAAAAATGCTTAATTGAAGAGTTTTATCCTATGCACGGCCTAAAATGGCTGCATGGTACGATTAGGCCGTGTGGATTTTTTTGGTGACGGCCTAAAGTGGTGAAATCGAGGTGTAAGGCCGTGGGATCTGAAGGCAGCTTTAAAAGGGAAATTGTCAACATAAGAGAAAAAACTCTCTTTAGGATTGTTTCGCACAGTGGAAATCCATTAAAGGGAGTTTTTTGAATGGGAAAAGCAAAACGCGGCCTGAAATTACAGTGAGATCCTTAGTCTGCAAAAAACAAATGACGGCCTAGGATTAT
>JAFPXY010000035.1 GCA_017394515.1 Bacillota bacterium | reverse complement strand
CTTATTAGGAGGATTAATTATAATGAAAGGCTACACAGCAGAAACTATCAGAAACGTTGCTTTGCTCGGCCACGGCGGAAGCGGCAAGACCACTTTCCTTGAAGCAGCTCTCTTAGCAACAGGCGTTATTTCCAGACTCGGAAGAGTTGAGGATGGATCCACAGTATCCGACTATGACAAGACAGAGATCGAAAAGGGATATTCCATCAATACCACCATCGTTCCTGTTGAGTTCAACAAGGTTAAGATCAACTTCCTTGATACTCCGGGATTCTTTGACTTCGCAGGTGAAGTTCAGGGTGCACTGAGAGCAGTTGAAGCAGCAGCAATCTTAGTTGATGCTTCCTCCGGCGTACAGGTTGGTACTGAGAAGGCATGGGATGCTTGCACAGCAGCTGGCACACCTAAGTTCTTCATCATCAACAAGACCGACAAGGAACACGTTGACGTAGAGCAGACTATCGCAGACCTTCAGGCTAAGTTCGGTTCTTCCGTAGTAACTCTCGATGACAGAGATGCTCTCTCTGAAGCAATCGCAGAAGTTGACGAAGAACTCATGGAAATCTACTTCGAAAATATGGAATTCACCGATGAAGAGTTCAACGCAGGTTTATCCAAGGGTATCGCTCAGGGAGATATCTGCCCTGTATTCACATGCTCCGCTATCAAGGGCGAAGGCATCAAGGAAGTACTTCAGAACATCATCGACATCGTTCCTGTAGCTGACTGCGACGCATCCGGCAAGCCGGTAGCTTTCATCTTCAAGACTCTGGCCGATCCTTTCCTTGGAAAGATCTCCCTGGCCAAGGTTATGTCCGGCAAGCTCACTCCTGGTATGTCCCTCTACAACCACAAAGCTGGTAAGGACGAGAAGCTCGGCTCAATGTTCTTCTTAAGAGGAAAGACTCAGGGCGAGTGCCCTCAGGCAGTAGCTGGCGACATCGTTGCTTTTGCTAAGCTTCAGTTCACCAAGACAGGCGACACCTTATCCGAGAAGAACAACGAAGTTATGTTCGATGCAATTGACTTCCCTCAGCCGATTCTTTTCCAGGCTATCGAAGCTGCAGACAAGGGAGCTGACGATAAGCTTTCATCCGGTTTTGCAAGACTTACCGAAGAAGATCCTTCCCTGGTACTCACCAGAAACGTTGAGACCAGACAGACTCTGGTAGGTGGACAGGGCGAAACCCAGATCAACATCGCACTTTCCAAGCTTAAGGACAAATACGGCGTATCCGTAAACGTAGTTCCTCAGAAGATCGCATACAGAGAAACCATCAAGGGTCAGTCCGACGTACAGGGCAAGCATAAAAAACAGACCGGTGGTTCCGGCCAGTATGGTGACGTTCATATCAGATTCTCACCTTCCGAAGAAGAGTTCGAATTCTCCGAAGAATTATTCGGCGGTTCCGTTCCTAAGCAGTATGTACCTGCTGTTGAAAAGGGACTCAGAGAATGCATGGAGAGAGGTCCTCTCGCAGGCGGCAAGGTTCAGAACGTAAAGGCTGTATTATATGATGGATCATACCACCCTGTAGACTCTAACGAAAACGCTTTCAAGACAGCAGCATCCCTTGCTTTCAAGAAAGGTATCGTTGAAGCTAAGCCTTGTCTCCTTGAACCCATCATGAAGCTTGAGATCACCGTTCCCGCTGACTACGTAGGCGCTGTAATGGGCGACCTTCCTACAAGACGCGGAAGCGTTATGGGTATGGATCCTCTGCCGGGCAACAAGCAGCTGCTCCACGCTGAGGCTCCTCAGGCAGAACTTTTCGACTATGCTATCGTGCTCAGATCCATGACTCAGGCAAGAGGCGCCTTCACCATGGAATTCGCAAGATATCAGGAAGTACCTGCTATGAACGCTCAGAAGATCATCGACGCTCACAAGGCAGAAGAAGAAAACGCATAATTTATATGACAGGCTGGGCCCGCGGGATCGCGGGCCCTTTTTGTCCGGTGGCGCCGAGGGCGCCGATTAGCTGGACACTACGCATGAATCACGGGGCGCAAGCTTCGTGCCAATCCCCGGCGCCTGAGGCGCCATGCATAAATCACGGGGCGCAAGCTTCGTGCCAATCCCCGGCGCCTGAGGCGCCGGACCAATAAGGAGGTTTAAAATGAGCAAAGTTATAGCAACACCCAAAGCACCCGCTGCAGTCGGCCCGTATTCACAGGCAATCCAGGTAAGCGAAGTGACTGATATCATCTTCACATCCGGCCAGCTGGGCCTCATCCCTGAGACCGGCGATTTCCCTGAGGGCGGCGTAGAGGCCCAGGCCCGCCAGTCCCTCGAAAACATCAAAGCCATCCTCTCGGAGGCGGGCCTGACCATGGCCAATGTGGTGAAGACCACGGTTCTTCTGGCGGACATCGCTGACTTCGCAAAAGTCAACGCTATCTATGCGGAGTTTTTTGCGGATGGAGCGCTTCCCGCCCGCTCGGCCTTCCAGGTGGCCGCACTTCCCAAGGGCGGCTTGGTCGAAATCGAAGCCATATGCGCGAGGTAAGTAGGGGCTTAAGAATTGTGCGAGAAGGGTTTTAGGCTCAAAATACTTAATAATGGGGTTTTGAGCCTAGAAAAACATCTTAATATCAATTGTTAATATAGTAACAATTGATATTTTAGGCTCAAAATAGCGAAATGTTGAGGTTTAAGCCTAAAAGGTGATCATATAGGGGGACGATCACTGGAAATTTTTAGGCTTAAACCAGCAAAAAATCCAAGTTTGAGCCTAAACACAAAAAGGAGGGATTTGGATGAATGAATTGTTTAAGAAACTTATAGTGTCAAGGAAAGAATATCTGGAAGAATTAGTCGAAAAGAAGACTCAGGACTTGAAAAGTGCACCAGAAGGTAGGCTGAGGAGTAGTAATACTCAAGGAAATCCAGTCTTTTACTTAGTTATAGATCCCAAGGCGCCGCGTGGCAAGTACATTCCCAAAAAAGACATGGACAAGATCCACGCCTTAGCCCAAAAAGACTACGACCAGAAGGTCCTGGCATCCGCGGACAAGGAGCTCCTAATAATCAATAGTCTATTGGAATTAAACGATCGCACTGTAGAAGACATCTACCTCAACCTGACGCCCATCAGGCAGCAACTTGTGGCACCCATCCGCCCGACTGATGAGCAGCTCATCGAGCAGTGGCGCGAGTCCAAGGCCTGCGAGCCCATGGGTTTCAGCGAAAGCGATCCGGAAATAATGACTGAGGCCGGCCATCGGGTGAGGTCTCTGGCGGAGCAGCTTTGGGCGGACACCATGTTCAGGGAGAAGGTGCCATATTTTTTTGAGCCGGTGCTGGAGCTGAAGGGGCGCGGCAAGGTCCGACCGGATTTTGCGGCCCTAAACGTGAGGAAGCGCAAAGAATTCCATATCGAGCATCTCGGCATGATGGACGATCCCGCTTACTTAGAGAAAAACCTGCTCAAGCTCAGGGACTACGAGCGGAGCGGGTATATTTTAGGGGTGAATTTTTTGTATACTTTGGGTACGAAGAAGCATCCGCTGCAGCTGAAAACGGTTGAAAACTTGATAATTAATCATCTGAAGTGATTCTAAGGCCGAACTAATAATTTTTCCTTGAAAAATAGCTGAATTCAGTATACAATAGTGCTTGCAGTGCGTTTGCGCTCGAAGGCGCCCAAGCACCAGCCCAAGCGCCAGCTAGGAAGCGCCCAAGCACCCAGCTCGAAGGCGCCCAACCGAACGCACAATTAAATCTGTTTAAAAAATACCAAGCGTGGTATATCAAATATAGTGAGACGGACCCCGGCCCCGCGCCAACCATAAATCTGAGGGGGCCCGCTCCAAAGGAGACGAAATGTTAGAACTTAAGAATATAGTTTTCGACGTGACAGAAGCTGATGGTTCCCAGAAGAGGATCATCGATGGCGTCAGTCTGAAGCTGGATGAAAACAAGTTTTATGTGGTGACCGGACCTAACGGCGGTGGCAAGTCCACCCTGGCCAGGATCATCATGGGAATAGAGAAGCCCACTTCGGGACAGATCCTTTTGGATGGTGTTGACATCACTGAAAAGACCATCACCGAGAGAGCGAAGATGGGAATAAGTTTTGCGCTGCAGCAGCCGGTTAAGTTCAAGGGCATCAAGGTCCATGACCTGATCAATATCGCATCCGGCAAGAATCTCGGAAATGCCGAGGCTTGCGAGTACTTAAGTGCAGTTGGACTTTGCGCCAGGGATTACATCGACAGGGAAGTGAACGCTTCACTTTCAGGCGGTGAGCTCAAGCGTATTGAGATCGCTACAGTCCTGGCACGCGGCACCAAGCTCAGTGTCTTCGACGAGCCCGAGGCCGGCATCGACCTCTGGAGCTTCCAGAACCTGATCCATATCTTTGAGACCATGAGGGAGCAGATCAAGGGCACCATCCTGATCATCTCTCATCAGGAAAGAATCCTGAACATCGCTGATGAGATCATCATGATCGCAGACGGCAAGATCACCAAGACCGGCCAGAAGCAGGATATGCTTCTCGACATCATCGGCGCCACCCTGGAGGGCGGAATTTGCGGCAGGATTGCAACACAAGAAGGAGGTGCAAAATAATGGCAGAACTTACACAGGCTCAGAAGGACCTTCTTGAAACCATCGCAGGTCTTACCTGCATGCCCGGTGGAGCATTCAATATCCGCGCCAACGGCGGCCTGGCTGAAAGACAGGTAACCGAGCACATCAACATCACTTCCAAAGAAGACAAGCCCGGAATCGACATCCACATCGCACCTGAGTGCCAGGGCGAGACCTGCTACATCCCTGTAGTCATGGACGAATCCGGCATGACCGACGTGGTATATAATGACTTCTATATCGGCGAAGGCGCTGACGTAACCATCGTTGCCGGCTGCGGAATCCACAACTGCGGCGGTGAAGACTCACAGCACGACGGTATTCATAGATTTTTCGTAGGTAAGGGCGCTCACGTGAAGTACGTGGAGAACCACTACGGTTCCGGCGACGGAAACGGCAAGCGCATCCTGAACCCGGTGACCGAGGTTTACCAGGACGAGGACTCCTCCGTTGAGATGGAGATGGTCCAGATCAAGGGCGTTGACTCCACCGTTCGTACCACCAAGTCCGAACTGGCCAAGGGCGCTAAGCTCGTGGTGAGAGAGCGTCTCATGACCCACGGCAACCAGCACGCCGAGTCCGTATATCTCACGGAGTTAAACGGCGACGGTTCCTCTGCGGACGTAGTTTCCAGATCAGTTGCCAGAGACAACTCCTATCAGAAGTACACTTCCAGAATCGTAGGAAAGGCCGAGTGCACCGGACACACCGAGTGCGACGCCATCCTCATGGACAACGCCAGAGTTTTGGCAGTGCCCGAACTGGACGCAGCCTGCTTGGACTCTCAGCTGGTTCACGAGGCAGCCATCGGCAAGATCGCAGGCGATCAGCTCATCAAGCTCATGACTCTCGGACTCACTCCCGAAGAAGCTGAGGAGCAGATCATCAACGGCTTCCTGGCATAGCAAAAAATCCCGCGCAAAACATTTGCGCGGGTCTTTTATTTTTTGCGGATTTAGATTATAATCCAATTAGGAGTAACATTACAGGAGGAAAAAATGGCTTTTGATATAGATAAATTACATATTTTGGATGAAACGCCCATCCACTACCTGCCTTCCATGAGCAGGGCGCTGGGCATACAACTTTTCATGAAGAGGGACGATCTGACGCCTTTTGGCGCTGGCGGAAATAAGCTGAGAAAGCTGGAATATCTGGTGAAGGATGCCATGAACAAGGGCGCTACCATGCTGATCACCGTGGGCGGCGGACAGACCAACCACGGCAGGCAGACCGCAGCCATGGCTGCCAAGTACGGTATGAAATGTGCTATCATAGCAATCGATGAATACCCGGGAGAACTCACAGCAAACATGCTTCTTGACAGGCTTTTTGGATGTGAGCTTATCCTTAAGAAGTCAGACGGACGTCCGGATTCCGTCCAACTGAACGAGCTGGTGGACAGCGTGACGCAGGTCTACGAGAAAAAGGGCGAGAAGGTCTACTTCATACCCATGGGCGGATCCAACGCTTTGGGAGCTCTCGGATATTATGACTGCGCCATCGAGCTGGACCGCCAGGCCAAGGAACTGGGAATTCCCAAGGCCAGAGTCATCGACACCGTCGGCTCCCAGGGAACCTTCTCAGGACTTTACCTGGGACTTAAGGATATCAAGTCCGAACTGCACCTGACAGGCATCGCCATCATGCCCTTCAACGAAAAGAGCCTGAAGCACCTGGAGAAGCACTGCAACGAAGTCAAAGATACCTTCGGCTTGGATCTCACCGTGGATCCTTCGGAGTTCGACATCGAGACCGGCTACGTGAGGGGCGGCTACAACCTTCCTTCCAAGGAAGTGAGAGACGCAGTCAAGATGGTAGCATCCAAGGAGGGCATCCTCCTTGATCCCTGCTACACCGGCAAAGCCATGGCAGGAGTTATCGACATGGTCTTCGAAGGCAAGATCCAGCAGGGAGAGGACGTGATCTTCATCCACACCGGCGGCATGCCGGGACTTTATACACCCGCCCACAGAGTCGAGTTCGAAAAGGAGCTCATGGACGGAGTGCACATTCTATAAAAGCAAATAAAATAGCAGTCGTGCGACAATCGTACGACTGCTTATTTTTTATTTATCTTCCCAGGAATTCATCACGTCCACCTGGCACATCTTCATGGTGAGAAGGGCTGCCTCGTGAGATTCGGGAGTAACTCCCGCACAGAGGTCTGAGTAGACCTTCACGGGGATCTCCGGATAAGCTGTCTTCATGGCCAGTGCATTGGAGATCACACAGATGTCCGTGCAGAGCCCGAAGAGCACCACCTCAGTAACATCCACATTTTCAAGACTCAGAGCCCATCTATCGGGAGAGATCCCGAAGTTGGGCTTGTCGATTATTCTGGCATCGAGCGCATCCAGCGCCTCCGCCACACTCGGCGCAATCTGCCAGCCGTGGGAATCGATCTGGCAGTGAACTACGGGCAGGTGCTTGCCCTCGTTGGTCTCCAGATAGTCGTTATAGTGGGTGTCCCTTGTAGCGATTACTTCATACTCGTAATCCAGGTCGCGAAGGAACTTCGTAACGGGCTCAACGATGGCCTGCGCCTCCGGCGTTCCGAGAGCGCCATCGATAAAATCGTTTTGCATATCTATGACACAAAATACTTTCATTAGTAGGCCTCTCTTTCAAGTCTGAAGCTTACGGCGTTCTTCAGATATACCAGATACTCAGGATCGTCACACATGGCTTTGCCCGGGGAGTCTGACAACTTGGCTACAGGATTGCCGTTTACGTACTGCAGCTTGATTACGATGTTCAGAGCGGGCACGCAGGTATCGTTTGATACGAAGGTACCGATACCGAAGGATGTCTTGACCTTGCCTGCGAAGTGGTCGGCGATCTCCTGAGCGTAGTCGAAGGTCAGACCGTCACTGAAGAGCAGAGTCTTGGTCATGGGATCCACGCCGTACTTCTTGAAGTGGTTGATGAGCTTTTCACCCCACTCATAGGGATCTCCGGAGTCGTGACGGACGCCGGTGTAGTTGTTGACCATGCTCCTGTTGAAGTCCCTCAGGAAAAGATCCGTGGTGAGGGTGTCTGACAGGCAGGTTCCGTTATCGCCCTGATACTCCGCGTACCAGTCCTCCAGAGCGAAGTGATTGGTGAATGCCAGAGGTATCTGAGGGATGCCCTGATACATCTGGACGAACTCGTGGGCGTAGGTGCCGATGGGAGTCAGGTTGAATTTTTTTGCAAAATATACGTTGGAGGTACCGACGCAGTTGTTGGTCTCCTCTGCGAATCTCTTGATGGCCAGACCTTCAAATTCTGCGGAAAGACGGCGTCTGCAGCCGAACTCGGCGAACTTGAAGTTGTACTTGCCTTCCTGGAAAGCTTTGATCTTGGCATCCAGCTTTTCTTTGGCGGAAGCCAGCAGCTCGTCATAGTTGTACTGGAATCTGAAGTATACTTCGTTTACGATCTCCAGGAGATATATCTCAAACTGCATAGCGCTGAAGAGAGGACCCTTCACGGAGATGTGAAGTTCTCCGTCATCCTCGTCCAGGGAGGTGGTCACGTAGTGTCTGATGGGATGCCACAGACGAAGGAATTCTACGTAGTCATCCTTGATGAAGCGTATGCTTCTCAAGTAATCCAGCTCTTCCTCATCGAAGGTGAGGGAGCAAAGATGATCGATCTGAGCGTCGATCTCTTCCAGCATCTCGGGTGTGAATCTCACGCCTTCATTTCTGCACTTGAAGAGGTATTCGCCGTTCAGGTTGGTGTGCTTATGAAAGATCACCTGATTCATATTGAATTTATAGAGGTCTGTGTCAAGAAGACTCTTGACGATTGGTTCAAGTTTCATTTTTTTCCCTTTCTTTTTCTCGCCCCTTTTGGCTCACCTTATATTTTACCACTAATATTCTATGTTATACAACTTAATTTTTCTGGAGATGGTGGAAGCGTTGACGCCAAGCTTGGCTCCGGCTTCCCTTAAGGACTTGGAGTTCTGAAGGACATCCTCGATTATGGCCTTTTCGAAGGCAGCCACCTGCTCGTCCAGGGTACCACCATGGTTCACGAAGACCGGGCTGTCCTCCTGCATGTCCAGCATGCCGCGAAGGGTGGTGGTCTCAACTCCTGAAGTACCCTTGGTGAAGATGGTCAGATACTCTATGACGTTCTCCAGCTCTCTGACGTTTCCGGGCCAGGAGTAGGACTGGAGGATCTCATAGTGCTTGTCCGTCAAGATCAGTTCGTTGCCGTGCTTCTCGCGATACATCATGATGAAATGATCGCAGAGCAAAGGAATATCTTCGGGGCGTTCCCTAAGAGGCGGAATGTGGATGGGCACCACGTTGAGTCTGTAGAAGAGATCCTGACGGAAAAGGCCTTCCTTGATCCTTTCCTTGATGTTCACGTTGGTGGACGCTATGATTCTCAAATCCAGAGAGATCTTCTTAGTGCCGCCTACCCTGGTGATCTCCTTGTTCTGGATGGCACGGAGAAGCTTGGCCTGAAGGTCCAGAGGCATGTCGCCGATCTCGTCCAAAAGGAGGGTGCCGGTGTTGGCCACCTCAAAGAGACCCTTCTTGCCTGAAGAGGAGGCTCCGGAGAAAGCGCCTTTCTCATAACCGAAAAGTTCCGATTCCAGAAGGTTCATGGGAATGGAAGCACAGTTCACCTTTACAAAGGGCTTGTTCTTGCGTTCACTCATGACGTAGATCTCGTCAGCCACGATCTCCTTACCACAGCCGGATTCTCCGGTGATGAGGACGGAGGCGGTGGTGGGAGCAACTCGGGTCAAGGTGGTCCAGATGTCCTTGATGGCCTTGGACTTACCGATCAGGCGGGACTGCCTCAAAGAATCCTGATTGAAATCGTCCACCACGACGGTGTGAGGGTCCAGTTTTTTGGCTTCGCTCAGGAACTGAGAAAAGTCGTTCTGAAGGAACCTTAAGGTCTTGATGGGTCTGGACTGGGCGATGACTTCCCTGATGCTGCCGTCTTCGTTTAAGACCGGTACGCCGATAACGTAGCCCTTCTCAGGTTTTCCGTTATATACTACATCCGAGAGCCTGTAGGCCTTCTTCTTGGTTTCCAGGACCGCCATGACGGCTCCGCCGGTAAATATGCTGCCGTCTGCCAGGATCTCCTGGACCGTACGGCCCAGAACCTGATCCTTGGGGATTCCTGTGTTGGTGGAGTAGGCAGGATTCACGTAGATGACCCTTCCGTCGCAATCCGTGATGAGAAGGCTCTCATCCAGGTTATCGACAATTTCTCTATAATCTATATCGTTGTTGGTAATAGGTTTTTTCATATTATCCTCTTCCAAAAATACATACAACTGTTTACTTTTATGATTATAACATAAAAACTATAAAATACCAAGGGGAATCGTTGCACTTTTGCAACGCATATTGGTAGTTGTAGCGATTATGGACAGATCAACAAAAAATCCGCGCTCCAGGTGCGTGTTTTTTGCATTTGCCACAAAAAATACATCGATTCACCGAGCGGAAGTGATGAAGTTTTAGCGCAACTGCCGTTGCAGAATTGCAACAACGTTGCCGCTATGCAATAGCCCATCCAGGCGCGAAAACGCCGGAACCCTTGAAAATCAAGGGTTTTTGAAGTTGGCACGCTTGTTGCTCTAATAATAGGCAAAGACAAACACAGTCAATAATTTTTTCAATTATATTAATTGTTAAATTCAAGGAGGAAAAAATGAAGAAGTTATTAGCAATCTTACTTTGCATCGCCGTAGTATTCAGCTTTGCTGCTTGCGGCGGATCCAGTGAAGAGCCCGCAGCTGACGATCAGCAGAGCGGCGAAGCAACAGACGTTGAGTATCCTGAGATGACCCTTACATGCGCTGGCCTTGATAAGGAAGACACAGCTAAGGCTCATGACCTCAGACTCTTCATCGATCTCGTTAAGGAAAAATCCGGCGGCAAGATCACTTTCAATGAATATTGGAGCGCACAGCTCGGTGTTGCTACTGCAAACCTCGACACCATCGGTCAGGGCATCGCTGACGTAGGTACCGTTTGCACACTCTACACACCGACCCAGTTACCTCTTTCACAGATCACTTACTGCGTACCTTTCGCACCTTCTGACGTAGCTATGGCTGGTGAACTCATGGACAAGATCTCTGAGAAGCACCCTGAATTCTACGAAGAATATGAAAAGAACGGAACAGTTTGCCTCGCTTGGAAGGGCAACGAGCCTTACAAGCTTTACTCCAAAGACGGTTTCGAAACTCTTGATGACATCAACGGCAAGAACATCACCATGGGCGGCGTTTACTACGTACCTTGGTTCGAATCCATCGGAGCTATCCCTGTATCCGCTCCTGCAGCTGACCTTTATCAGACAATCAAGAACAACCTGGCAGTTGGATCATTCGTATATGACTCCATCTACTGCGACTTCAAGCTTTACGAAGTAGAAGCAAACGTACTTGACATCGGTCTTGGCGCTAGAAACTGCGACGTTATCGCTTTCAACAAAGCTAAGTGGGATACACTTGATGACAACACCAAGGCTCTCCTTCAGGAATGCGCTACCGAAGCTATGAAGGAATTCCACGTTTGGGAAGCTGACCAGATGGCTGGTTGGGAACAGCAGATGAAGGACAATGGCGTTGAATTCAAGGTTATGTCCGAAGAAGATAAGGCAAAATGGGCTGAAACAGCTCTTGCTTACAAAGACACTCTTGAGCAGTGGATCGGCGACGCTACAGCAGCTGGTTATGATGGAAAGGCTATCATGGCTGACTACCTCAAGGCTGGTGAAGAAATGGGTTACACCTGGGTATTCGATACTTCCAAGTATATGTAATCTCACCGACTGACTTAAAATAATCAAACTATTTAAACTATTTAAAAGCTACGAGAGGAAAAAACAATGACTAAAAGCGGGAAACGCTTATATCAGGTTACCGATAAATTAATGCATTGTTTTGCATGGCTGAGTGCAGGCGTGGTTGGTTTCAACTTCGTCCTGCTCACAGCCAACGTAGTGATGAGATACGTTTTCTCATCTCCTTTAATGGGTACACCTGAAATTGTAGCTATGATGATGACCTGGGTAGCATATTCCGGAATGGCGTACACACTCCTTAACGGAAAGCACATGCAGCTCGAAGCCATCTATGAAAAGCTGCAGGGAAGAGCAAAAAACATTTTAAGTTTATTCGTATACCTGCTGGCAACGGTATTATTCATCCTGCTGATGAAAGCATCCTTTGATGTATTCTGGTCTTCATGGCTTATCAAAGAAGAATCCGTTGCATCAGTAACCGTATACGTGTTCATCGGCAAGTGCGGAGCCTTTGTTGGCTGGGTGCTCTTAAGTATTCAGGCACTGCTCATGACCATCTACTGCTTGCTGGCAGTAATTAATCCTGATAAGTATGAACCTTTAGATGCTTATTCAGAACTGCTTGATGAAAACAGCGTCAAGGAATTCGTTACAGAAGAAGCTATGGCTCAGGCCGCTGGCGAAGAGCTCGTAGAAACAGTTGAAAATGGGGAAGGAGGAGACGATAAATGAGTGGTATAATTATTGGTATCATCGGCATGATCGGACTCATCGTCCTCGTTCTCTTAGGAGTACACATCGGTGTAGCTCTCGGTGTAGTCGGACTTTTCGGACTTACAGCCGTTATCGGCTTCAGTCAGGCACTCTCCATGTGCGGTATCGTAGCCTATAACTCCATAGCTACCTTCGACTATTCAGTAATCCCCCTGTTCATCATGATGGGCATGCTGGCCACAGCCATCGGTATCAGTACCGAAAGCTATGACACACTTGCTAAGTGGATGGGCAGGATGCCCGGCGGACTTGGTGTAGCAACCACCGTTGCCTGCGCAGGTTTCGGTACATTAAACGGATCAGCTCTCGTTACTGCTTCCGTATTCACCAAGATCTCCGCTCCCGAAATGATCCGCTATGGATATGATAAGAACCTGACTTACGGTATGATCGCTGCTTCCGGTAACATCGGACAGTTCATCCCGCCAAGCATCATGGTAGTAATTTACGGAGCGCTCTCCGGAGACTCCATCGGAAGACTTCTGATGGCTTGTATCTCCCCGGGACTCGCTCTCACCATCGGCTTCTCCGCTCTTACCGTTGCAATAGCGCTCATCGCTCCTAAGAAATTCCCTAAGGTAGATGTGCACTATACATGGAAGGAGAAACTGATCTCCTTAAAGGAACTCATTCCTATCGCCATCGTTGCGGTAGTAATCATCGGCGGTATCTTCTCAGGTATGTTCTCATCCTCAGAAGCCGGCGCTATCGGCGTACTGGTATTCCTGGTAATGGCAGTCATCAAGAGGACTCCCATTAAGAAGATTATCCATGCTATAATGGAGACCATAGAAAACGCCACAATGCTTTTCCTGATCCTGGCATGCTCAGCTATGTTCGCTAAGTTCATGACAGTATCCGGCCTGGCACCTAAGCTTACATCCATGGTAACTCAGGCAAACCTCAGCCCTGTACTCTTCATGTTCGGTGCTGTAGTCGTATTCCTGATCCTCGGATGCTTCATGGATGCTTACTCCAGCATCTCCCTTACAATTCCTCTGTTCTACCCTGCAGCGGTAGCTCTGGGAATCGATCCTATCCACTTCGACGTAGTATGTATCCTCGCTCTCCACATGGGCGGACTTACACCTCCTGTAGGCCTCTGCGTTTACTCTGTAAAGGCTCTGGCACCTGAGGGAACCGACGTAATGGGTATATTCAAGGGAGCAATGCCTTACCTGGCAGCCATGGTAATAATCACGATACTTTACATCTTCTTCCCCGGACTGTCCACCTTCATTCCGGACTCCATGATGGGTTAAGAAGACAGCAAAAAACTAAATTCGTAAGTAATGCAAGTTAACTTATAAAATATTTTCAAGGAGGAAAAATCATGTCAGAAATTTTTGAAAGACATACTCGCGAAGAAAATTACGCTCATGTAAACGATTGGAAAAAGCCTTATGACGCAAGCATTTTCGATGTTTTCAACGGCGGATCCTTCGAACTCTTAGACCTCTCCAATCCTTTCGGAAGAGGAAATCCGCTCTGGCCTTCCAACGGCGACTTCCACATCGACAGAGTTCAGCATATGCCTATGCACTACAGACTGCTTCAGACATTCAACTCTTTCCATATGCATAACTCAACTCATGCTGATTCACCTTCTCACGTTATTCCTGAGAGCCCTTTCACACACGAACTTCCTATTCAGAACTACTTCTCTCAGGCCGTTTGCCTTGACATTCCTAAGGGCAAGTGGGAATTCATCACTGTAGAAGATATCGAAGAAGCAGCTAAGAAGGTTCCCGGCGGAATCAAAGAAGGAGACTGGGTACTCCTTAACACTGGTACACACAGACGTTGGGGCGAGAACGAAGATTACTTCGGATATTCCCCTGGACTCTCCATCGAGGGAGCTTGGTGGTTCGTAAACCACAAGGTTAGAGGCGTTGGCTTCGACATGCAGGCTATCGACCACTTCCTTTACACCTATGGTGCAAAGCACGGTCCCGGACCTTACGTTCCCAGAATCGTAGAAGAGTATGAAGAGATGGCTGGACATCCTATCGAGGAAGATTTCCCTGAGTGGGAACCTTGCCACGACATCCTTCTTGCACACAACGTAATGGGTATCGAGAACCTTGGCGGAGATCTGGACAAAGTTAAGAACCAGAGATTCCTGTTCTGCGCATTCCCTCTTCGTTGGTACATGGGAGACGGTACTATCGTAAGAGCGGTTGCTTTCGTACCTTCCGATGCAATCGACAGAAGCGTACCTGATAAGGTATATCCTTACGGAGTATATTAATCGTTAAGAACTTAGTTTTAACTAACACGGAGAAATAAAAGTAACATGTCACTCAACAAAAACATCGGTATATTAGGAGCCGGAGTGATGGGTTGCGGTATAGCACTTACCTTTGCCCTTAAGGGCTACGACGTCAAGATGCTTTATGTCTATGATGACAAGCAGAGAGGCGGTCAGGTCGAAGGCATGATAGAGAACCTGAGAGTTCTTTGCGACAACGGCCTCATAGCCGAGAGCGAGATCGAAGCTACTGTAAGGCGAGTGAGCTTTACCGAGGACATCAGGGAGTTGGCTGATTTTGCGGATATCATCTTCGAATGCATAGTTGAGAAGCTTGAAGTCAAGCAGGAATATTTTGCAAAGTTGGATAAGCTTTGCCCTCCTTCAACTATCCTTGCGACGAATACATCTGCGATCAGCGTTACTGAAATCGCCGAAAAGTCCGTGCACAGGGAAAGGATCATAGGAACGCACTTCTGGAAACCTGCTTATCTGATACCTCTCGTGGAGGTCATCAAGACAAAGTACGTTTGCGAATGCGTCGTGAACCAGACCTACGAACTTCTCGAAGATGCTGAAAAGATGCCCGTTATAGTCCAGAAGGACGTTCCCGGATTCCTGGCTAACAGAATGCAGCATGCTCTGTTCAGAGAAGCCCTTTCCATAGTCGATAACGGGATAGCGACTCCTGAAGATGTTGACAAGGCCATCAAATATGGCTTTGGTATGAGACTTGGAGTTATGGCTCCTATAGAAGTAATGGATTCCGGCGGGCTTGATCTCACCTATAACATCCACAATTATCTGTTCCCTCATATCGAGAACTCGACAGAGCCCTCGAAACTTCTGACTGACAAGCTCAAAGAAGGCAAGCTCGGTTTCAAGACCGGCGAGGGGATCATGAAGTGGAGCTCTGATGAGATCGAGAATTCCCAAAAGAATCTCATCGAGGGTTTGATCCGAATAGAACAGGCTCTCGGAAGAATTTAAAAGTTATCTTTCCTTAATTAAAAAAAGAAGCTAATAATTTGAGTATTATAGCCTGCTCCGTGGAGGGGCAGGCTGTAATATTAATAAGACTACACTGAAACGAAGGACGGAAAAATGAGAAACGTAGTAATCGTAGCAGCTTGCAGAACTCCTATCGGAACCATAGGAGGACAATTCAAAACAATCACATCCCTTGACCTTTCCATTCCTGTTATGCAGAATCTTGTCAAGAGATCCGGCATAGATCCCGCCATGATCGACGATGTAATCTGGGGATGCAACTATCAGAGGACTTACAAAGAAAACAACCTGGCCAGAGTAGCAGCCGTAAAGTCCGGATTGCCTGAAACCGTGCCGGGAATAACCATACATAGAAATTGCACATCTTCCATGTCATCCCTGCAGTTCGGATTCTATCAGATCAAATCCGGTGAAGCAGACTGCATCATGGCAGGTGGAGCAGACAGCATGAGCACCGCACCGCATATGGTTTTCAACGCCAGATACGGCCAGAAATACGGACATATGGAGATGAGAGACTCCATGTGGGACTCCCTGACAAACCTGGGCGTAGGCCCCGCCATGGGAATCACCGCTGAGAACGTAGCAGATCTTTACGGCGTTACCCGTGAAGATATGGATAAGTTTGCTCAGAGATCTCAGGAAAGAGCTATCGCAGCCATCGACGGCGGCAAGTTCAAAGACGAGATTGTTCCCGTTACCCTCCACACCAAGAAGGGCGACGTAGTAATCGACACCGACGAGCATCCCAGAAGAGATTCATCCTATGAGAAGCTTTCAAAACTTAAACCCACCTTCAAGGAAGGCGGCAAGGTAACAGCAGGAAACTCCTCCGGAATGAACGATGCAGCATCCGGCATGATCCTCGTTGAAGAGGAAAAGGCTAAGGAACTGGGACTTCCCATCCTTGCCAGGATCGTGTCCACAGCAACCACAGGCGTTGCTCCCGAACTCATGGGAATCGGACCTATCAGCTCCTCCAGAAAGGCTCTCGAAAAGGCCGGCCTTGAGATCAGCGACATCGATCTTTTCGAGATCAATGAAGCTTTCGCAGCACAGTGCATCGCATCCGCAAGAGAGCTTGGAATCGACGAGGATAAGCTCAACGTAAACGGATCCGGCATCTCCCTGGGACACCCCGTAGGAGCATCCGGCTGCAGACTCGTAGTTACCCTTCTTCACGAACTGAAGAAGAGAGGCGGCAAGTATGGCCTTGCTACACTTTGCGCAGGTGGCGGCATGGGAACAGCCATCATCATCGAAGTACTGTAAGAAAAAATATAATTCGGAGGATATTATGGCATTAATGACAGGAGCTCAGTACATAGAGAGCTTAAGAAAATTAAACACCAGAGTATATATGTTTGGCGAGAAGATCGATAACTGGGTAGACCATCCCATGATCAGACCCTCCATCAACTGCGTAGCCATGACATATGAACTG
>JAFPXY010000034.1 GCA_017394515.1 Bacillota bacterium | reverse complement strand
AACACAACTCTCTAAAAGTCTACAAATATCGACACAAATTGTCAAACCTCTGCAGTCATGCTTATATACACATTCTGCGAGTACAATCTAAGCAGAAAATACATATATTAAAAAGATGACAGATAATACGAAGACTATCTGCCATCAGTTAATATCATATGGATGATTTGCTAAATATCGATTATTCCCACTCGAGTATATTTCTTAAACGCTAAACAGATTTGTTTATGAAATATTATCTCTGTTTGCTTAATATAGTTTCAGTTATACTTTATACTTAGTCTATTTATGCTGATGCTATCAAACTGATATCAAATACCTTGTATAAGCATTAAAACAACACTTCCTACTGCCATAATAAAAGCAGCTATATTACAGAAAAAAACGAATTTATAATTTTCAGAACCCGAAGAATTCGAATTCCTATATTTAGGGAGATGCTTGATTCTCTTTATTATAGAATATATAACTACAATCGTTAACAAAACAACCGCGATAAACGCGCATGGCTGAATTTGAATATAGTTCATTATTGCGCTTAGCATACCCTCTGATACATCATCCTGGTAGAACATGATGTTTTTGATCATATTCCATATCAAGATTAGATATAAAATGCAAGTAACCAGTACACTTCTGGTATACCATTTTGTATGATATTCAAAACTTGATTTATCTGTAAATAACTCTGAACTTGTCAGGTCATCCGTATATAATATAGACCAACTTCCAGATGTTTTTACATTATGCCATCCAGCTTCCTCATAAAAGCTTTTTTCTTCTTCTTCCAAATCAGAACTGGCACTTGGAATAACACAGTATTTTCTATCACACGGTTTTGTCGTTTTAAACCTGCCATAGAACAACCCTAGTGAATCCAAGACAAGCCCATTTTTAGACTGTTCTTCTAAATATTTTTCTAAATAGTCGTAATCAGATAATAAAAAAGGAATTAATTTTATTACTTCTTTCATTTGCGTTTTCCCCTCTTGACATTTTATAACATCTTCTCCCGGTCTGCCTTGTCTGCATCTAACACGCATTTCCGCAGCCTATTTACCTCATCTTGATAAAACTTCTCCCCTTTTTCGGTAATTGAATAGTAAATTTTTCTTCCCTCAGATCTCTCTTTAACAATTAGCTTCTCCGACAAAAAAGTCGAAAGGATAGTATAAAGGGTACCAGGTCCCATACGAACGCGGTCTTCTGTCATTCTAGCCACATACTCCGCAATCTCGTTACCGCTCGTCTCCCGGATATGGAAGCAAAGGAGTACATAGAACATTGGTTCAGTAAGTGGATTCAAAGCTTTCTTAGGCATTGGAATCTCCTTCTATCGTTTAACGATATTCCTTTATTTATATTATCATCACATCTGTTTAATGTCAAGTTTAATATGTTTTTTAAAATGAAAAGCGGAGCTTATCTTCCGAAGATAGCTTCGCTTCTCAATCCTATCACGCTTTTCTTTTTAGTACAAGTTTCATTATGCCAAATAACAGCACTATTACATCACATATGACAGTATATATTATTAAGTCTAAGTCTCTCACTGTCGTTAATACAAGCAGTATACTTGCTGCAGCTATAATTATAACGATCAACCATTTAGCTTTGCTTTTAATGTAATTAGCTCTTATTACTTCTGAGCCAACTAGCAACACAACTAGATTACATAGTACAACCTGAAAAGGAATTTCACTAAACAACTTAGTTAATACTGTCATTGCCACTATGAAAACACATATAAAAGTCATTCGTTTTTTCTCCTGCGTATTCATGTCTTGTGCCCTCCTGTAAATAGTTAGAATCAGCTGTTTAGAGATTTTTTCTGCTGCCATACTCCGGGCCCATATATTTTAGTTTTTGTCCCTGTTTTGCTGTGTCTTCCCCAGATCGTCACTTCTTCTTCAGAATATTGATAGTTTGAATCGGTACCGTATCTAGTGCGCACTTTTACGGTTGCATAGCTATATCCACCTGCAATAAAAACAGAAGCTGCTGCAGAGAGTGCTGATACACTCATGTAAGGGCATAATACACTGACAGCTGCTAAGAAAGCTGCTACTGTAAGCTTTGGAATCTTCACAGTTGAAGTTTTTGAACTCCAGCTTCCCCATTTGATACTAGTAGTAGCTCTATCGCCCATGTTTTCAGTAGAACTAACTATAACACCATCAGCTACGTTGAGTAAATCATCTGCCTCTATTACTATTTCTCTTTCAGCATTTGCGGTGTAGTCTGTAATTACTACATTCCCATTTGATGTTACAGCCTTTGCAAGTAGCTCTCCATCAACATCTTTTACCACAGACTCAATTTTTTTGTCCGAAATGGTTCTTTCAACAGTATAATTATCGTCCAAACCTTCTGCGAATCCTACTTGTTCGATTTCTCTAACAGATAGGTTATTGTTGTTATCAGATGCGAAATTACTGTCTGCAAAAGCTACAGCTGTGGATGTAAATACAAGAGCACTCATTAAACATGTTGCGATTATCTTTTTTAAAAACATTTATATTCTCCTTATCTTTTAATTCTTTACCTATGATGGTTTTACTAATAATTAAGATTTTGATGCATCAAGTATCGTTTAACGATATTTCTTGATTGTATATTAACATCGTTTAACGATATTGTCAATAGAAAAATATCGTTTTTCGATATTATTTTTTTTAAAGAGTTACTACTATCCCTTTTTCATCGTTCTATACCCCTCTCCCCGATTCTAATGATTACATCTTTTGCTATCTCAGCGCAGGCTTTTATGAAGTCTTTTAGTGCATCTCCCCACGCATGATCGAAGTCTTTATCCCTCATCCTTTTAGTTTCCTTGACCATAACTATCAAAGTTTTCGTTGCTTTCAGAAGTATTTCCTTGAAGGATTCAGGATCATTTTTCTTCTCGGACCGCCTCATTGATTCCTTCATAGGGTTTATGATCAGCTCCTGTTTCACTTCTTTCAGGCTTTCATACGGTACCTGATACATCCTTGCATAGATCATCTGACGGTTCCATTCGTCCTTGATTTCGTTCATTTTCTGTATCTCATTTGCCTTAGGATTGTTCTTTCCGATTTTCTTTGTAGGAATATAAGGACCATCTTTTGGGAAGACGAACATCTTGTTTCGTCCCACCAGGTTCTCATTTATCCTGTCCACGAAGTACTCTTTCACATCCTGGGTGAAGTCTTTGCTCTTGAAATACTCATCCTTCTTATCGAAAATCTGCCTCTCATATACTTCGCCTTTAGGAATCACAGTGTACCCCGGGAGAAGGTTTCCTTTCTCATCTTTAGTTTCTTTGGCTGTCCTCAAGTGCTTACCATGAGGATCATAGTACATGTTTCTAGATGCGATCTTAACCTCCGGCTCTGCTAATACCCGACGTTCCGAGAAGATAAGATGAATGTGATAGTTGCTTCTGGTCTTGTTATGGTGGAGCGCTGCGATGCACTCCACTCCATATTTTTCTTTGAATCCTTCTGTGAAATCTTTGAGAAGTTCCATATGTCCTTCTCCATAACGGTACATTTCTTTAGGCAATGCTATGATAAGTTCTCTCGCTTCGATGCATTTCCCTTCGGTACCTGACCTCATAAAGGCCATCTGATTTTCTCTGGCAAGGTCCTGCCAGAACCCCTCCGGAGCGGTGTCATATACAGCATACAGGTTCTCCTGTTTCTCTTCGCTGGATATGTAGCCGATCCTGCCGGCGACATTAGTGATCTTCGTGTGCTGCACGAAGGCTGCTCCTCTCATGTTCTCTCCTCCTTCCTTTTGTCGGCGGCCGCCCCTGCGAGGCGAAATACTATTGAACGGATCCGCCAGGATATGTGCAATGGGTGTATTTCGCTCTCAATCGGCGAGGCCTATTGTGAGACTGGATTCCAGTCTGACTCTTCTTTCATTCCTTCCATTATTTCCGCAATCATTTCCGTCAAATCTATTAATTCCGGCCTCACCTCTTCATGGTCAGTTAATCTTCTGAGCTCCATAAGTATTTCCGTCATTTCTCTTTTCAGTGCAATATATACTTTAGGATTTCCCTGGACTACGATTCGTCTTTTAAGCAGGCTATCGATAATATAGTCCTGTTTGCTCAATCCGGATAGTTTTACCATCTTGTTAAGGGTGGATGCTTCTTCAGGAGAAAGTCTCAAACCGACGTGCTCGCTTCTCCATCTTCCTCTTTTATCATTTACCTTAGCAGTCATCTTCTCTTTCCTTTCTGACATCTTCAAGTTTCATGGCCATTTCATCTTGCCTTTGCGGATAGGCATGTGAGTAATGCTGTGTCATCTGTATGGTTTCATGCCCCATTCTTTCTGCAACAGCGTTATCCGGAAATCCCATGTTTGTTAACATAGAAGCATGAGAATGCCTCATCTCATGGATCTTGATCTGTTTCACTCCTGCCTTCTGACAAGCCTTGTTCTTTTTTGAGGTAAGAGTACTTTTAGTTATTCCCTGAAAAATCCTATCAGTAGGTTTCAGATCATAGAACATTTTGAAGCAGTCCCTCATCTCATCCGCCAGAAATCGTGATATGCGAATAGTCCTGTTGCTCTTAATAGTTTTAGGTGTTGTTACAATGTCCCTTCCTTTTGACCTATGATATGACTTATTGATCCTCATGGTGCAGTTATCGAGGTCAAAATCTTCCGGTGTAAGTGCCAGAACTTCTCCTTCTCTTGCGCCGGTCCAGAACAATACTTCGAAAGCATAATAATATAGCGGATCATCCATAAGCTCTTCAGCTACTTGTCTATATTCATCTTCCTGCCAGATTTCTTTCTTTACGTTTTTATCTGATCCCATTGCTCCGGCTTTTCTCGCAGGATTTGATGGGAGATCATAATATGTTACCGCATGGTTGAAGATTGCACTCAGCTGATTATGGATCGTCTTTAGATAAGAATCTGCGTAGGGCTTGCCACTATCGGTCTTCATCTTCCTGACTGTATTCTGCCATTTGACCACATCCCTGGCAGTGATCTCTGATATCTTCAGCCTCCCGAAGAAAGGAAGTATCTTGGTCTGAATCACATTTTCCTTCATTTCCCAGGTTTGTTCCTTGAGCTTAGGTTTTATATCTTCTTTGTATAGCTCGTAGAAACTTTTAAAAGACATATTTATATTTGCCTTGGCTTTTAGCATAAATTGTCTTTCCCACTCCAGAGCTTCCCGTTTGGTCTCGAATCCTCTCTTAGTCTTCTGACAGTTTCTGCCCTGCCAATCTTGATATCTGACATAAACGTACCAAATCCCTTTGCCGCTTTTCTTTTTTTCGTCTTTGTATACTGGCATCTTAATTACTCCTTTCATAATCTTTGGTTCCGTAGAAGTGTTCGTAAAAAAATTTAGTGTCTATACGCCCCGCTATCGTATGAAATCCTTTATCCTTCATCTCATCATTCATTTTTCTGATGAGTTTATAGGCATATGTTTTTGATACATCTAGTATTTCTGCAACATCATCTACCCTTAAAAACATTTTTTCATTTGACGACATGATATCGCCTCCTTTCTCCTCATAAGTCAAATTTGCTTTCTTATTATATATTATACTAAACTTTTTTGTTTAGTCAATACTTCACTAATCTTTTTTGCTTAGTTTTTTCTTGATTCATTAAATTAATTGTGTTATACTATCATCAGTCAGAAATCTATCGATATATGGAGGTGCTACAATGGCAATTGGTGAACGTATTCATTTCTTCCGTAATTTTCGCGGCATAACTCAAAAATATCTCGGTCAGAAATTAGGCTATAGCGACAAAACTGCTGACGTCAGGGTCGCCCAGTATGAATCCGGCAAAAGAACTCCCAAAGCTGATACCATAGAGCAGCTTGCAGGGATCCTGGACATTTCTCCAAAGGCTCTGGACGTCCCTGATATAGACACATATTACGGACTTATGCATACTCTGTTTGCATTGGAAGATATGTATGGGCTTACTATAACCACTTTAGATGGTCAGGTTTGCCTCAAGCAGGATATAAACCACCCGAACTATAACCTGACTGTCGCAGATGATCTCTTGAAATGGAATGAAGTTAAGACTCGTCTAACTACAGGATCCATCACAACCGCTGACTACAACACTTGGCGTTATAAATATCCAGAAAAGCTTTAGAAACGCGGCTGTATATTGATTTCTCATTATGTCTCACATTTTGATGAGTCCATTGACTCTTGTTAAAGCACGAAAAAAAGGCCTATTTACGCTTTATCTTGCATAAATAGACCTTTGATATAACTTGATAAAATTACCAGCTTAAAACGGCTCTCTCAGATGGTTAAATGGAACAAATTGAAATCGTGCTATCAAATTGCTATCAAAACCACTTTTCGAACTCCCAGACCCCTTGATTTTCAAGGGATTTTGCGTTTTAAACTACTATTCCCACTCAATCGTTGCCACGGGCTTCTCCGAGATGTCCCAAAGAACTCTGTTGACTCCGGGAACGGTCTCAATGATCCTGTCTCTCATTCTGCATAACATCTCGAAGGGAATCTCAGGAACGGATGCTGTAACAGCGTCAACGGTGTTCACCGCACGGATAACTACTGCCCAGCCCATGTAGCGCTTGCCGTCCTTGATTCCGGTTGACTGGAAATCAGGGATTGCGCAGAAGTACTGCCAAGGAACCTGTTCCATCTTGCCAATCTCTTCTCTTACGATAGCATCAGCTTCACGAAGAGCTTCAAGTCTGTCTCTGGTGATAGCTCCAACGCATCTTACGCCGAGTCCGGGGCCCGGGAAAGGCTGACGGTAAACCATGTTGTCGGGAAGACCAAGCTGCTTACCAACGACTCTTACTTCATCCTTATAGAGGAACTTGACGGGCTCCACCAACTGGAAGTTAAGATCTTCCGGAAGGCCGCCTACGTTGTGGTGAGCCTTAACTCCATCGGACTCGAGGATGTCGGGATAGATGGTTCCCTGTCCGAGGAATTCTACGCCTTCGAGTTTCTTGGCTTCTTCTGCGAATACGTCGATGAATTCTGCGCCGATGATCTTTCTCTTTCTCTCAGGCTCATCGACTCCTGCAAGCTTGTCCAGGAATCTGTCTACAGCGTCAACATAGATGAGCTCTGCATCGAATTCCTTGCCGAATACTTCGCATACCTGTTCAGGCTCGCCCTTACGAAGGAGGCCGTGGTTAACGTGAACGCAAATAAGATTGCGGCCGATAGCCTTGGAGATCAAGGCTGCGCAGACTGAGGAGTCTACTCCGCCGGACAGAGCAAGAAGAACTTTTCCATCGCCTACCTGCGATCTGACTGCTTCGATCTGCTCATCGATAAACGCCTGTGCAAGCTCAGGTGTTGTGATGCGGACCATTGATTCCGGTCTGGTGTTTTCTTTTGAAATTGCCATAAATTATACCTCTTTTCTATATGTGTTTTGGGCCTTTTCCGAAATCTCGGGATCCGCCGGTTTATACTTTTCTTCGCAAAAAACTCCCACGCGAGAGTATTTTGCGCCTAAATTCATATCGCCTATTTACTATTTAATAGCGTTCTCAGATGCGTTCCTGAGGATTACGTCATGCGCTCCGCCCTCTACGATGGAGGTTGCTGATACCAGGGTCAACTTAGCTGTTTCCTGGAGTTCCTTGATTGAGAGTGCTCCGCAGTTACACATGGTGGATTTCACCTTGGTAAGGGAGATTGCGACGTTGTCGTGGAGCGGTCCTGCGTAAGGAACGTAGGAGTCAACGCCCTCTTCAAACTTCATTCTGGGATCTCCGCCCAAGTCATATCTCTGCCAGTTACGAGCACGGTTGGAACCTTCGCCCCAGTATTCCTTAACGTAGTTTCCGTTGATGTTGAGTCTGTTTGTAGGAGATTCATCGAATCTTGCGAAATATCTGCCCAGCATCAGGAAGTCTGCGCCCATAGCAAGTGCCAGGGTCATATGATAGTCATATACGATACCGCCGTCGGAACAGATAGGAACGTAAACTCCGGTCTCCTCGAAATATTTGTCTCTCTCGCGAGCTACATCCATAACAGCTGAAGCCTGGCCGCGGCCGATACCCTTCTGCTCACGGGTGATGCAGATGGAACCTCCGCCGATACCGATCTTAACGAAGTCAGCTCCTGCATCTGCCAGATATCTGAAGCCTTCGCCGTCTACTACGTTTCCTGCTCCGATCTTGACTTTGTCGCCATAGCGTTCTCTCACCCACTTGATGGTGTCTGACTGCCACTCGGAATAGCCCTCTGATGAGTCGATGCAAAGAATATCTGCGCCTGCTTCAACCAGCGCGGGGATCCTCTGCTCGAAGTCTCTGGTGTTTACACCGGCGCCTACGATGAATCTCTTGTTTGAATCCAGAAGTTCGTTAGGGTTGGACTTGTGAGAATCGTAGTCCTTACGGAATACGAAACCGGTGAGCCTCTGGTTCTTATCTATGATGGGAAGTGCATTCAGCTTGTGATCCCAAAGGATATCGTTGGCTTCGCTTAAGGATATACCCTCTTCTCCGGTTATCAGCTTTTCGAAGGGAGTCATGAACTCGCTGATCTTAAGATCCGGGCTCATACGTGATACACGATAATCTCTGGAAGTAACCAGACCGACCATCTTACCCTCTGAAGTTCCGTCCTCAGTGATTGCGATGGTGGAATGTCCCTTGAGTGCCTTGAGATCCAGCACGTCCTGCAGGGTCTGATCCGGTCTCAAGTTTGAGTCGGATGTTACGAAGCCTGCCTTGAAGGCTTTGACTCGTCTTACCATGGCGCACTGATTCTCCACGGTCTGGGATCCGAATATAAAAGAAATTCCACCTTCTTTAGCAAGCGCGACTGCCATTCTGTCATCAGAAACAGCCTGCATTACAGCAGATACCAGTGGAATATTCATTGAAAGTTCAGGCTCTTCGCCTTTCTTAAATTTAACTACAGGGGTCTTCAAGGATACGTTCTCAACGCGGCATTCTTTGCTGGAGTATCCCGGAACTAAAAGATATTCGTTAAAGGTTCTTGATGGTTCATCAAAATAAAAAGCCATGTAATAATCTCCTTATATTTCTCCAAATCTAAAGCTATATTACACTATATTTTATAACAAACTTCCCCGTCTTTCAAGACCAAAATCAATAAAAAAGACCCGATAATAACATCGGGTCTTTGTAAATTACTGTAATTAATACTCCTCTTTGATCAGACCTTCTTTGAACGCCTGAATAAGCTCCAAAAGATCCTCCACCTGTTCAGCCAATCTCTTGCCTGAATCGGTATCTATGATGGATTTTCTTTCAGGAAGCGTATAAACGATCTTCATTGATGGAGCTGTGAACTCCTGAGTTCCATCGGGTTTGATGGGCTGATATGGTTTGTGCTCCGCAAGGATCATACCTCTGGAGTTATAGATCAGTGTGTAGCCGGCGATTCCGGTGGTCTTCTGATATGCCTTTGAGATACCTCCGTCGATGACGTAGATCAGACCGCCGCCCTTGATGGGTGATTCGCCGTTCTTGATCTTAACGGGCACATGTCCGTTAAGAATCCTGGCGGTTGCGGGATCCAGATTGAATTCCTTCAGGATGTTCTCAGCAAGCCATCTCTCATTGATATACTTGTAGTAAGGTCTGGTGGGTTCCTTGTGAGTAGCCTTGTCCTCGATGAATAGTCTTTCGAAGGTGGTCATCTTTTCTTTGCCGAAAAGCGGTGAATCCCCGCCCAGCCACAGGAACCACATGAGGTCTCCGGACCTTCCTGTCTCTTCGGACTTATCAGGCGCAAAATATGCCTTTCTCACCTGATCGTCCAGATAATCCATGAGTCTCTTGCCGCTAAGTTTGACTCCGTTGACCTCCACCGGGATGAAGTTTCCTTCATCATCGATGGGCATGCAGCCGTGGAACAGAAGGTTTCCGTTGCAGACAGAGTACAGAGCTCCATGGCTGTAAAGGAATCTGATGTGGGCCTGCAGTTTCTCTGAATTCACGAAGGAAGCTTCAAGGGCGTTAAGGACTTCTTCTTCCTCCTCAGTGAAAGCGTAGGGATTCTTAGGATCTACGGTAGGAAGGTTCATATCCTTCATGGGATATTCCTTGCCCTCCACATTCACTGTGCCTTTCTCGAAATCGATTTTATCCAGGAGCAGTCTCTTCTCGAGGTGGTACTCAGGATGCATGCTGATGACTCTGCCCTCTGCCTTGAACTGCATGATGGCTATAGCCTTATGCATCTTGGCTGCCAGGGAGTCGTCAATGGCATCGTAGATATTTCTGTCGATGATATGGGGCCAGAATCCTTTGCACTCATCGTCTCCATAGACGTGTTCAGCGAAGGTAGCCAGCGGTCTCAGATTGATACCGTAGCCGACTTCCAGCATATCGAAGTTGTTGTAGCTGATGTTCATTCTCAGCAGGTTGGTGATGCAGGCCCAGTTTCCTGTAGCCGCTCCCATCCATACCACGTCGTGGTTGCCCCACTGGAAGTCTACATCATGGAATTCCATGAGGAAGTCCATGATCCTGTCGGGATGCGAACCTCTGTCAAAAATATCTCCTATGATATGGAGCTGGTCGATGGCCAGCCTCCAGATTGTCTCTGCCAGAGCTTTGATGAACTCTTCTCCGGAACCGATTTCAATAATGGAATTGATGATCTCGGAATAATAGTTCATGCGGTTTTCTTCGTCGCCTGCGTGGAGGAGTTCGTCAATGGCGTAGCCCATGTACTGAGGGAGTCTTCTTCTGACTCTGGAACGGCTGTACTTGGACGAGAACACCTTCATGATCTCTATAAGGCGATAGATGGATGTGTGGCACCAGCTTTCAAACTGGTCCATATCTGCTTTTCTTCTGGCTATTTCATTTGGTGCGTCATAAATCAGTGCTGCCAGATCTTCTCTTTCTTTATCAGAAAGCAGTTTGTCGAATCTTTCATCGATTCTTCTCTTAATGGTACCGGAGCCGGACTTCAGCATATGTCTGAAAGCCTCATACTCTCCGTGGATATCTGAAAGGAAATATTCTGTTCCTTTGGGCAGAGCCAAAATAGCTCTTAAGTTTACAAGTTCAGCCTTAGCTGCTCTCTGATTGGGAAACTCTTTGGCGAGTCTCGATAAATACTTGATATCTGCCACTTGATTTACTCTCCCTTACTCAACACGTTTAATATTAGCTCCGAGCTTGGCGAACTTTTCTATGAAGTTCTCATATCCGCGCTCTATATGATATATTTCTGAGATCTCAGTAGTACCTTCGGCTACGAGACCTGCCAGCACCATGGCTGCGCCGGCTCTTAAGTCGGTGGCCATGACTTCGCTGCCTCTTAATCTGGCATTTCCCTTAACGCTGGCTTTGTTGCCTGCGGTCTCAATGGATGCGCCCATCTTATTGAGCTGTGAAACGTGCATGAAGCGATTTTCAAACACAGTCTCGATGACGGTACTCTTTCCGTCGCATACCGTAAGGAATGCCATGAACGGACTCTGCATATCAGTAGGGAAGCCCGGGTAAGGAAGGGTCTTGATGTCTGTAGATGTGAGCGGCCCCAGATCTCCTCTGACTATTATATCTTCGTCGCCTACTTCTATCCTCACGCCACACTCTCTGAGCTTGGCGATTACAGGCTTAACGTGGTCAGGAACGGCGTTCTCGATGTGTATAGCGCCTCTGGTGATAGCTGCCGCCAGCATAAAGGTGCCGGTCTCGATCCTGTCGGGAATTACAGTATGTCTTACATTGTGAAGAGATTTGACTCCCTCGATCTTGATGGTATCTGTACCTGCGCCCTTGATCTTGGCTCCCATCTTGTTTAAGAAGTTGGCCAGGTCTACGATCTCAGGCTCTTCGGCAGCGTTTTCAATGAAGGTGGTCCCTTCTGCCAGAACTGCAGCCATAATGATGTTTTCTGTAGCGCCAACCGAAGGGAAGTCCAGATATATCCTGTCTCCGATGAGACCCTGAGGACCTGCCGCAGCTTCAACATAGGCGTATGACCCCTCTTCATGAATGGTCACGATAGCGCCTAAAGCCTTAAAGCCCTTTAAGTGAAGGTCTATGGGTCTGGCACCGATAGCGCAGCCACCGGGAAGAGGTATTCTGGCTACCCCCTTCCTTCCGAGAAGCGGACCCATCACAAGGAAGGATGCACGCATCTTGTTAACCAGCTCGTAGGGAGCTTCCGTGGTAACTATGTTCTCAGCCTTGATGCAGTACTCTCCGGGTGCCTGTTCCTCGATGGTTGCTCCCAGCGATTCCAGGATCTCCTTCATTACCTGCACATCTCTTAAGTGAGGAACCGACCTTATAACGCATTCCTGTTCGTTAAGAAGGGTCGCAGCCATTAAAGGCAAAACTGCATTTTTTGCGCCTGAAATGCTGACCTCTCCCTTAAGCGGCCCTGATTTTTTTACTATATACTTTGCCATATAAGACTCCTGTTAATTATTTAGTTTCTTTTTTTGCTTTCTTTTCAGCTTTTTTCTCAGCCTTGGCTACCTTGGCAGCACGTTTCTTACCTGTTGCCTTGGCTACGCCGATGATGCTCGTTGTAGCTCCTACCACGCTGCTTACGTTTTTGATGATATTCTTGTTGGCCTTAAGATTAGACGCAACCTGAGAGATGGAATTCTCCATGCCGCCTATGATATTGTTGGCTTTGTTCTTCTGGTCTGTGACAAATTCCGTGACTTCCTTCGCATCATCCAGTACAGTGTTTAATTTCTTAAGTGTTGTAATGAGATTCGCAAAAACCACGCACAGAAATACCAGACAAGCTATGCCCGCAATAACCAAGATCGGAAAGAGAATCGTCTGCCATGTTAAAGTTACTGTCATAAATATGCCTCCTCTAGTTCCTTGGTGAATCCACCATTGTTATCGTGTATTACAAGCGGCGGCGGAACTGCCAGCTCCGGTCTGCCGTTCTTGACCATCTGTACAAGGGCGATATTGGCTTCTTCGCCTTCTCTCGGAAGGACCATCCTTACGGTCTTAGGTTCCAGTCTGTATCTCCTTGCCATGCAAAAAATATCCACCAGACGTGAAGGCCTGTGAACCATAAACAGTTCTCCCCTCTCTTTAAGGAGCTCGGAACTCACCCGAATGAAATCTTCCAGGCCAGCCGTCGTCTCATGCCGCGCTATGGTCCTGGCGTTGTTCTCGGACTTCATACCACCATGCCCCGCCATGTAAGGCGGATTGCAGGTGATGAGATCAAAGCTTCCCTTTAACTCGAGCCTTTCACCTATGAGATCCAGAATGTCGCAAAGAATTATCTCTATCCTGTCCTCCAGACCATTCAGCTTCGTGGATCTGACCGCTCTGTCCCAGGATCTTTTCTGCACTTCTACTCCACAAATGGTCTCTGCGCTGGTTTTGTGGCTCAGGATCAGCGGTATTATGCCATTTCCGGTTCCCAGATCCATGATCCTGGTGGATGGCTTGACATATTTAAAGCGCCTTACGGCAAATTCTGCCAGGATGACCGCATCCACGCCATAACAAAACTCCACCGGATCCTGAATCAGTTTCAGAGCTCCGAATCCGATCTCATCGATTCTTTCGTTTTGCCTGATATCTACCATAATTTCCGGTCATCGACCACAAAGGATCAATCCTGAATGAGCTTCTCCAGTTCCTTCAGTTCTTCTGCGTTCACTCCCTGGAAGAGATCTTCCTGTCTCTTCTTACCGCGCTTCTCGATCCTTCTGATCTCTTCTTTATTGTAAGTGTATATGTCGGTACTGAGTTTATCTTCGCCTTCGCTTCCTGCCTTCTCGTCCTCCACGTAAAGTCTAACCTTGACCTTGCCTTCGAGAACGGAGGTGTCCACTACCTTGGCCAGTCCGTCGGGTGTCTTGACTCTCTCACCGGTATCCGGAAGGCCTCTTCTCATCTCGTTGTAAATATCATTTTCGTACTTAAGGCAGCACATGAGCCTGCCGCAGATGCCTGAGATCTTAGTGGGATTCAAGCTCAGGTTCTGCACCTTGGCCATCTTGATGGATACGGGCTCGAAATCCGCGAGCCAGCTGTGGCAGCAAAGCGCTCTACCGCAAGAGCCTATGCCTCCAAGCATCTTAGCTTCATCTCTGACACCGATCTGTCTCAGCTCTATCCTCATTCTGAATACTGCTGCCAGATCCTTTACCAGTTCTCTGAAGTCTACTCGTCCATCTGCGGTGAAGTAGAATATTACCTTGGAATTATCAAAGGTGTATTCCACATCTATAAGTTTCATCTCCAGACCACGGTTGTCGATCTTTTCCTGACAGAGCTCCATGGCGCGAGCTTTTTTCTTTTCGTTTTCTTCGTGCTTGATAACGTCCTGTCTGGTGGCGATCCTGATTATGGGCTTAAGAGGCGCCACGATCTCAGAATCATCGACCTCTGAGTTCGCCATGGACACTTCGCCGAATTCGGTGCCTCTGGCCGTCTCCACGATGACGTTATCTCCGACGTTCAAGTTATAATTACCGGGATCAAAGTAGTAAACCTTGCCTGCAGTTTTAAATCTAACCCCTATTACTGTTACCATTTATTAATTCTCCTGTATCTTAAGAGCCATTCGTTTGAGAGCATAATTAACTATAGCATTGCCATTCAGTGCCCTTCTGGTCTCTTCTATTATTTCTATATCTCTGATGGCTTCATCTCTTGAGATGAATCTGGACTTTTTATCCGTTCCCACCATTATATCTCTGTATCTTCCTTCCAGAACATCCAGAAAAGTATAAGCATCGTCTCTGGTCTTTATCTCCTGTGAAAGGGCTTTCTTAATATCGTGAAAGGTTTCCTTATCTATGATGAGCTCTGAAGATTTGAAACTTTCTGCAGTTTCGTCCTCTAAGGAAGCTCTGTCATAAAATCTGTAAATTACGCATCTGGATCTGATGGTCTCCAAAAGGTTCTCAGTGTTCTCCGATAAGAGGATTATCACCGTGCCCTCCGTAGGTTCCTCCAAAGTCTTAAGAAATCTGTTCTGAGCTCTCACCGTCATGGTATCCGCATCGGATATCAAAGCCATGTTGCGGCTTCCCTGAGGTTTCATCTTAAGGTTGGACTGGAGCTCCTCCATATCCTGATCCTTAATGGATCTGACCGTTCTACCCTGGCCGACCTCAGCCTTCACCTCGTAGAAGTCCGGACATAATTCCAGATCGTGAACGCCGGAGATGGCTTTGAGGAAGTTCTCAGCAGCGGATTTTTTGCAAGAGATCTTGCTTCCCTCAAAAATATATGCGTGGGAAATACTGCCCGTCTCTATGGATTTTTGAATTTTCTCCTCAGGGCTCATTTAATGATTTCCTCTAACTTCCTGTAGATCTCGTCTCTGATCTCTTCTATTCCCATGGAAGCGTCGATGCCCACGATCCTTCCCGGGTACTGCTTTTCAAGCTCAAGATAACCTTCAAATACTTCTCTGTGGAAGGCCATTTTCTCGTGCTCCAATCTGTCCTCAGTCTCTCTGTTGGCCTTGATCCTGGTCTTGCCCACGTTAGGATCCACCTTAAGGAGGAAGGTCACATCGGGCATGCATTCCTTAACGGCATAGCTGTTGATGACCTCCACGGCTTCTCCCAGATGACGGCCATATCCCTGATAAGCTATGGAAGAGTCCACGAATCTGTCGCAGACCACTACCTTGCCCGCCTCAAGCGCCGGCCTGATGATCTGAGCCACATGCTGTGCGCGGGACGCAGCATAAAGCATGGCCTCCGTCATGTAGTCCATTTCTTTGAAGCTGTTATCCAAAATTATTTCTCTGATCCGTTCCCCTATTGGTGTGCCCCCGGGTTCTCTGGTAAATACGATCTCGATATTCTTATCCGCAAAAAAATTGCGGATGTTCTCTATCTGAGTGGACTTGCCGGAACCGTCAGGGCCTTCTATGCTAATGAAAAGTCCCTTCATTGTTTCTTATCTATATCCTTTAACAGATTCTTAAAGCAAAGATATATCACCACTATAAGAGGAATGCAGACCAGTATAGCAAATATCCATTTAAGTGTGCCCATTCCCTCTCCTTTCGCTCACAGCTGATAGCAGCACATACTCATACTTATATTGATTATATCATAACATGGCAAGAATTCCAACATAATGTTATAAAATGTTACCGTTGCAATTTGTCCATATAAAATATATAATTTAAGGAGGATAAAAAAATTTTTTGTTAAACATAAAGGAGAAATGACATGGCAAAATATGATTGGGGAACATTCGGACTGCACATTCCTGAGATAATGCTGCCGAAGGAAGGCACTGATTACAGCAAATGGGCTGTAGTAGCTTGCGACCAGTACACATCAGAACCTGAATACTGGAAACAGGCAGAGGAGATCGTAGGAGATGCTCCTTCCACCCTGAATCTCATGCTTCCCGAGATCTTCCTTGACAAGGAAGGCGAAGCAGAGAAGATCGCAGCTATTCGCAAGACCATGGCTGAATATATCGCTGACGGCACTCTCAGAACTCTTCCCAAGGGCTGCATGCTCGTGAAGAGAACCGCAGAAGGCAGAACTCGTCTCGGCCTTGTGATCGCCACCGACCTGGAAGCCTATGACTACAACAAAGGATCCAAGTCCCTTACAAGAGCTACCGAAGGAACCATCGTAGAACGTATACCTCCTCGTCTTAGGATCCGTGAAGGCGCTCCCATCGAGCTTCCTCACATCATGGTCCTCATCGACGACCCTGAGAAGACAGTTATCGAACCTCTGGTAAACGCTCCTCAGGAAGTGATGTATGATACAGATCTCATGCTGAACGGCGGACACATCACCGGTTCCTTCATCAAAGAAGAGGACCTTGAAGGCGCTAAGGAAGCACTCTCCGCTCTCTTCGACAAAGCAGTTGAGAAGTACGGCGAAGGCGAAGTTATCTTCCAGGCCATGGGAGACGGAAACCACTCATTGGCAACAGCCAAGACCAACTGGGAGAACCTTAAGAAGACTCTGTCACCTGAAGAGATCGAAACTCATCCCGCCAGATATGCTCTTTGCGAGATCGAGAACATCTACGACGATGGCATCACCTTTGAGCCTATCCACAGAGTTATCTTTGCAAACGGCGGCAAGTCAGGCAAAGAATTAGTAGGCGAACTTCTGGAACTCTTAAACGAGCAGAACGGAAGCGCATACATGGCAGCACCCGGAACCACCAAGGAAGGCTGCTTCGCAATTCCTTGCATCGCTGACGGCGCTAAGTGCACCATCATCATCGAAGAACCCTCCAATAAACTCGAGGTAGGCGCACTCCAGAATGCTCTCGACGTAATGGTCAAAGAGAGAAAGTCCTGCGACATCGACTACATCCACGGTGCCGCAACCGTAGAGGCTCTGGCTTCCAAAGAAGGAAACGCAGGCTTCATCCTTCCCGGTATGGACAAGTTCATGCTCTTCCCTGCAGTAGCTGCAGACGGAGCACTTCCTCGTAAGACCTTCTCCATGGGCGAAGCCAACGAGAAGAGATACTACATCGAATCAAGATACATCGGCTAATAGGTAAAATGATTGGGGGCATCTCAAAATGAGATGGCCCTTTTTTAGTTAAGATAATAAAGTGTTGTAAATGGTGTGTAAACCTAATCTTCTGTTTAAAGCATTTGTGGTTTACTGCTATATGGCTTACTTGGTGCGAGGTAAACCTCAATGCATGTTTTCGAGGGTTGTGGTTTATCGCAATATGGCTTACTTGATGTGAGGTAAACCTCAATGCATGGTTTTCACAAGTTGTGGTTTACTCTTGTTTTGTGTATTATTTCACAATGTGATGGATTTGGCCATACTAGTAAACCTAACAGCCTGAATTGCAGGAATGTGGTTTATTATACACTCAAAACATAAAACTGGGGGGTAAACCTCAAATGGCATATTTTGCGCTTGTGGTTTATTATTTGAGAGGGAAGGCTTAAACGCATAAACCACAATGCCATATATAAGACATTGTGGTTTACCTTTAGGAGCAGGCAATTTCAATGATAAACCTAACGCCGCAAAAAATGCCTTTGCGGTTTACTCCTCACATATGATTATGAAGAGCCGTCTCTTTT
>JAFPXY010000033.1 GCA_017394515.1 Bacillota bacterium | reverse complement strand
GGTTACAAGTCCGCCGCCTACGTGTACCTTTCCGATAAGTCTTACGTTAGCTGCTTTTACCATAGCATCTGCTGCTTCGATGGATCCTACGAGACCCTTGGTTTCTACCATTCCTAATGCTTCTTTGATCTGTGCCATTTTAGTTACTCCCTTTCTTCATTCTTTATCTGTTTGCAAGTATTTCTCTTAAAACTTCTTTTGTTATGGCTTCTATCTGAGTTTTGGTGATCTCCCCGCTGCTCTCCAGCTTCTGCTCAGGTCTATCGCTTTGAGCTCTGGGAGCCTTGTATGAGGATTCACTGAAGTTTCCATAATTTCCTGTAGTCGGAGTTCTGGAAACGCTTGAGGTTACCTGTGCTGCTTCCCTTCTCAGGTCAGCCAGTTCCATGGTTCCGTAGGCAACCCTTCTGATGTTCATCAGGTTGAGAGGTCCGATGTTATCGGATGATGCGGAACCGCCAACTGCACCGCAGCCCAGGGTAAGTGCCGGAGTAAGTCCTGTGAGAGCTCCGACTCCGCCAAGAGATGCAGCTACGTTTACCAGTACTCTGGATACGGGCTTCCTCAGTCCGAACTGCTTGATGATCTCTTCATCGTTTGAGTGGATGGTCATGGTGTGTCCGGTTCCCTCGTTTTCAAGGATCTCGATGGACTTGTCGCAGGCCTCTTCCCAGTTCTTTACTGTGAAGAATGCCAGTATCGGGCAAAGCTTCTCTCTTGAATAAGGATTCTTCTTTCCGACCTCCGAGGTCTCCGCCACCAGGATCAGCGTGTCTGAAGGGATCGAGATGCCTGCCATCTTGGCGATGTCCTGAGCGGTCTTACCTACGATGGCGGGATTCATGGTGTTATTGGCTCTCATGATGAACCTTCCCACCCTGTCGGTCTCGTCAGCGTTCATGAAGTAGCAGTGCTGCCTCTTCATCTCCTCCACTACCTGCCTCTTGATGCACTCCTGAGTGATTATGGACTGCTCGGATGCGCATATGGTGCCGTTATCGAAGGTCTTTGACTCGACGATCCTTCTTACTGCCGTAGGAATGTCCGCAGACTTCTCGATGAAGGCGGGACCGTTTCCGGGACCTACGCCCAAAGCCGGATTTCCTGAGGAGTATGCCGCGTGTACCATGGCTTCTCCGCCGGTGGCCAGGATGAGTCCTGTGTCCTTATGCTTCATGAGGGTGTCCGTAGCCTGCATGGTCGGAGTCTTTACCACCTGAACGATGTTGTCAGGAGCTCCACACTCCTTGCAAGCCTGCTGAATGATCTTTACCGTCTCCAGGATGCAGTTCTGAGCGCCCGGGTGAGGTGAGATCACTATGGCATTTCCTGCTTTCAGTGAAATGAGGCATTTGTACATTACCGTGGATGTGGGGTTGGTCGAAGGGATCAGGGCTACTACTACGCCTACAGGTACAGCTACCTCAAAATAATGGCCTGCCCTGTTCTCATTGATTATTCCCACAGTCTTGAGGTTTTCCATGGCCTCATAGGTCATTTTGGAGCCCAGGAGGTTCTTAAGGACCTTGTCTTCCCATTTACCGAACCCGGTCTCCTGCTGAGCCATCTTGGCAAGAGGCTCTGCATTTCTGACGCAAGCCTCGCAGATGTGTTTTGTCAGTTTGTCGATATCCGCCTGTGACCAGGTTGCAAACTGCTTCTGCGCGATCTTTGCGTTTTTGATCAAATCTCTTGCTTCCTGTATGGAACGCAAATCTTTATCGTATTCCAAGTTTTTTCCTCCCATATATTTTCTTATCTAACTGACTCATATTATCTTAGGTGTTTCCGCGATCTTCATTACGGTTCTCGCGAAGGCTTCGCAGGCTGCTTTGCACGCTGCCTGATCGCCCACCAGGAGGCCTCCCGCAAAGTTAGTCTCCGTAGGTGGTCCATAAAACACCTTCATCTCCACCTCCGCTGCCTTCAATGCTTCATCCAGTCCGCATATGGCTTCGTTGGGAGGCGCTATTAGGTACGCCATGGGTGTGCCCTCAGGCACTCCCGCCACCTCTGAAAGGTAGCTTCCTGTCCTCGATATGGTATGTGCAAAATACGGTATCGATCCGGAATCGTTGGCAGAGTAGAAGAATGCGTCGTTCTGAACGTATTCGCTGAAGGCTATGATTCCTGCCTTCACCTCTGCCGGATCCGGGCCTGCCAGGATCCCGATGAACTCACCGGCCAGTTCCGTGGATGCGTTTCCTGAACCTGCGTACATGGAGTGGGCGTAGGTTACGACAACATCCGCTTTCTTGGTGGCCTCATCGATTGCAGCATAGGATATATCGTCTATATCCGATGTCATGATCCCCAGGGACCGATATCCCTCAGGCACCTTCAGTGCCTTTAAAAGGAAAGGATCCGCATTTGGTATTTCCTGTATACTCAGGACGGTGGCTTGTATTCTATCACCTTTCAATAATGCACCTCCTTCCTACAGTACCAGATCCACGCCGCTGGATTTGGTCTGAAGCATCTTTTCTATTATCTCCACAAGGTAGGCGCCTGCCTCTACAGGCTGGATGCCGTTCTTGTGGATGTTTGACACTACTGTTCTTCTTGACTCCGGCATTCCTACCGTAGCCTTGTAGGCCATGTAGGCCGACATGCTGTCAGCTGCCGCGAGTCCCGGACGTTCTCCTAAGAGTACCACGGTTACTTCCGCGCCGGTGATCTCTGAGATCACGTCCATGGTGGGAACTCTTCCGAATCTTACAAAAAATGGAGTTCCCGTATCTATTCCTCTGTGTTTAAGTCCATCCATCAAAGCAGGAAGGATCTCCCTGATGTTCTCATCTATGGCCGAATTTGAAAGTCCGTCGGATACGTAGATCTGCACCTGAGGGTTCATTTTGCAGTTCTTCTTTATGAAGTCCACGGATTCAGGCGGAAGTTTACGGCCCAGGTCAGGCCTGGTAAGATGCTCATTGATCTCACGAGCCTGAGACTGTATGACCGGAAGGTTCATTTCCCTAAGTATGTTCTCATCCGCGGCCTTGAGCACGGCATCTTTTGCCATAGCGTGGTCGGCTCTCAAGGAAAGCATGGCCTTGGTGGTGAGCCTTGCGCCTGCCCGTCCTATGCCAACCCTGGCAGTGGTGGAACGTCTCATGGCGTTTATGGCCAGCTGGTTTTCAGGGTCGGTCACCTGGATGGTGTCCTTGTATTCCTTTGATGTTAAGTCCAAAAGAGAAGTGTCGGTACCTGACCAACCACCGTCCGAATACGGTTCGTCAAGGAGTCCGTTTTCTCTCAGGACTTTCATGACTTCTTTAGTTATGAGATCAACTAATTGTCTGTTGTCCATGGCGTCCTCCTTTCTACCTTCTCATGAATATGGACGGATCTCCGGCATACTTGGTGAGTTTGCCGTTCTCCATGATGCCCATCTTTTCACACCACTCCTCGAAGGGCTTGATGGGTCTTAAGCCCAGAAGCTCACGAAGGGCTGCGGTGTCGTGGTAGGCGTTGGTCTGATAATTCAGCATGACGTCGTCTCCGGAAGGAACTCCCAGGATGTAGTTTACGCCGGCTGCCGAAAGAAGTATCGACAGGTTTTCGATATCGTTCTGATCCGCATCCATGTGGTTGGTGTAGCAGCAGTCACATCCCATGGGGATGCCGGTGAGCTTGCCCATGAAGTGGTCTTCAAGTCCAGCACGGATGACCTGTCTTGAATCGTACAGGTACTCGGGGCCGATGAAGCCTACTACCGTGTTTACCATGAAGGGCTTGAAGTTTTTTGCGAAGCCATAGCATCTGGCCTCCATGGTAACCTGGTCCGAATCGAAGTGGGCGTCTGAGGAAAGTTCCGAACCCTGTCCGGTCTCAAAGTACAGCAGGTTCTCGCCCTTGCTGGTACCCTTCTCTCTCAGAAGCTCATATGCTTCGTGCACGGTGGCTGCGCTGAATCCGAAGGCTGAATTGCCCTTCTCGGAACCGGCTATGGACTGGAAGATCATGTCGCAGGGAGCTCCCTGCCTTACTGCTTCGATTTGGATGGTAATATGAGCAAGCACGCATATCTGAGTGGGAATATCGAACTTGCGCTTCACCTCATCGAAGAGTTCCAGAACCTGTTTGCAGGATCCTACGGTATTGTTTACCGGGTTAAGTCCCAGAACCGCGTCGCCTGTTCCATAGCTTAAGCCTTCATAGAGCGAGGCTCTGATACCGTCCACGCCGTCCACCGGGTGGTTGGGCTGAAGTCTGGTGGAAAGGGTCCCTCTCAGTCCGATGGTGGTGTTGCAGGTAGCGGGTACTCTTACCTTGCCTGCGCCGTATACCAGGTCCAGATTGGACATGAGCTTTGCAACTCCTGCTACTACCTCGGAGGTCAGTCCGTTGGAAAGCTTCTTGATGTCATCCTCTGTGGTCCTCTCGGAAAGAATGTATTCTCTCAGCTCCGCCATGGACCAGTTTTTGATCCTGTTGTACATTATGTCGCAGCAGTTGTCCTGGATGATCCTGGTTACTTCATCTTCTTCATATGGAACTACCGGGTTGTTTCTGATGTCCTTTACAAGCAGGTTCGAAAGAACTTCCTTTGCGGCTATTCTTTCGGATACGCTGCTAGCTGCCAGACCTGCCATCTCGTCTCCGGATTTCTTTTCGTTGGCCTTTGCCAAGACTTCTTTTACGGAGTTGAACTGGTATGTAGTTCCGCCAAGCAGTGTCTTAAGTCTCAAGGTCTCACACCTCCATTAGTTAAAAATCAATGTCTTGATGACGATCGGTACGGCTATTCCGTTAAGTATGGGTTTGCCGATATCGATATAGTCTCCTGAGCCCATCTTGATCTTGTCAAGACAGAGCACACATTTGTCGTTCTTTATTTCGCGTTCGATCATCTGTCCAAGGGCTTTGGCCATGTCGTTCTCGCTTAAGACCACCAGAGGTGTGTCCCAGCCGAGACAATCCTCATCGATCTCTACAAGGGATTTGGCCAGGTTGATGATATCCTGATAAGAGGCTTTTTTCTTGCCCTTGATACAGATGCCTATCTTCTCGTTCTGTGATTGATCCAGGAACCAGCCCAGCTCTTCTCTGGCGATCCTTGTATCGCATTCGTAGAGGGCTTGCTCCGCCTTCTCACCCACCTTGAATACCGGAAGGTTCTTAAGGGGGAAGACCTCTTCAGAGTAGGAAATGGTGGATCCGCTTACTTCCGTCGTGTAGATACCGGCTCCCACCACGGTGGCCCTTATGGTCTCCTTGGATTCGACGATCTCATAGGGTTCAGACTGGAATTTCTTCCTAAGAGCCTGTGCGATGGCCACTCCCAGATCGTTATACTTGTACAGATCCTGTTCATCGTTGTAGTAGCAATCTGCGACTCCTCCCGAGAGAGTGATGAACTGGATCGGATAGGTGAGATTCAGTTTCCTGGAATTCTTCGTGGTGGCGATCCTGGTGAAGCTGTAGTGCTCCTGATGGACCGCATCCAATATGACGTCTGAGAGCAGGTCTCCCGCCAGAGCCATCTTATTGTCATCGACTCTCATGCCGGGAACCACGTAGATGTTTCTTTCCTTACCCACGTCGTTGAATCTCTTGGATACATAGGTTATCTCACCGTGATCATCGTATCTGATGAGGCGGCCTCCCACGTCGATACAAGTCTGCGCTACCAGATCTCCGCAGTTGAACACCGAGATATTCGTGGTGCCTCCTCCTATGTCCAGGTTTGCTGCAACGCAGCCATAGACTTTAGAAAAAGATTCCGTCCCGGCTCCTCTCCCTGCGATGATGGACTCCAGGTCCGGTCCGGCCGTAGCGACTACGAAGTCGCCTGCGAACTCGGAAAGCTTGTCGGTGATCAGCCTGGCGTTCTCCTTAAGGGCGGATTCTCCGGTGATGATCACGGCACCGCTGTCCACGTCATCGGGGGTGATGCCTGCGCTCCGGTATTCGTTTTCGATGATCTCGCGGATCTTGTCTCCGTCAAGTCTCTCCTCTGAGATCAGGGGAGTCAGATACACCGGGCTTTTGTAGATTATCTCCTTGGACGTCAATTCCACGTTTGGTGCCATGTATACCATCGCAGTGTTCTCAACGGCGAGTTTGCTCAGTATCATGCTCGTGGTCGTCGTTCCTATGTCGATCCCTACTGATAATATTTTGTTGTTTTTTTCTCCTAAGGACATATCGTTCCTCTTTTTCTTTTAGCCTGTACGCCCAGGCCTTCAGATTAAAAAAAGAGCCAAAGTAAAACCCGAGGGGTCCTTTGCGCTCCTTTGCACTCATTCACATCGTTGTGAACTGTATTTACTTTTTCAAAAAATTCCTGCAGCCTTTTAATGCAGCATGCTTTCGGTGTCTACGATTATCTTGGCCACCTCAGCTATGGACTTTCTCTTGTTCATGCTGATGGAGCGGAGATATTTGTATGCTTCGTCCTCTGAAATGGTGTTGTTCTTCATGAGGATGCCCTTGGCCTTTTCGACGATCTTTCTCTCTTCCAGCTTACGCTCCTGTTCTTCAACGGAGATCTTCAGCTGAGCCAGTTCCTTGACCCTCTTGATGGCGATCTCGATGGTGGGTATGAGAGACCTTTCGTCGATGGGCTTCACCAGGTATCCCTGGGCTCCGAAGTCCGCAGCCTTGTCCACAAACTGCTTGTCGTTGTAGGCCGTTAACATTATGATCGCGATATTCTTCTGATCACTGTTGATGAGCCTTGCTGCCGTAAGTCCGTCCATGACCGGCATCTTCACATCCAGAAGGACGGCGTCGGGGTTTAAGTTCTGGCACAGCTCAACAGCGTCAATGCCGTCGGCTGCTTCGCCGACCACATCGTATCCCTGATATTCCAGAGCTTCCTTGATATCGAGTCTTGTAATTACATCATCATCTGCGATGACCACTCTTGTTGCCATATCTTAATATCCCCTTGCGGCTGACCGCTTTAAGTTACAAAAAAAGCTTACGCGAAAATATCACATAAGCTCCCATGCTATTTATAGATGCACGCCGTTGTACATCATATATAGTTTACCCTGCTAAAGACCTGATGTCAAGAGTTTTTTGCACCGTCATCCCGCCGCCTGCTAAAAGCCTACTAAGGGAGGTCCGTCTTGACGGAGATTCAAAAATGATTTAATATATTTTGTATAATTATGAGTGCTATGAATTCTACAAAAAACAATACTAACAATTTCATAAAAGAGCTGGCGATCTACGGAGGCGTGACGCTGTTTTTCCTAGCTCCCGCCATAGGATCTCGGGTCATCAACTGGAATCTGGGGCAGGCTCAGCAGATGTCAATGCTGGCTAACATAGTCCTAGCCGCGGGCTTCATCATCTATCTCAGGATGGCCGATTACAAAATGGATCTGAACCCCAGGATCATCGACAAGGGAGCTCTCTACTGGGTATGCCTCTGGATAAGTTTGATAGTCATATCGAACTTTTACCGCCCGGATCTGGGTTGGGCAAATAACATCCCTCTGAACCTGGTGCTCATCATCGAGACCCTGTTCATAGCTGTTGCGGACGAGACCGTCTTCAGAGCCTTCGGTGATCTCATCTTCAGCCGTAAAGGACTTAAGGAAGAAGCCGCCATGATCTTCTGCTACGTTGTGTTCTATTCGTTCAGCTTCGTAGATGGGATCACGGCAGGCATCACAGCTGTCGCCCTGGCTATAGGCATCGGCACCCTCTTTACCGGTCTCTATCTGAGATACCGCAAGCTGGGAGCCAATGTAATATATCACTTCGTGCTGATCTATCTCATGAGGCTGACTGCCATCAACAGCACTTCGGACACTCCCGTCCTTGGAAAGGCTGCCATGTTCATCTTTGCTCTGGGAATTCTCGGCATGATCTGGTATGGTATTAAGCTCATAAAGGCTTACAATGCAGAAGGCGTCTTTGATGATTTCGGAATGGAAGATGATGATCCTGCTGCTCAATTGAAGAAAGCATTCTCCGAAAGCAGAGATAAGTACAAGGAAAAGATCATAACCAAGGCCGAGCCCAAGGTGGAAAAGAACGTAGAGCGCTACATTCAGAAGCAGAACGCCCTGGCCGAAAAACAGCAGGCTAAGTTAGAAGCAAAGGAAAACGCCAAAAGAGGTAAGAAAAAATGATTGATGAAAAGACCGTAAGAAATATAGTCGAAAAAGTTGTAAAGGAAAGATTGGGAAATGACCTCTATCCAGGTCAGACCGTGGAGACCTCTGAAGGCTTTGAAAAGATCAAGGATCCTTCCGGAATCCTGAAGATCACGGAAAGCACGGTCAAATGCGAGCCCTTTGAGCAAAAGGGCGTTGCTCTTAAGGACGTCACCACCCTTAAGGAAGCTCCCAACATGGGCTGCGGCATCATGGAGCTGGATCACACCGCCTTCGAATGGACCCTGACCTACGATGAGTATGATATCGTGCTCGAAGGTGTTTTGGAGATCGAAATCGATGGGCGTGTGCTCACCGCTCACCCCGGTGAGATCATCTTCATACCGAAGAACTCCCACATCCACTTCCAGACGCCGTCCTTCACCAGGTACGTCTACGTGACCTATCCCGCCGACTGGCAGTAAACCGACACACAATATAAAGGCAGCATAAAACGACAGCTTCGGCTGCCGTTTTTTGCTTATATTTTAGAAACATGCGATATTGCTGTCGGTCCTGGACTCGGTGCCGCCCACCAGGACGCCATTATCCAGGCGAACTATCATCTGGCCCCGGCCAAAGGCACCCAGATCCGAAGTGATTCTTACGTCGTGGCCTCGTTCCTTAAGTCCTTCCACGATTCCGGGGTCCATGCTGTCCTCAACTATTACGCTTCCGTCCCTCAGCCACTGCCAGCGCGGTGCGTCCAGCGCCTGCTGAGGATTCATGTGAAAGTCGATAAAGTTGGCCATGACCTGAAGGTGGCCCTGGGGCTGCATGTAGCCTGAGGACTTGAGCAGTTCACCATGCCGCCTTTGGCATAGATGGGATATCTTATGGAATGATATTTTCTCTCTAAAGGATCAAAATCGTACTTCATAACTTGCCTCTTTTATAAATTTCCATGGCTCATGCCACTTGAACATAAAATGCTTTCACCGGAAAAGGCCTGGGTCAAGCCCTTCTGCTGATCTAACTCCATGTGTATAAGCACGTTGTCGTAGGCATCCGCCAGCTCTCTGGCGACCTCATAGGTGGCGCAGGGATCTTTAGTGTTCACCTTCTCTGCCCTCCTGCAGGCCTTGAGCATACGCTCTTCCTTTTCTTTAAAGCCCTTGCTGTACTTAGTATTTGAAATGGCATAGGCTTCTTTCGTTAGGTTTTTAAGGAATTTGTTGAGGGCTTTATCCTCCAGGGCCGGAGTCTCATCCGGCATCCTCCGGATGCTCTTCCCCGCCGCTTTCTCGTAGGCATAGGCGATCTTCATGAGCTTCTGTTCTTTACCGTAAGCCGCAAAGACCGAAAGTCCCAGGGGCATCTCATTTCTATAACTGCTGCTAGCTCTTGAAAATCCCATGGGTATGGAGATCTCCGGCAGACCCAGCTTGGAGCCGAAAGACATATCGTAGTCGGCATTGCTTTGGGCCGCTTCGATCAAGGGCTTTTCCTTCTCTGCCACATCGAAGAAATTCAGGAACACTACCGCGTCAACGTCGTTTTCCTTGAGTATTTTTGCAATCTTGGCCCTGCCCTCAAGAGCCCTGTTCCAGCCTCCTATCCTTTGGAATTCTCCAAATTTTTTCCAGTATGGATTCGACGTGGTTCCAAAGGATCTCGCAGGATTTCCCGTGCCCGAAGATACCAGATCCAGATACATGTACGTGGATCCATCCCTGCCATAAGCAAAAAGATCTCTCAGGGTCTTGTATTTTGCGGTCTCACCTTTATTTTTAAGATACTTATTCAAATCATATTCAAAAGTATATGCGTCGATACCAGCCGTTATCCTCTCGATCTTCTCGGTCGTAAGCACATCGCTCAGATCCACCAGCTCCGCGCCGGCTTTCTCCAGATTTCTTATAGCCTTTCTGAGCATGGGCTTGATCTTGCTATTCAGCCTTGCGTTCTTAAGATCGTCACCGCTAACGTAGGAATATCCAAAGGAATAGTTCAGGTAACCTATGCGCATTCCCTTCAGGCCATCCTCGGTGAGGCTGTCCGTATAACCGTCGCCCACCAGCTTGTCCGTATCCGTTCCCACACCCGCCGCAGCGAAGTTGCAGGTCACCGCCACAGCAGTGCCTCCGGACGATCCCGCAGGCGTCCTGGTAGTGTCATAAGCGTTATGCACGTAGCCGCCCAAAGTCGACCTGGACGAAGAAGTCGCAAATGCAAATTCTGACATATTTGCCTGAGCCAGGATAACAGCGCCGGCGTCTTTAAGCTGTTTTACCACAAAGGAATCCTCCGTAGCCACCATATTCTTTAAGATCTTTGCGCCTGCTGAAGTCGCCATGCCTTTAACATCGATATTGGCTTTGATGACGATGGGAATGCCGTGAAGTGGTCCCCGCACATCTCCATTCAGACGCTCGCGGTCAAGCTTTCTGGCTTCCTTAAGCGCATTGGGATTTATGCTTATAATGGAATTGAGATCCAGTTTGTCATCGTAAGCCTCGATCCTGTCCATGTACATCTGAGTCAGCTGCTCAGCAGTGAGTTTCCCCGCCTCCATCTCTTCTTGAAGGTCCGCAATGGTAGCATCCATCAGATCCACCGTGGTAAACAGCGCCTCTAAAGTTTCCGAAGCCGTGGGCTCCGTCAGATCAAAAGCCTCTTCATTGACCGGGCTTATGACGTTTGGCACCTCTCTTGAGGTAGGCGTGCTAAAATTCGGCAGTTCCGGCAAAAAAGACATACCTATGGCAGAAACATTCGAGACCTCAGTCAAGGTCTTAGCCATAGGTATCCCACATCCAGCGAGGCCCAGACAGGTCATCATTATGACCAGAGCCCCGCAAAAAACTCTCATTATTCTTTTGTTTCCTGAACGCTCTCTCATGTTGCCGGGGTCAATTTCTATACTTCTTCAAGCTACATCTCAATCCCGTTCAACCTCAAAATCTTATCCAATACCCTGCCATAGTCCGGTTCCGTCACTGTGAAATCTCTGTCGATGGTATACTTGAGATGTTCCATGACTATGAGATCGCCGGTGCCTCCGGGCACGCAGCCCGTAAATATGAAGCCCTGTCCACGAAGGTATTCATAGAACTCCGGACAAAGTGGATCTCTCATCTCGACGAGCATCATGAGAGCCTCAAGAGCGGTCTCCTCTTCAAAGTACGGAAGAGCTTTGATCTTTTCCCTGTAGTCCTGACCGATGTTCTCGACCTTGACCTCGAGAAGCCTTGAGACCACCTCATGATTGAGATCCAGTACCGTCTCACAGGGAGCTTTCTCAGTAGGCCCCAGAAATCCATATGGAAGGCCTACCTCTTCATAAACTTCTTTTATGAATTCTTTGCATTCCTCAGGAGCATAGATCAAATGCTCCGTCTCCTTATCATAGATATATACGCCGAAACCGCAGTCCATGGGATGGATGCCATCACCGGAGCCGCCCAGGGATTCAGGGCCGCCTGCGTGGAAATACATGCCCGTCGCAATGAAGCCATGTCTGGTAAGAAGTCTCTGAGAAGCTGGATTCGGCATTACAGGCGTCGAAAACAGGCCCATGACGCCTCTTTTTCTCCCCGCTTCTATGCGGTAGTCGTCCAGCATGTCGCCCAGGCCCAGACCACGCGCGATGGGATTGACCACAAGGCCGCCCATCTCCATGAGACCGCCGAACCAAGGATGCTCATCCAGGGCTCCAAAGCCCATGACCTGGCCGCTCTTGTTTTCGGCTACAGCTGCCAGGTATCTGCCGTTTCTCAGTATCTCTTTAAAGTAATCGATATCGTAAAGTGCCTGGTGCAAATAATCATATTTATAGTGTGAATATATGCACTCCAAGGCCTTAACGATATCGTCAGTGTCATCTTTTGTGTCGCGACAAATGAAATCCCGATCCTTCAGTTCTGTTATTACCTTTGGCTGCATATCTCTGAGATGTCTCATGATCTGACCTCCTTTGTCACATTTAAATAATACTTTTCTCTAGTTAATTTTTTGCGCCCTCATCGGCCTTGAGATCCTTGTAGATAAGGCCTAAGCACACTACTCTCACTGCGAAGCCAATTATCGCCGGCACTATACCGAAGGGAGCGTTGAATCTCATGGGTATCAGACGAAGCACCAGGTCGATTATGATGAGCACCATGAAGACTTTGCGAGCCTTCACCGCCTTGTCATGGACGTCGTGAAGAACCTTCCCCGCGACTATACCGAAGATCAGGGCGAAGGCCATCATCACGAAGAAGAAAATGACCTCGCTGGAGCTCATGCGATATATGAAGGACAGCCCCAGAGCCTCCCATCTGGGAAGTATGGAGATGCCTATGTCGAAGAGCACCGACCAAAGGTTGCGGTTCTGAAGCACCACCCAATAGCTGGTCGCCAGAAACACATAGGGAAGTACCAAAAGCGTCGCTGCCTGCATGGTCTTCACATAGAGGTCTGCCCCGGTCAAGGCACGGCGGATATCGATACCGAATCTCACTTTAGAGTTTGGATTCATTTTCCCGCCTCCTCTCCATCGGAAGCGGCAGCTCCTGCCTCTGCCTTCACCTCGTCCAGGGTACGATCCAGATATTTATTATCGAAGCTGTCTCCCTTGAAGCTTTTGTCCTCAAGGCTTAAGAGCACCTGGCCCGTGTCAGGATCCATGTATATCACCGTCGCCCGCTCACCGGCCTTGGCCAAGCTCGGGGAGGACATGCTGTAGAACTTACAGAGTGAGTTCACATCCGGGTTGTTCGAAGGCATGATGTAGTCGCCCATGAGCACCAGTTCCCCGGACTTGCAGCGGCCTCTAAGCAAGGTATTTTCGGCGATCACCTGCTTTGACATATCATCCATATCGAAGGCCACCAGATCGCAGAGGGTAAGTCCCACGTTGGTCGCCACATACTCGTTGATATAAAGCTTGTCGCCTTCCAAAGCCACGCCCCAGTCATAGCCGAAAGTGCCTTCGACTACAAGGCTGCTGGCGGCTTCGCTTCCTTTATAGATGCCATTAGGCTCCAGATTGGAGTAGCGCACAGCGTAATCCGTGTCTTCGATCTTATAGAATTCGTTCACCGGCCATCTGTCGGCCAGATCCACCATTTTAACTGTAAAGAAGAATGCGATGGCTGCAAAGATAATCACTACCACCATCAGCGCATTCATGGAAAATTTTGTATCGTTCAAAGTTTTACCTTTCCTTTTAAGCGCATTAAGCCCACGCACCTTATAAGTACGTGGGCTGATTCGCAAAAAACTATTTAAGCACTTCTTTTGCTGCAGCTGCTAAGCCTGCCAGTCCCTGAATCTCTGAAGGGATGATGATCTTGGTAGCCTGACCGTCTGCTGCCTTCTCGAAAGCTTCCAGACTCTTGAGCTTGATGACGGATTCGTCTGCTCCGGCTTCCTTGATGATCTTAAGTCCATAAGCGGTAGCTTCGTTTACCAGTCTGATAGCTTCAGCCTGACCTTCAGCCTCGCGGATGGCCATCTGCTTCTTAGCTTCAGCGTTAAGGATAGCTGCTTCCTTCTCACCTTCTGCAACCAGGATAGCGGATGCCTTGGTACCTTCAGCGTTTAAGATAGCTTCACGCTTCTCACGCTCAGCACGCATCTGCTTCTCCATAGCCTGCTGGATGTCTCTTGGAGGTGTGATGTTCTTAACTTCTACACGGTTGATCTTAATGCCCCAAGGGTCAGTTGCTTCATCAAGGACGATCCTGATCTTGGAGTTGATGTGCTCACGGGAAGTGAGGGATTCATCCAGTTCCAGATCACCGATGATGTTTCTTAAGGTTGTAGCTGTCAGATTCTCGATAGCAGCCATAGGGCTTTCAACGCCGTAAGCATAAAGCTTAGGGTCTGTGATCTGATAGTAAACTACAGTATCGATCTCCATGGTAACGTTATCCTTGGTGATAACCGGCTGAGGATCGAAATCGATAACTTTCTCCTTCAGTGATACTCTTCTCGCAACTCTGTCGATAAGAGGAATCTTGAAGTGAAGTCCTACCTGCCAGGTCTCTTTGTATGCGCCGAGTCTTTCAACTACGTAAGCCTGAGCCTGAGGTACAATCCTGATGTTGGTAACCAGTAATGCGATGATTATCAGAAGAATGACTGCTAATACGATAAATGTGATAATAGGTCCCATAATATCCTCCTTTTACTCCTTTTAAATTACTTTACTATTAATTTAACGCCTTCTATGGCTTTAATCTTAACCGTTTCTCCTGCCTTTATGGTGGCATCCTTGTCATAAGCAACGGCTGTCCAGTTCTGTCCTTTGACCTTGACGAGTCCGGTATTGAATGGCGTAATGTCCTCCAGGACTACTGCCTCTTCACCTACCAGAGCATCTACATTGGTCTTCTGTGAACCGGTCTTAAGCTTATTGACAAATACCTTTCGGGTGGTTCCGAGAAGCACCAGCGACACGATGAGGAATATGATTATTTGCGCCATCACCGGTACTTTGAAAAACGCCAGCAGAAGTCCCACCAGAGCTCCCGCAGCGAACCAAATGGTTGTCAGTCCTACAGTTATAGCCTCAATGATGATGAAAATTATGGCTACGATCAACCATATCCACACCATACTGATGCTGATCCCTGCAATTGTAATCATCTCTTTCTCCTTTCAATACACTCCTATAATTTTACTTTAACTTTTTCTCCTATCGTAAGCGTATCTGCCGTGACCTTGCAGTCGTAAGCCATAATGCCTACTCCCCTTCTGCCTGCTTCTCTCAGCGCTTCGGCAAACACCGGGTCGTGTTCTTCGTTGGGGCAGATGTCCATAATCGGCCTCATCTGCACTACGAATAGTATATATGATTTATACCCTTTTTCAAGGGCTTTAATCAACTCCCCCACATGGCGTGCTCCTCGCTCCGTCGGGGCATCCGGAAAGGATGCGTGTCCGCCATGCTCCAGAGTAACGCCCTTGACTTCCACAAAGGCACGGTTTCCCGAAATGTCCTCCAGGTAGAAGTCAAATCTGGAATCTCCGAATTTAGTCTCAGGCTTGATCACCTTAAGTTCATCCATGCCGGGCGGCACTATGCGTCCCTCCCTAAAGGCTTCCAAAGCCACCTTGTTAGGTGCCTGGGAGTCCATGTTAACGGTCATGATGTCCGATTCCGCAACCTTGTCCACGGCTACCAGGGAATAGCGCATCTTGCGGCTTCCCATGCGGTCCCGGAAATCCTCCAGGTATACCGTAGCTCCCGGCTGAAGCAGTTCCCTGCACCTTCCCGTGTTCTTCACGTGTACGGTCTCAGGCTTTCCTTCGATTTCCACGCGAGCCACGAAGCGGTTTGGCCTCTCTATGAACTTGCCTGTTACTATCTTTTCATATTCCATCAATATATTATATCACTGTTTTGTGCGAGGCTCAAGTACCCCTTTACCGATTTACAGTGTTTTCATTCCTTTACAAGGTTGGTTCTTTGGGATATAATGGTAGCAAATCATAGATAGAGGTCACTTTTTTGAAAAAACATCATTACGCCTGGACCATCTGCGCCGCAGGCACATTACTGATATTCATAACCATGGGAGCTGTTTCCAACGGCTTCTCTATTTATTTGCCCTACATCAGGGACGAGTTCGGACTTTCAAACGCCCAGACTTCCACTCTGGTGACCATGCGACTGGTGGTAGCATTCTTTTGCATGCTGCTCATAGGCAAATACTACGAACTTTTCGAGATCAGGCTGGGCGGTTCGCTGGCTGCGGCCTTCGGAGCCATAGCCTTCACCATCTACTCCTTTGCGTCCAGCTTTCCCATGTTCGCTTTAGGCGCGGGAGTATCCGGCCTGGCCTACGGCTTTGGATCTATGGTGCCGGTTTCCATCCTCATGAGCAGGTGGTTTGACGACCACAAAGCTTTGGCCATCAGCATCTGTTCCGCAGGTTCCGGCCTTGGCTCCGTGGTGCTTCCTCCGGTGATCACCGGACTTTTAAGCGCTCTCAGCATGAAGACCGTGTTCCGACTGGAAGCCGCCTTCATCATAGCCTGCGCCCTTATCATCTATCTCTTAATAAGGAACAATCCCTACGATCTGGGGCTCACCAGACTGGGCGAAAACAGAGACCGCCTGGCTCAGGCCGCAAAAGATTCTGCCGCCCCTCGATCTCTGAAGGCGCCCCTTACCAAGGGCGTGCTGGTTCTTTCCTGCACGGGCTGTTTCTTAATGGGTGCTCAGGGAAATCCCGGCATCATGCACATACCGGTGCTCTTCACCTCTGAAGGTTTCACCGCAGTCTTTGCTGCTACCCTCATGAGCATCATCGGCGCAGCCCTCACCGTGGGCAAAATAATCTTCGGCGAAGTCACCGACAAGATCGGAGGCTTCAGATCATCTGTAATTTTCTTCGTGATCCTGGCCTTAGGCAACGGCCTCTGCTGTCTGGCAGGGCTGGGAAGCCCGGTCCTCAGCTTAGCAGCTGCCTTCACCCTGGGATTCGGCTACTCCGTGTCCACCATCGGCCCGTCCATCTGGGCAGGCGACCTTTCATCGGAGTTCGAATTCTCCAAGACCGTAAGGACCTTCCAGATCTTTTATTCTCTGGGAGCCCTCATCACAGCCAGCGTGCCGGGAATCCTGGCAGACCACTTCGGTGGAAGCTATGTGCCGGCCTTCGTCATGTTCACCGTTATGTCTGTGGTAGCATCCGGGCTCATCATCGGAGCGTATATAAAGCGGAAGTAAATTTTTTGCATTATTAAGAGCCGTCTCTTTTGAGACGGCCCCTTTTTCTATTCCATATATTAACTTAGATCTCAAACACGTCTCCGGCGCAGGCGATCTCTACTCCATCGCCCATTTGCGATTTGAAGCGGATGATGGCGTTCATGCCCGTGCAGTGTACGGGGAAGACTTTTCTGACTCCCATCTCCTTCATCTCGGCGATGACCTGATCGATGAACTCATCCGTAGCGCAGAAAAGATGCATTCCGGCTACGATGCTGTCGATCTTCCTTCCCGGGATCTCCTGTTGGATATATCTCAGGATGGGAACTATGCCCTTGTGGCTGCAGCCCGAGAACACGTGAAGGCCCTTTTCGTCTTCGATGACCAGGGTCTGCTCATGCTGCATCTGGTCTGGGAACAGCTTGTTACCCACCTTGATGAAAAAGTTCTCCGTGGGGGTAAAGCCTTCTATGGCCGGCACGTTTCCGATGATCCATGCGTGGTCGTTGATCTGATAAGTTCCCTCGGTCCTTATGATCCTGTCTGCATTCTTTTCCAAGAACTCCTCTGACCAGGGAATACCGATGTTTCCGTCCAGATCCAGTGCCACCTGATAGCTGAAGGCGTCCTTGTGGACGTATACCGGCGCCTTGTGGTTCACGTCGAAGAAGTACTCCGTGCCGCCGGTGTGGTCGTTATGACCATGGCTGATGGTGGCGTAATCCACCTCTCCCAGGTCGATTCCCATGTTCTTGGCGTTGCTCACCAGCATGGAGGAAGCTCCCTGGTCCATGAGGATCTTTTCGCCATTGGCTTCAATGAGTATTGAAAGTCCCCACTCAGCGTTACACTCCGTAGATTCGGTTTTGTTGTCTATCAAAAATGTCAGTTTCATCGTCACTCTCCTATTCTTCCTCATCTTTGATGTGTTCGGTCTTTTCTTCCAATAGCTGCTCCATCTCCAGTTCTTTGCGTCGGATGGCCTGGCTAAAGCCCGTCAGCGGATCAAAGGCTCCAAACTGCTTGGCCCGGTCCGCCACGGACATCCTTGGTCTCTTTGGTATTGGTCTTGTTCCATGTACGTCTCTCATGCCGCACCTCTTATCAAAAGATCTAAACGATGGATCCGATATCCCTCAAAGGATATTCTTTGAAATATTTGAGTCTGAGCCCTCTCTCTTCGATAAAGGCCGCTATCCTCTCGAAATCGCTGTGCTCAGAAAGGTCGCCGTTGAAGATGATCTCGTCGCCCACTCTCCCGGAAGTTCCTCCGAGAAAGCCGTGGTCGTAACCGGGAAGTTCCACCTGGCCGGGCTCCACCAGGAGTACCTTCAGACCAGCTTCCGAAGCCGCCTGAGCAATGCCCCGATCATAGGTTATGATGGATTCTTCATTCACAGGCGTGATGCTGCATCTGGCATAGCCCTGCTTCACATCCACCGGGATGAGACCCAGGGTTCTGACCCTTTTCATTAGCTCCTCATCTGTATATTTCAGATTGTGGATGAAGTACTTTCCCGTGGAGCAGCCGTTATATATGACATCCCCCGGATACACCGGGCTCAGCTTCTCGGGGTCACCAACGAAGACCTCATCTTCCCTCAATCTGCAAAAAACCAGATCCGCATGATCTCTCACGGGCTCGGCCACCTGAGTTATCGAGGCCATAAAACAGACCTCCCTGCCCAAAGCCTTTATATACTCCACAAGCTGAGGCCCAGCCTCCTTAGAGAGATACACTCTATTTCTCATTTCCACTCTTATGGCCTCCTATCTGGAGATTCCTCTCAAGGGTGGTGGCAGCCTCTTCCAGGTCCATGCCCTTGAACATGGCGTTCTTTCCGAACTTGCTCTTGATGCTGTTGATCGCCTGCTGCATATCATTTTCGCGCTTCAGGTCATCTTCAAGAGCCACCTCGAAGAAGTTCAGCTGCTGCTCCTCTGTCTTTTCCTTGACGTTATTGCAGTTTATATAGACTCTCCTGATGGGCAGGTCCTCATCCATGATCCTGTCGTAGAGTTCGGAGATCTTTTCTACCATGATCTTGCCCGCGTTGGTGGGAAAATCCATGGAAATGGTACCATGAGCAGGTTCCGCCTCCACCTTATGAGTATAGCCCACCTGTAGAGTTACCGACTCGGTGACCAGATTCTTTTTGACCATCTCAAGGGAGAGAAGCTCCATCATCTCCTTCACGATGAGCCTTCCCTCCTCAAAGCTGTAATCCCTCATGAGCACCTGACCCCTGGAGAGGGAGTTGCTCTTAGGCTTGTAAGCCTTGATGTCCTTAATGGTGGTGGGTTCCAGGCCCCAGGCGTGGTCTATGAGGAGCTCTGCGTCGATGCCAAAGACCTTGTACATGAGATCCTCGTCAGCTTCGGTTATGTCTCCCATGGTATAGATGCCGTACTTGGCAAGCCTTTTGGCTGTGCCTCTTCCCACCCTCCAGAAGTCCGTGATGGGCTTATGGTCCCAGAGGGTCTCCCGGTAGCTTATCTCGTTGAGCTCGCCGATGAAATCCGGCGAATGCTTGGCCGTAATATCCAACGCCACCTTGGCCAGATACAGATTGGTGCCTATGCCGCAGGTGGCACGCACGCCAACCTGGGACGTGATCTCTCCCATGAGAAATACCGCCATCTCTCTGGGTGTCTTGTTATACAGCTTAAGGTAGTCCGTCACATCCAAAAAACACTCATCTATGGAATACACGTAGATGTCGTCCTTTGAGATGTAGTTCAGATAAACGCCGTAGATCTCCGCTGAATAATCTATGTATTTCTGGAGTCTCGGCGGCGCCATGATGTAATCTATGGATTTGGGTATCTCAAATACCCTGCAGCGGTTTTTGACGCCCAGGGCCTTCATTGACGGAGATACGGCCAGGCAGATAGTCCCCTCGGACCGGGATGGATCCGCCACCACCAGATTGGTGGTCATGGGATCCAGACCTCTCTCCACGCATTCTACAGAAGCATAGAATGATTTAAGATCGATACAGAGATACACCTTTTCTTTCATTTTTTGCGCAAAAAATTATTCGCCCATTTCAATGATCTGCTTCAGGATCCTGGACAGCTGATCCGGGCATGATGTGGGTCGACCGCCGCAGGTGATGCCTGCCAGCTTGTCTGCGATTTCCGTAATATCCCTGCCCTTTGACAGGCTGACTATGCCCTTGTGGTTTCCGTCGCAGCCACCGTAAAACTCGCAGTCTACCAGCTTTCCGTCTTCTACCTCAATTTCACAGCCTCTGGCGCAAACGCCAAACATAGGATATCTTCCTTTCATACTTTTGCTTCCCCTTCCAAAAGAATATTTTTTCTGTTATAATTCAATACAGCAAGTATACCATAAAATGCGGTTTTAATAAATATGGACGATAACAATTTATTTCTCAAAAAAATAGAAGATCGGTTTCAGCGATTCCAATCCTCCTACGCCATAGAGAACGGTGACTTTCTCTCACTGGAGGAGCAGAGCAAGGCCGGGAGACTCATGAGGAGTCTGGGTTCCCAGGGTGCTTTCTTTTACGGTGGCTATGATGAAGCTGAGAGAAGGCTGCCCATCTTCATGCCGGACTATACCGGAGTGAAGGACGAGAAGGAACTTCTGGAGTACTTCATGACTTATCCCGACGAATGCCCACTGTGCATTCTTAAGGTGAGCGTTCCACGTCAGGAAGGCGTGGTCCTTGGCCACCGTGACTATCTGGGTGCCCTCATGGGTGAAGGCATCAAACGGGAGAAGATCGGAGACATCCTGGTCCACAAGGATCATGCTCAGATCATACTTCTGAAGGAGCTTGGCGAATTCCTTAAGGACGATCTCTCGACCGTGGGCAGAGCTTCCGTCAACACGGAGCTTCTCACCATCGATCATGTGGATCCGGGGGAGATAAAGAAGGAGCTTCACCGATATAATCTGGCATCTCCCCGCCTGGACAACGTGATATCTTCGGTTTTCAATCTGTCCAGAAAGGCTGCCCAGGAGGCCATCTCCCGCGGCCTCGTCTTCATCGATGGGACCGAGACCGTGAAGTCCGACTACCAGCTAAAGCCCAACCAGAAGATCGTCTTACGGGGCAAGGGCAAGGCCATATATCTGGATACCGACGGCACCTCCAGAAAGGGTAAAGTGTATATAAACGTCATTAAATATATATAAGCAAAAAGAAACGCTCCGAGGAGCGTTTCTTTTTATGAACTGTCTTGCGATCTGAAAAAAGGTTGTACATTTAATATTTGGAAAGGTGTCATTTTAGATCGCTCTTGACTCTGTGAGAGATAGGGTCACGCATTATTTACGAAGGAGTCAAAAGACATTCATTCTTGCATCATAATATGCTTTGTGGTACAATTATACCATGCCCACTAGTGGGCATGTCAATAGCACGATTATGAAAAAATGGTGAAGGCAATGAAGAAAAATTCTATTAACACATATAGCATAAGAGAGGCTGCCAGAGCCTGTGGCATAGGTAGAACTACCTTACAGCGTATGACCGATGACAATCTGATCAAACCAGCCAAGATCGGTGAGAACAAATACCACTATTACAATTCCAGAAATATCTATGATATCAACCTGATACAGCTTTTGCACGAGTGTGGCTTCTCGAAGAAAGAACTGAAATCCCTGGACATGTCTCCGAAGACCATGGGCGCTTTCGCAGACAGACTGCAGGATAAGATAAACATGCTGGCTTTCAGTATGGAAAACCTGCGTGCTGTATCACTATCCGGCAATCCAACCACCGTTTACACCATCAATATTCCTGAACTGCGCTGCTATACCATAAAAACTGATCTGGATTATGGAATCATTGAAATGTCAAATCATGTTGACGATGCCCTGCACGAAGCCATCAAGAAAGGCTATGAGACCAATCGCTACTACCCTCCCTTCCTGATACCGGAACCTGTAAACTTCCTCTATGATGACCCCACTGGCAAAAAATACAAATGCAAGGTCTATATCCCCGTGGTAACTAAGACTTCCGATCCAAGCGTTGAAACAGTTCCGGCCACTAAGGCTATATCAGTAACCTTCCTTTATAAATCCGGTGAAAACAGAAAATACTACAAGATGCTCTTGGATGAACTTCATGACCAGGGTCTCAAACCTGCCAGCAATCCCAGATTCGAAGCCCTTTTCAATCCCTTCAATTTAGACGAAGATTCTATAAACAAGATCGCTCTGAGAGTCAGCATTCCCGTGTGACCTGCTCCCACCACTTAAAGAAGTGGGGGCTTCCTGCTCAATGGTCCTATCAGTTAAAACTTGCACTTTTAAAGCTTGCGCTATTATGCTAAAATCAAGATGTAAAATTTTTTGCATCATCGGTGACAACTATGGAATACGGCTTTATCTCATGTCTCCCCATAATCGTACTTATGGTGGGAGCCATGCTTACTAAAAGAATAACTGAAATGCTGGCTCTGGCTGCCTTTACAGGTGCCATCCTTCTCTACAAGGGTGACTTTATAAGAGGCTTCGTGGAAGTTCTCTACGAGACCTTCTCCAGCTGGTCCCTGCAATTCGTCTTTATCATCCTGTTCTCCTTCGGTGGTCTGATCAAACTCTTTCAGACCTCAGGGGCGATCTCAGGCTTTGGAAATATCCTGAACAAATACGCCAGCGGTCCCAAGAAGCCTCTTGTACTGGCCTGGATACTGGGAATTCTCATGTTCGTGGACGACTTCCTCAACACCCTTACGGTGTGTTTTTCCTTAAGAGAGCTCACAGATAGAAACGGAATTCCCAGGGAGCATCTGTCCATGCAGGCAGCCATCCTTGCAGCCTCCATGGCATCCTTGGTGCCCTTCTCCAGCTGGGCAGGCTTCCACATCGGCCTGATCTCAGATGAAGGCCTCGCTTTCATGGACTACGCCAAGGCTATACCTTTCATGTTCTTCCCCATCATCGGCGTAATCTGCTGCCTTCTCGTGGATGTGAACATCATCAAAAAACACGGAGCCCTGAAAGCAGCCTATGATCGCGTGGCTCAGGGTGGCAGCCCCATCCCTCATGACGAGGGTGAGTCCGCCATGCTTCAGATGGACATGGAAGAGGACGTAGCTCCCTCATCAGCCTGGAACGTTATAGTTCCTTTGGTCGCCATGGTGACAGGCACCTTTATCTTCGATTTTGATCTGACCTATGGCTGCATAATCTCCATCATCGTTCAGATGGTCATGTACATGGCCCAGAGGCTCATGAGCCCGAAGAAATTCGTGGACGACTTCCTGGACGGAGCCAAGAGCATGTTCCCTTTGATGGTCCTGGTGACCTTTGCCTTCACACTATCAAATGTCAACGGCAAGCTGGGATTCTTTGAATACATGATCGCTAAGATCGGCGCTGTAGTGCCCGGAACTCTGCTTCCGGCCATGGCCTTCCTTCTGGTGGCTCTGGCGACCTTCGCCACCGCCGGATACTGGTCCATGCAGGTCATAAGCGTGCCCATCTTCCTGCCCCTGGCTGCAGCTCTCGGAGTCAACCCATCCATCATCGTCGCTGCCATCATGAGCGGCGTGTCCTTTGGCTGCTGCTATTGCTTCTATTCGGACAATATCATCATGACTGCTGCCGGTTCCGAGGTGTCCAACCTGAGGCAAATAAAAACGAGCACCACTTACGTGGTGCCCTGTGCGGTCCTGTCATTCATTTGCTATTTGATAGCAGGCTTTATATTCTGACCTTAAGATCAGAAATCATGCATTGTATAATTTGGCGTATTCGCCGTTCTCCAGAAGGAGCTCATCGTGAGTTCCTTCTTCTACTATAAGGCCATCTTCTATAACCACTATGCGATCCGCGTCTCTGACGGTGGAAAGCCTGTGGGCGATGACGATGGTGGTCCTGCCCTTAGCCAGTTCCTCAAAGCTTTCCTGAATATGGTTCTCCGTGATGGTATCCAGGGCTGATGTTGCCTCATCCAGGATGAGGATCTTAGGATCCTTCAGGAAGATCCTGGCGATGGACACTCTCTGTTTCTGTCCGCCTGAAAGCTTGGTTCCACGTTCACCTACGTAGGTGTCAAACTGATCCGGCATGGCCATGATGTCGTCGAAGATCTCAGCCCTCTTGGCAGCTTCCACCACCTCTTCATAGGAAGCATCCGGTCTTCCATATCTGATATTTTCAAAGATGGTATCGGCAAAGATGAATACATCCTGCTGGACGATGCCCACGTTCTGCCTGATGGAGGACTTGGTTACGTCCCTTACGTCCTGACCGTCGATGGTGATACTTCCGCCGGTCACATCGTAGAATCTGGGGATCAGCTGGCAAAGGGTTGTTTTGCCCCCTCCTGAGTGGCCTACGATGGCCACGGTCTCGCCGGGTCTCACGTCCAGATCGATGCCTTTTAAGACTTCCTTAATATTGTTATATGAGAAGGTCACATTCTCCAGCTTGACCTCGCCCTTATCCACTACCAAGGGCTCAGCGTCCTCTTTCTCAACTACCACAGGCTCCACGGCCATGATCTCCATGAAACGTCTTAAGCCCGCAGTGCCGCTCACGAAGATCTCCGAGAAGTTGGAGAGCTTACGGATGGGCGTTACGAAGGTGCTTACGAAAAGTGTGAAAGTGATAAGGTCGATATAGTTCAGCTTGCCTTCCATGATTAGGTAACCGCCGAAGGCTATGACAGCCACGGGCATGATGCCCATGAAAAACTCCTGGGAAGCGATGAAACGACCCATGGCCTTGTAGTGGTCTTTTTTGGAATTCTTGAAGAGCTCGTTGGAATCGTTGAAGTGCTCCCTGTCTACCTCTTCATTGGCAAAAGCCTTGGAAGTCCTGATACCTGAAAGCCTGGATTCGATCTCAGCGTTGATGTCCGCCATGCGCTTCTTAACGTTCAGAGAAGCCTGAGACATGGCGCGCCTGTTCTTGACGACCACCAGAAGAAAGATCGGGATGAGGATGGCGATGACAACAGCCAGCCTCCATTCCATCCAGAACATGAAGATCAGGGATCCGATGATGGTCAGAGTCGAGATCAGCACGTCCTCCGGGCCGTGATGCGCCAGCTCCGTGATCTCGAAAAGATCTCCCGTGAGCCTGTTCATAAGGTTTCCCGTGCGGTTCTTGTCATAGAATTCGAAGTCCAGCACCTGGAAGTGGTTGAAGAGATCCCGCCTGATGTCCGCTTCAACCCTGACGCCAAAGGTATGGCCCCAGTAGGTCATGATGAACTGGGCTACGGCCCTAAGAAGATAGGCCCCTGCCACTATGGCCATGACCGCAAAAAACGCCTGGTACTTCTTTTCCGGCAAAAGATCGTACATGGCCCTCCTGGATATCAGCGGGAACGCCAGGTCCACCGCCGCCACCAGAAATGCGCAAAACATATCCGCCATGAAGATCTTCATATGAGGTTTGAAATAACTGAATAATGTTTTGATCATTCTATCTCCTTAACAGCTTAAACTTGGTCATCCGATCCTGGTTATCTGATCCTGAACTTGACCCCAAGTTCCTCAGCGATCTTCCTGCAAGGCTCCACATCATCCCTGGGGATGGTACCGCCCACGATGGACATGGTCACATCGGGAATGACTTCTTTGACCCTTCTGGTGTAATCGATCATGGCGTCAAAAGCCTTAAGGCCGAATCTCGGATGGCAAAGCGCCAGATACTCTTCGGGACCTTTGGCATTTAAGCTGATAGATACCGCGTCTATGACTCCTCTCAGATCCTCGGTGGTATCCCTGCCGTTTATGAGATCGCTCAAGCCGTTGGTATTTATGCGAACTTTGATCTTAGGGCAAAGCGACTTGGCGTACCTGGCCGTCTCGAGAAGATCCTCCAGGCGTTCCGTAGGCTCGCCGTACCCGCAAAACACCAGCTCGTAGAACTGATTGAGATCCCACTCGCTCAGGAGTTCTTTGATCTCATCCATGGTGGGCTCGCGCTTGAGCCACAAAGAATCCGCCCCGCCCAGGGAATCCACCATATATCTTATGCAAAATTCACACCTGTCAGGGCAGCGGTTCGTCAGATTGGCATAGAGCCCCCCGCCGTATTCATAAAACACATCACCGATATATTCCATGATCTTCACCTCTTGTTAAAATAATGTCTAAAAAGCACCCGCCTCTCGCCGGGTGCTTTTCTCGCTCAACGATATGTCATACTTTAAAGTATTTCTTCAGAGCTTCATAGGTCGTGTCGCTTAAGTAATGCTCCAGCTTGCAGGCATCATCTTCAGCTGTCTGTTCGTCAACGCCAATGGTCATAAATATGCTCTGAAGGGTATTATGGCGATCGTAGATCCTCTCTGCGATCTGCCTTCCGGTCTCAGTTAAAACTATATATCCGGAACCATCCACCTCGATATATCCATCAGCCTTAAGCTTACCCACCGCGCGACTTACCGAAGGCTTGGAAAAATTCATGTAGTCGCAAATATCGATGGATCTCACCACCGGCTTCATCTGGGAAAGGACAAGTATGGTCTCCAGATACATTTCTCCGGATTCATGCATTTCTTTGGTCAAATTATTTTCATTCATGTCTTATTCTTCCCTTTTAGTCATTAAATATTTCTCCAAGGAAATAATATCACAAAAGAATCCTTGTGGCAAGGCGTACAACTTGAGATTTTTAACTGTGAGCAAAGCTACAACAAGCTCGCTTGCTTGGAGTGAGCGACGCCGTAGGGCCAGGAGACATCCGCCGCGTGTTTTAAAAGATTCAGCAAATTTGTAAAATGTGCAAAAAAAGTCCTTGACCTTTTTATTAAAAAGTAGTAATATAATAAGGCAGTCAAAAATGCACTGCCCCCAAGCGGACATGGCGGAATTGGCAGACGCGCACGGCTAAGGACCGTGTGGGAGACCTTGCAGGTTCGAGTCCTGTTGTCCGCACCAACAAATTAGAAACCCCTCATTCGTGAGGGGTTTTTAATTTGTTTATACAGATAAGAGCAGGACTCGAACCTACGCTTTCCTTATCGAATTGGAACGTTTAGTGTCATTGATACATTTGGCCTATTATTTCCCATGAAATGTATCAATGAAATTTAAACATTTGAGCAGATTTTTTGCGGAAATGTATCAATCGGGTAGCTGGCAGAGCGCTACTCATACATTTGGCCCAAAAAATCCTCGAAATGTATCAATTTGACTTATACATTTGGGCCAATTTTTTACAGAAATGTATGAGCGAGATTTGATAATATTTTCACGCAATTGTCGCCTACACATGACCCCATGAAAAAGGCCTTTCATGTATAGGCAAAACTACACATACCCTTTGAAAACACGGGGCCATGTGTAGTTTTACTTTTTTCTCACTCCAAAACCAGAGCTGAAACTACACATGCCCCCCTTGAAACCACGCCTGATGTGTAGTTTTGCCTACACATCATGGCGCTCTCAGAAAGGAAATGTGTAGGCACGCATATCCGCAGGCATATCCGACCCAAATCAAACAAAAAGAGCCCGCCTCTTTTCGAGGCAGGCTCTTTTTAAATCTTATTAAACCTTACGAAGCCGGCTTGATGGTGCACTTGCCGTTGTGGTTAGCGGATGCCCAACCGATCCAGGTCTTGCCGGGGTTCATGGAGAGTTGGCTCTTCTTAGCCTTAGCTCCCGGAGCTGCCTTTACCTTACCTTTTTCGTAGAGATAAAGCTTACCCTTCTTGACCTTCCACTCGATCTTCTGAACTGCGCCGCAGCTTGCATAGTATCCTTTGCCGCCGCCTACCTCATAGTTGCAGTAGGTGGTGTAGCCGGGCTTGGTCTGATATGATGTATTGTCGAAGAGTACCAGCAGATTGTCCCTTGCCACGTTGGTCTGGAAGCTGGAGGAATAGTACTTCTTATCCTTCTCGTTGTACTTCCATTCAGTCGTCTGGGTACGATCTGAGAACTTGAGAGTCAGTCCGTAGCAGGATTTCTTCTTGCCACGGGCTTTTTTGGTGCGGTAGAAGTTGAGCTTGGAACACTTCTTCATGGTGAGCTTGGTCCTGAACTTGGACTCGAGAGTCTTAGGAAGCTGATCGCCGTAAACGATGGCGGTGTGCTCGATGGCTCTTCCGGTGCCCTGCTTTCTGTCAAATGGTGCGGTGCGCTCATAGTACATGCCGTCTAAGTGAGCGATGTTGTCACGCTTGAAGTAGTATGAAGCTCCGGTGTATCCGGCCTCTGTGTGGCTCCTGCCCCAGTGAACGAAGTAGGAATCAAAGAATTCAGAGAACAGAATGAAAGGCGGTCTGGCACTTCTGACGGGTCCTACGTAATCCGGCAGTGCGTTGTAGTTGGCCCACATCCAGAACATTCTGGTGAATCCACCTTCAACTTCGCCTTCTAAGATGATGTCCGGGGAGTACTTCGGATCATCCATACCCCACTGAGGGCGGGACTGTGGATGATTCTCGACTACGATACCAACGACTCTGGTCTTGATCTTGTTTTTCTTGGAGCCGAGCTCGCCGGTCAGAACGTTGATCTGAGACTTCTGTTTCTGAACAGTCTTAGGTTCGAAGACCGGTCCCTTGCTTTCAGACTTGGTCTCTTCAGCAGTTTCAGTGTTTTCTTCGGTCTGCGCAGCCTGATCTTCATCCGCGCTTCCCTGTTCATTGCTCCCGCAAGCGCTGAAACTAAAAACCAGCGCCAGGATCATAAGGAGAGCTCCGATCCTTAAGATGATTTCGTGTCTTAACAAAGATGATTTCATAAACAATAAACTCCTATCCCATTTTGAATATATAATAACAGATTTCTCTGTTGATTATCAATCGTTCACTACGAACTTCTCAATGATGGTGTCGAACACATAGGTGCCCTTCAGTTCGCCCAGCCTTGCGAAATGCGGCTGCTTGCCGTGCTCCGCCAGAGCCTCAGCATCCTTCCACTTCTCAACCAGGAGCATTTCGTCGCTGTCATTCACAGGAAAGTAATAATCGTACTTGAGATTGCCTGCCTCAGCGCGGCTCGCCTCGTCCAGCCCCTCAGCCAAGATCATTTCATAGAATTCTTCTCTCATATCGGGCTTGCACTTGTAGGTCACATTTAATACTATCATGGTCTCATCCCTTCTATAATCGATGATCCCGGCCTTGCCGGGTATCAGTAGTGGTAATATTAAAATAATTATACCACATATTGATGGCTTAGTGGAGAGTATTTCGCAAAAAACTCTCCCCGGATTTTCATTTTTATGGACATCAACTCTCCGTGATTGTATAATTGACTCATAAAACAAGTCATCTAAGCTATATTTTTTTCCAAATACTATGAAGACACATTCCCTGATATATCTCAATATCTCAGTTCTGCTCTTCGGTTTCGCGGGACTTTTCGGCAAATGGATAGACCTGCCGGCTCTGGGCATTACCTTCGGAAGAGTATTTTTCTCATCTCTTTCCCTGGGTATATTTATGCTTGCGACCAAGCAATCCTTCAAAGTTGAGAGTCGCAGGGACTTTATCATGCTGCTCATATCCGGAGCCTTTCTGGCACTTCACTGGTGGTCCATCTTTGAATCCATCCGCGTGTCCACAGTCGCCATAGGCACCATCACTTTTTCAACCTTTCCCCTCTTCGTGACCTTCGTCGAGCCCCTGGTCTACCACGAAAAACTCAAATCAAAAAACGTGATCCTGGCCATGATAATACTGATCGGCGTCATCATCACCGTTCCGGAGTTTTCTTTTGATAATAACATATTTAAAGGCATCTTGATAGGCATGGTATCGCCTATTGCCTATACGATACTTACCATGTTCAACAAAGGATTCAGCACCAAATATACCGGCACCCTCATTTCTTTTTATGAGCAAGGTGTGGCCGCCCTTATTTTGCTGCCCTTTTTCCTGAGTGCCGATATCCATCCCACCATGAAGGACATCGGACTCCTGCTCTTATTCGGTACGGTTACCACCGCCTTCGCTCACACCCTCTTCATCAGCTGTCTGAAGGATGTGCCCGCACGGCTGGCCGGCGTGTGCTCCTCCATGGAGACCGTCTACGCCATATTCTTTGCGTGGCTTCTGATTAGTGAAGAGCCCTACTTGAAGGAGATCATCGGCGCGGTGCTGATTCTGGGAGCGGTTATTTTTGCACAGTTAACGGAAGATAATTCCAAATCATAATACAATCAAGGAAGGTGACCAGAATGGAAAAAAAGAAATTGCTGATATTTAACGGAAGCCCCAGGGAAGGCAACACCGTCGAAGCCCTGAAAGCTTTAAGGGAAGGCTTGAAAGATCATCCGGAACTGGAGGTCAGAGAGATAAAAGCTGCTGATGTCAACATCATCCCCTGCACAGGCTGCGACGTCTGCATGAGCAGCGGAGACTGCATCTATGAAGACGAGTCCTATGATACCAACAGAGCTATTCTGGAGGCGGACTTCATTCTTTTCGCCACCCCCGTCTACTGGTGGGGCATCACCTCCCAACTGAAGCTCGTAATCGACAAGTTCTATGCCTGCCACGAGATATTCAAGAAAAATCCTAAGAAGATCGGCACCATCGTAATCGGCGAGGCCGGCCTTTATGACCCTCAATATGAGATCATCGAGAAGCAGTTCTGGTGCATCGCGGACTACCTTAACTGGACCAAGGTCTTCAGCAAATCGTACTCCGCAAACAAGCCCACAGACCTTAGCGAGCAGGCCGATTCTCTAGAGGAGATCCGTAGACTTGCCGTAGTCATCGCGGAAGCTGTGGCGGACTGATAAAACTGGAAATTAAAGCAATCAAAAGGAGCTGTCGGTTTAGATCCATCTAAATCGGCAGCTCTTTTAATAGTATAGTTATTTCCCACAAATGTCCAAAGCGATGTTGCCAAAGATCCTTACACCATATTGGAAGGAATCTTCATTGATATTGAGTATCGCACTGTGAAGCGAGCCGGTTTCTGAGTCTTCCTGACTGCAACCCAGCATAAATATTGCGCCCGGAACTTCTTCCTGATAATATGCAAAGTCCTCCGATCCCAAATGCGGTCTCTCGATCATTATAATGTCATCTTTGCTGGTGAGTGACTTCTCTGCAGCTTCGATAACGTTTACTGTTAATCTGGCATCGTTATTTACCGATGGGAATCCCTGGATAAATTCCACCTCAGCGCTTCCACCGAAGCCTTTGGCCGTGTTCTCGGCGATAGATGTCATCTTATCACGGATCATCAGCTTATTTTTGCCTTCGACACATCTTATCATACCGCACATCTCGACGTAGTCCGGGATGACGTTGATCGCCTCGCCTCCGTTTATTTTGCAAATGGAGAAGGTGCCTACGTCAAAGGGACTGAGATTGTTGCTTACTATGGTATTTAATCCCATGACTATCTGGCTGGCTATGTTGATGGCGTTGATACCGGTCTCCGGCTCAGATGAATGCGCATCACTGCCATAAACCCTGATGTAGAATTCATCATCGGTCGCGGTCATGTATCCTGACTTGACCGCAATGGTTCCAGTGGGAATATCCGGCATCATGTGTAGAGCATATACACCTTCAACGTCGGGATTTTTCAAAGCCCCATCGTTTATGATGCACTTCGCGCCGCCGTTTGCTTCTTCACCCGGTTGGAAAATGAGTTTGATAACTCCCTTGAGCTGGTCTCTTATCTCCATCAAAAGCATGGCCGTTCCAAGAAGTATAGCCATATGACCATCATGTCCGCAGGCGTGCATGACTCCGACTCTCTTGGAATCAAAATCGAGGCCGCTTTCCTCCATGATCGGAAGCGCGTCCATGTCAGCCCTGAAAGCGATCACAGGTCCGGGAATGCCTGTATCAAGAACAGCCATTACGCCGGTACCACCGATGTTGGTGCGTACATTATAACCGAGCTCACGAAGCTTTTCAGCTACAAACTCTGACGTTTCAAATTCTTCGAAACTGAGTTCCGGAAACTGGTGAAAATGTCTTCTGTATTCGATCACTTTGGGAATGATCTTGCTAACGATATCGTTGATCATAAATGCCTCTTTCTTTAGAGCTCCTCAAGTCTTGCAAGAAGCTGCTCTGTGGTTTCGGAATTTGCATAGATTCTCTGGATGCCCTGAAGCGCTCTTTCATGTCTTTCCTGGCTCATGGCACCAATGGCGTCCTCGATCATATCTACGTTATATCCAAGGTCTCTGAAATCTCTAATAGCTGTGCTTACGCACTGGTCTGTATAGAATCCAACTACGAGAACGCTGTCTATATGCAGATTTCTCATAATCCTATCGATGTTGGTCCCTACTACGCAACCTGAACAAGTCTTGTTAAGAACGATCTCGCCCTCCAAAGGTGCTGCTTCCTTGACAAAGGCGGAACCCGGTGCTCCGGGTGGATAAAACATTCCTGCTTCGGTATGAAGTCTTCCTGTATCCGCTGCATCCGGAAGGTATGAACCTAACTTGATGTGGATGGGCTTGATGCCTTTTTCTCTGCACTTATTCAAAATCTTTTCAATGTTCTTAAGAACCTTGTTAGTGTTTTCGCCAAGCTGATCAAGCGCAGGCATTAAAGGTTCAACGTCCATTCCCATGGCCTTGAAGCCTTCTACAAAATATTCTTCTGTAACACATTCCTGTACATCGATAAGTACGAGGGCTGTTGTCTTAGGATCAAGGGGTACTGGTTTGCCATAAACTCCGCTGGCTAACTGTGCATAATATCCTCTTACGAACTCGTCTAAAACTTTCTGATTATCCATTTTATGTCCTCCTTTAGTTAAGAGCAAATCATTTGATTACATACTATGCATTTAGTGTGCCAAACTGAAAAATGCCTGTTTTCAAGGGTTTTGAAAAGGATAAAATGTCGTTTTGCAAAATATTGCTGTAACATCTTGCATTTTTGCAAAATCTTGCAAAAACTATATGCCCAGCTTTTTACATTTATAGTAGAGAGTCCTGAGAGGTATGCCCAGGGTCACCGCAGCCTTGTTTTTGTCTCCTCCTGCCTGCTCAATAGCTCTTTTTATCACCGTTGTTTCGATATATTCAACTGCTGCATTCAGCTCAGAAGGAATATTCTCGGGAACACCTCCTGGATTCCTGTGCTTTCTCGGACGCGCGTCCTCACCGTTTATCGATGCCTCTATATCCTCAGCTGTCAGCACCTCTTCATCCTCCGACAGGTTGATCAGTGCTCTAGAAAGAACGTTTTGCAGTTCCCTAACATTTCCCGGCCAATCACCTTTTTTGAGAAGTTTAATGGCCTCTTTGTCTATACTGGTGACCTTCCTGCCGTAGTAATCGTTGTACTGGTTCAGCAGGTACATCGATATTGCTTCGATGTCGTCCTTGCGCTCTCTGAGAGGAGGTATCTTTATGGGAAAGACGTTTAACCTGTAGTAAAGATCCTCTCTGAACTCACCATCCTCGATCATCTTTTCCAGAGGCTTATTTGTGGCGCAAATAATTCTCACATCGATAGGAATGGATTCCGTGGATCCTACCGGCATGATCTCCTTTTCCTGAAGAGCTCTCAGGATCTTGACCTGCATTCTCGGAGAAACATCACCTATCTCATCCAGAAAAAGACTTCCTCTGTCAGCTTCCTGGAACAGGCCCTTCTTTCCGCCTCTCTGGGCACCGGTGAAAGCGCCTTCCTTGTATCCGAAGAGTTCGCTCTCCAGAAGCTCATCGGGAATCGAAGAGCAGTTGATCTTCACGAATTTCTCATTGCGTCTTGGGCTTGTATTGTGGATCGCATTGGCAAATATCTCCTTGCCGGTTCCGCTCTCGCCCCTCAGCATGATCGTTGCTGGGGTCATCGCTGCGGTCTTGGCGACGTTGATAGCTTCAAGCATCTTCTCATTCTCGCCGATAATGTCCTTGAAGGAGTATTTTGCTTCGACCTTACGCAGCTTCTGGTTCAGACGATCCAGCTCTCTCCTGAGCCTGTTGACTTCAGAAATGTCATGATAAACTATGACTTTTCCAGCCTTCTTGCCGTCCACATAAATATCCTTTGAGTCCGCGACTATCTCCAGATTGCCTCGTTTGAGCATTATCTCATACAGAGGATTTTCGTATATCGTGTTGCCATACTTGTCAAGGATACAGATGGCATCTGATGTCGCCTTGAGGATTGGCTTAACATCTTCAAGTATCTCTTTTACGTCGTTCCATTCCATATAGATCACCTGCTTTGCAATTATTTGCAGCAATTTTATACGTAAAATATATCACATATTGAGCAAAAGAAAAAGACTATCCTCCAACTATTACTTTTTACCCTTCTTATACATCTTCGCCAGCTTAGAGATCTCCTTCTTCTTAGCGTAGTTATTTGTGTTCTCCTGCCCCAGGCTCATATACAGCATGAACCTTTTCTTGGAGAGCTCCCCACGGGCTATAGCCGCCTTCACAGCGCAGCCCGGCTCGGTCTCATGTCTGCAGTTCCTGAACTTGCACCTTGCCTCCAGCTCGATGATATCTGAGAAAGTATCATCTATGCCATCTTCAGTACCAGCCATGCCGATCTCCCTCATACCTGGCGTGTCTATGACGAAAGCGCCGTTAGAGAGCTTGATCAGCTGACGATGGGTCGTCGTATGCCTTCCCTTGGAATCCGACTCGCGGATGGCGCTGGTCTCCATGACATCCTCCCCTGCTATGGCGTTGATGAGAGTGGATTTGCCTGCGCCGGAAGATCCCATGAGGCAGACCGTCTTCCCGGTCGCAAAATACTCCTTTAGCTCATCCATGCCGATGTTAAGAAGCGCTGAAACCGCATGGACTTTGATCTTATCCGAAATGGTCTCCACCTCAGAAATATATCTTCCCACGTTGGTGCAAAGATCCGCCTTGGTTAGGATCGCAACCGGCACAGCGCCTCCCTGAAGGGCTACGCTTGCGTACCTTGCTATCCTGTTATAGTTGTAGTCATCGTTCAAGGACGTCACTATGAAGCAGTAGTCCACGTTAGCCACCATATACTGCATGACTCCGGTCTTGGCCTGGTCGGGTCTTTGAAGCAGACCCTTCCTATCGCAGACCGACTGGATTACCGAGTCTCCCAGAGGATTATGGATAAACCTTACGTAATCCCCCACCACCGGCAGCTTGTCCGCCTCCTCTTCATAGAAACTTCCCCTTAATTTACCAATTACCTCCTGTTCTTCAAAATATATTATGAAACTGTTCTTTCTTACTTCGGAAATTCTTCCCAGTTTCTCCTGTTTACTATTCACCATATCGCCTCCATTTCAAACTATCGTGAGATAATCGCATATTGTGGAGACCTCGCGAGAATTTTTGGCAGTCCCGGATCAGCAAAAAAACCGCAACAGAAGGCCACGGTTTGACAACTTTTACGCCCCAAAAAGGGCATAATAAAACCGTGACAAACAGGCCACGGTTAATTGATCAATTATACTTTTAAGGACTAAAATTCAAAAACCGAGGTCATCATAAAATATTCAGTTACAATATCCGATTTTTTAACAGTCATCAATGATTACCTCGCTTTCTTTGAAATTTCTCACTATTTGGAATATAGCAGATTACTATGGGAAAGTCAATAATATTATACCAAAGCTGCGCCTGCGTCGTAGGCTTTTTTGCACTCTTCAGGGAATACGGTCTCATGACGCGTTGCTGGTCATTATCAGCAGCACAGGAATTAAACGCTCGTTACAGCAAGGCGTTTCAGTATTATATGTCAGATACTGGAAAATGAGCCTTTCATACTTTTGTGTCAAAGCAGTTCATTCTCATTAGGAGTATAGAACTCCGTATATCCGCATTCCTTACATCTCTCCAGACGGACCGCCATGGATCCGCTCATAAGCCTGTTCAGATCGCTGAACAAGAAAGTTTCTTCGCCGAGTTTAAAGGTAATCGGGCCATACTGGCGCATGGAACCACCGCACTTCGGGCACTTACCGGTTTCTGGATGGCTGTTGTTGAACTCTTCTTCCTTTTTCTTCTCACGTTCCAGAGTTTCCTGTTCAGCCTTGATACGTTCGTTCAAATAGTCACGGATACCAATATGATTCTTAGCTCTGCCTGTTGCGAGGATCTTTTGGGCGAGCTCAACACCATAGAGATTATGATACTTCTCAAAACAGTCGGCGCACACAGTCTCTGTGTAACCGCCGCAGTCAAGTTTCTTGCCGTTGAAAGCAGGGATCTCTTCCCCGCAAAAAATACATTTCTTAGCCATAATACACCTTTCCTTTGTACAACGTCTATGATATGATTCGTATTATTTATCCAGTTCCATTTTGCTCTATAAAGTTCCGTCCAAAGCCGCGTCGATGACGACTTTGCCCACGTCGAAACAGTTCTTTATGGCTGTTTCGAAGATATCTACAGCTTCAAGGCTGTCTTCCGATGCAATGTGATCGTCGGCGTCCTCACTCCGCAGCCGACGCTCAAGACATATGTATCAGAAAAATCAAAACGTTCATCCGAGAGAACAGCCGAATAAGGTAAACGTGATCGCGGAAAGCAATATGAGCGCAATGCTGATTTTCCGTAATTTATCTGGCTGAAACATTAGATGCGTCTCCCTTCGGTAAACTTTGATCTGCTTGGTTCTTGTTCCTTTTGCCGCTGTTTTTTGTGCCGCGTACTTCTTCGTGATAAAAGTAGTCAACGATAGTTGGATGTCCCTTGGGTACTCTTTCGTAGGGGGTCTCGTTGTCTACGAATCTGCACCCGTTTGTACGGGCCATTTCTTCAGCCTTTTTTTCGAGGTCCTCAAAATAGCTGCGGTCCTTTTTTGTATATATTTCATGATACAGAGGGAGGAGCTCAGGGTGCTTCTTCGAAATATAGTCAGTGATGGTCTTCTTAAATCCTCCCCTGAGATTCAGATTTTCAAGCCAGATCAGGTCACACTGGTCCTTAGCGCGTTCGAAGATTGCTTTGATGTCGGTGAGCCCCGGAAATACCGGTGATATGAAGCACACCGTGCGGATCCCTGCGTCATATATTTTTTTCATGGCCGCAAGCCTTCTCTCGATGCTCACGGCATCATCCATATCTTCGCGGAAGTCTTCATCTAAAGTATTCACGGACCAGGATACTGTCAGTCTGTTCTTTTCGTTGATCTCTTTGAGAAGATCAAGATCGCGGAGCACCAGATCGGATTTAGTGCAAATAAGTATATCCGCGCCGCTTTCCTTGAGCTCCTCGAGGATCTTCCTCGTCTTGCCATATAGCTCTTCCTGGGGCAGGTAACCGTCTGTGACCGTTCCTATGATAACTTTCTGTCCTGCATAATTTTTCGGATCCTTTATTTCAGGCCATTCCTTGATATCCAGAAACGTTCCCCATTCTTCTGTGTGCCCTGTAAAGCGTTTCATGAATGACGCGTAACAATATTTACAGCCATGGGTGCACCCGACATAAGGATTCACCGCGTAACCGCCTAGCGGGCCGTTGGATTTCGTCATCACGCTCTTTGTTTCTTTATATCCTGTCTTGATGTTGCTCTGCATTGTAATGCTACCTCCGAGAATTTCGGTATATGTTATTGTTTGGGTAAAGTATACCACATCTGTTTGTCATTTTACAAAGGGTAAAAATCTCTCTTGACAAATTTGGTTTATCGCGATAAACTAAACATGTAAGGTTTATTCGAATAAACCAACGAAAGGAGCTAATCGTAATGACTGACATAGACCTTGGAAACGTACAGGAAAGATTCGCAGACATCGTCTGGGAACACGAACCCATTGCTTCGGGTGAGCTGGTAAAGCTTTGTGAGAAGGAACTGAAATGGAAGAAGCCTACGACATATACCGTGCTTCGCAAGCTCTGTGAGAAAGGCCTTCTTAAGAACGAAGGCGGAGTAGTTACTTCCCTCATCTCCAGAGAGGATTTCTATTCTGCGAAAAGTGAGCAGATAGTTGAAGACTCCTACAAGGGCTCCCTTCCGTCCTTTGTCGCGGCCTTCATTTCTCGCAAAGCACTTTCATCCGAGGAGGCTGAGGAGATCCAGAAGATGATCGACGCATTTAAAATGGAGAAATAACTATGGATGCTTTATTTATTAAAATTTTGAATATGAGCATAACGGCGAGCTGGCTTATCATCGCGGTGATGTTCGCGCGGCTTTTGATCCGGAAGGCTCCCAAGTGGATATCCTGCCTTCTGTGGGGATTCGTAATGATCAGGCTGCTCTGCCCCTTCTCTTTGGAGAGCAGCTTAAGCGTGATCCCGAGCAGAGAAGTCATCCCTCAGGATATAGCTGTGTCTGAAAGTCCTGCCATAAGCACCGGAGTATCGGCCATAAACAGTACTTTGAATCCGATAATGGAGAGTCTGGCGCCGGATGCCGGCAATTCCGTTAATCCGCTTCAGGTATGGACCGCTGTAGGAACCTGGATATGGATCGCGGGCATCATTGCAATGCTGGCATATGCTCTTGTTAGCTATTTTAAGCTTAAAAAACAGGTGGCAGCTTCGGTACCGCTCAGGGATGGAATCATGGTCTGCGACGAGGTGAAGTCGCCCTTTATTCTCGGCGTGTTCAAGCCTATGATCTATATACCTTCTAACCTTGGAGGTGATTCCCTTGAATATGTGTTGAGCCATGAAGAGGCTCATCTTAAGAGAAAGGATCACTGGTGGAAACCACTGGGATATCTGCTTCTCGCGGTGTATTGGTTCAATCCGCTGTGCTGGGCAGCATATATTTTGCTCTCCAGGGATATCGAGATGGCCTGCGATGAGAAGGTGATCCGAGACATGAGTAGAGAACAGACTGCTGGGTATTCCCAGGCTTTGCTTAACGCAAGCTACCGCGTGAGGGGCGTCATAGCCTGCCCGGTAGCCTTCGGCGAAGTCAGCGTAAAACAAAGGATCAAAGGGGTATTGAACTATAAAAAGCCTGCGTTCTGGGTGATAGTTGTGGCGCTGATTCTTTGCGTCGCGCTGGGAGTTACGCTCCTGACAGATCCTGCGGATAATGACGGCGGATCCGCCCCAAATGCCGGCGATGGTTATAAGGTCGCCTTCCTGGAAAATGATATTTACCTAGCTCATGGTCTCATGGAAAAGAGTTTGGATAAGGATATTATGGCTAGAAACAGCGTCGAGGGATGTCCCCTTTTCAGAATCGACACTATGGACGATCTGGAAGAGTTCAGGGTCATGATCGGGAAGGTTGCTGATACGAGCCTCGAAAATGAAGATCTGCCGTCATTCGATAAGGCCGTTGAAGAGTATGATGAGGAGTTTTTTGCGGAGAATTCACTGATGGTGGCATACGTGCACACTTCAAGCGAGAAATTCGACGTGGTGCTGAAGGGAATGTCTATCAAAGATTCATATTTCTATATGTTCATGGAGAGGACCGAAGAGCAGAACGCATACTCCGATTATTTCTGGCCCGGACTGATCATCAAAGAGGTGGCAGATTCAGATCTTAAAGATGTAACAGACTACGTTGCTCAGTATGGTGATAGTTTTGTCGTCGGACCATATGCGACCGATGCTGAAACCGATAATGAAACGGAAGAAGGCTCCGGGGACAGCGAAGATCCGACGGATGTTCCTGACGATAATAACGAGCCGGCGGAAACCTCAGTATCAACCAGCACATTCATTAAGCCCGTGGATGCTGACATAACCAAAGGATTTGGAGAAAGCTCCGGAAAAATACATAACGGCGTAGATTTCGCTGCTGAAGAAGGAACTCCGATCCTGGCATCTGACGGAGGAACTGTCGTGACAGCGGATTGGGTAAGTGCTTACGGAAACTGTGTTGAGATCGATCACGGCGACGGTGTAATGACGAGATATGCGCATTGCTCGAAGTTATTGGTTTCCGAAGGCGACAGCGTAAGCCAGGGTCAGACCATTGCGGAAGTTGGAAGTACCGGATTTTCATCCGGACCCCACTGCCATTTTGAAATTATCATAAATGACGAAGCGGTCGACCCGGCTTCTAAGTTGGACCTGGGAGAATAAGCGATTAACCGATTGCAAGTAAAGCAAGGGGCTGTCTCAATGAGACAGCCCCTTTTGATTCTTTTAAATTACTTTCGACGATTTCTTCCAGATACCCATCTTTTCTGCTTCTTTGATGAGATCGTCGCGGAAATCGGGATGCGCAATGGATACCAATAGTTCCGCACGCTCCCAGGTGGACTTTCCTTTCATCGAAACCGCTCCATACTCTGTGACGATATAGTCCGTGCACATTCTCGGTATCGTAACCATAGTTCCGGCCTTCAGGACCGGGCTGATCAGGGAGTATACGTTTCCCTCTGCATCTGTCCTGGTGGACGGAGTGCAAAGGAAACTGTGGCCACCGGGCGACGCAAAAGCACCCATAACGAAGTCCAGCTGACCGCCGGTACCTGATATCTGCAGGTGTCCGTCAGACTCTGCAGTCGCCTGGCCGTAAAGGTCAACTCCCATGCATCTGGTGACTGAAATGAAGTTAGGAATACGCGATATCGTAGAGAAGTTATTGACGTAATTTACGGGGGCTGAGCAGCAGATCGGGTTGTCGTTTATGAAGTCATATAGTTTTTTGCTGCCGCCTGCGAAGGTATACACCAATTTGCCTCGGTCAACGGGTTTGTTTCCTGTGAGCCTTCCCTCTTCAAACAGCAGTCTGAAGGCATCGCTCAGCATCTCCGTGTGGCTCTCGACATTACTTATGTCTGACTCCGCGATCATTTTTCCGATATTGTTAGGGAGGCTTCCGCTTCCCAGCTGCACCGTACAGTGGGATCTGATATTCTTTACCACCTGTTCGCCTATCTTAAGGTCGACCTCCGTTGGAGGCTTTACCGGGATCTCTACAAGCGGAGTATTGCTTCCTTCCACTACGTAGTCGATACCGAACAGATTGATCTGAGTCTGATATCCGTGAGCAATGGGCATGTTTTCGTTGACTTCAACTATACGCATCTTAGCGGATTTCAGAACGCCCCACATGTCAGCGACCTGAGGTCCGATGTTGAAGTTGCCATGCTTATCCATAGGTGCTACTTGGAAATATGCTATGTCCACCCCGTTGTTGTTATTGACCCAAAGCTGAGGCAGCTCACTGGACATCATGGGAATGAACCAGCAGCGCCCCGCCTCATTCATGATTCTGTCGTGCTTAGAGAAAAGCGTTGAAGCAAAACGCACCTGATCATTTGAATTCGTAGCTTTGAATACTTCGAAAGGTTCCTCTCTGATAGCTGCTGTGGAAATAATGGTGACGTCCTCAAGTTCGTCTGCCCTTTTAGCCAGTGCCTTATCGATATCGACGACCGCTCCGCACCCGGTTCCAAAGTGGATACGCATGCCATTTCTTACATATCCAGCTGCCTGGTCGGCCGTAATAAGTTTTCGCTTGTACTCTTTTTGCAGCTGTGTAACTTTATACATTATTTTCTCCTGATTAAATTCGGCGCAAAAAATTTTTTGCGCCATATACTATATAACTAATGCAGGCCGCCGGTCGACCGTTTGTAAAAATAAACAATTCTATGGGTAATATTTTACCTCACTTTATCGTATTAATCAACTAAAAATTGCTGTCGTTCACACTTTTTTAGGGAACTATTGGGCTGTGGCAAATCCCGGTTTACCGCTTACTAAGTGCACTCGCTATCAGGTTGCTCTTTATAAACGCATACATCAGGATGTTCTGCACTTTTTCTGTATCCGCAGGTCCAAGTATCTGTAAGAATGTCATGAATTCCGTAAAATCTTCCAGCTCTACATATCCATTCTGTTCAAGCGCTTCATAGAAGTTATCCACGAATTCTTTCAGTATCTCTTCCTCAAAATCAAAGATGGCGAAATCTCCTGAATGAAAGCGCTCCGGCAAATCAAGGGGATCCATCAACCTTCTGTACTCTTTCGTTATTATCATTCTGTTTCTTACGATGGCATCTGCGACCTCATCAAGTATGGCTTTTGCAGCATCATAAGCATAGCTGCATTCACTTGCGCGGGGTCCGCCCACGCATAGTTCGATCTCATCCGGAAGGCTCCTGATCCAACGAACTATTTCAGGGACATCTTCCGGGCCTTTAGCCGTAAACATCGGCTTGCCTAAGCGTCTGCCTTCCTCCAGTCCTATCTCTGTTCCTTCAGAAGGCTCTGATTTCCATGGGATTATTGTAAGTATCGCATCGCAATCCCGCATATTCCTTTTCGTCCGCTCTGAAACATCTTCAGTAGGAGTCTCTGTCATTTCAGGATAATCCTCAAGCAATCCCGGAGGATCAGGATAATCTTCCGCCCATCCTCCTTTAGGGCACCACCCGCAAAGCGGAATATTCCATTCTCTGGCGAAATCCATGGCAGCTCTGTCAACTCCGCTCTGGCCGCCCGTCCTTATTCTGATGATTTTTTTCTTGATGTCAATCATTTTTACTATCTGCTTCTTTTTCTATAATCAATTGCTAGAATATTATATCTTTACCGCATAGTCTCTCATTATCATGGTGCTGTCCTTTGTGAGATACAATATCCCTTCTTATTCTTTATTATATTTAACCACACTGCGTAAAAAAAGTACAGTCAATAAGTGTAATTAGCTTTTTCATAAAAAATTTAATGTAATACATTAAAAATTAGTTGACAAAGATAAATTTATATGTATAATGAGTATTGTAAGGATCCTAAATAAACCAATTCACAAATCGAAATAAATATCTGGAAAGGAAACAGTCATGAATAAGGAAATCAAATTAGCAAATCTTAAGAAAACATGTAAGGTATTCGCTATCATCTCTAGAATACTAGAAGTCGTATCTTATGTAGGCGCAGCTATAAGCGCCGCAAGCATCATAGCCCTCTTTACCAACACTAAGTATTTAGGCGTCAAGATCGATGGCACTGACCAGATCGACAGTTTCTTCGTATTTCTCAGAGAACATTTTAATGAAACTACGGCCTGGGTCATTTTCCTCGTTATACTGACCGTCTTATTGCTTTTAGCCGGACTGGTCATCAGGAAAGTGGGAGATCTCTTCAGAAACATCAACAAAGAATATTCACCCTTCGTTCCCGAGAACGTCAGACTTATCAAAGTGATCGCAGTCATCTTTGCTGTAGTGACCCTTATAGAAATAGGCGTGATCCCCGCCTTAATGACAGGCTTCGTGATCTGGGCCATCGCTCTTCTCTTCGACTACGGCTGCGAGCTTCAGAACGAATCCGACGAAATATTATAAGGAGGACATCATGGCAATCATATTAAGACTGGACAGAATGATGGCAGACCGTAAAATGTCCCTGAACGAACTTGCCGAGCGCGTAGACATCTCCAACGTGAACCTCTCCAAGATCAAGACCGGCAAGGTCAACGGCGTAAGATTCAACACACTGAACGCCATCTGCAAAGCTCTGGAATGCCAGCCCGGAGACATACTAGAATATAAAGAAGACGAGGATTGATCCTCGTCTTTTTTATGATACCGTATATCCCTGATCGAAATCCAGATCCAGTTCAAGATCTTTGTCTACGCTCTTTATCATAAAGCTTAACGAGAATACCCCCACTTTTCAAAGTGGAGGGATGAATCGTTCCACTTCTGCTGAAGGATGTCCTATCTAATTCTTGATATATCCAGAGGTTCAATTCCCGAATAAAGTTTTCTGATTTGGCAGGATTGCCATTGCAGTTTCTCCAACTTCATGATACAATAAGAAAAAGAACACATGTTTGGAGGGGTGTCATGAAAAGGATAAGAGGCTACAAGTATCGCGCATATCCAAATAGTATTCAGCAGGAGTTCTTTTCAAGGACGTTCGGATCCTGCCGTTTTGT
>JAFPXY010000032.1 GCA_017394515.1 Bacillota bacterium | reverse complement strand
TTCTTCTGCTGTAACTTGTCAAAAGTGATTTCTCTGAGGCCGCCGGGATATCCGGTGTGCTTCTTGTAGATCTTTTCACTTCTCTTCTTGCCTGTTACGGCAACCTTCTCTGCGTTGATTACGATTACGTAATCTCCACAGTCAACATGTGGTGTGTAGGTGGGCTTGTTCTTACCTCTAAGAACGGAAGCTACCTCTGAAGCAAGCCTTCCGAGGGTCTTGCCATCTGCATCAACGACGTACCACTTACGTTCAACTTCTGCAGGCTTTGCGATGAATGACTTCATTGCGTTCCAATTTCCTTTCTACCTACTCGGTTCAGCAAAACACTCTCGCTGAGCTTTTTCGGTTCTGCCTACTGAGTTTCAGTCTTGGCAATATGCCTGAAACCTGGTCGGCATCCTAAAAATAACTTTCTAGTTTGGGCATCTCCGGACGAAGCCTAACACCCAAAATCGCATAATCGCGCTTGTATATTATATTTCCAAACGCCAAAAAATGCAAGCATTATTTTAAACAACAGAGAAATTTATTCCGTTGTCTATGGCATATTCCATGGCAAAGGAGCCTTTCGGGCAATAAATTGTCACTTCGGAGTCGCCTTCAAAGACGTCATCCTCGATCATCCCTATACTTTCAGGGATGTAGATCTCCTCGAGAGCGGTACATCCTCTGAAAGCACCCTCTCCCAGATGAGTCACACCCTCTTCAAGCCTTACCTTCTTAAGAGAGGTACACTTGGCAAAGGCGTTAGTCTCGATGACCATGACAGACGAAGGTATATCCAACTCTTCTATGAAGGGGCAGCGAGCGAAGGCTGCTTCTCCTATGTTCTTCACACCGTTCTCAAAAGCTACGCTCTTTATGGACTTGAAGGTCCTGAAAGCTCTGGCTCCGATTCTGAACACAGGCGTCTTGCCCAGCTTTGCAGGTATCTTCATGACTCCCTCTTCATTAGCCTGAGCCCACACGATCTCAGCCTCATCCAATCCCTCGAAGGTCTTGAATTTATATTGGCCTTTCCACTTGGTGATCATCTTTTCTATATTATTGGTCTGACTGAAGGAGAAGGAAGTTCCGAAAGCCTTGTCCACGGAGATGGGCATATCCAGAAGGAAGATTCCCTTCAGCATGACCAAATCGCCGCGCCTTACATTCTTTTTAAGATACTCAGCCGCAGCATCGATGGAGGTGCAGTACTCACAGGGAGCAGGATTCTTAAGGCTAAAGGTCTTCATTATGTCCTTGGCATCTCCGTAAATGTTCAGAGTCTCGTCATCATCGCCTTCCCTTCCGCAGAAGAGGAACTTATCGAACTGAATGTCGCTCAAGGTCTCACCAAAGGCCAAGCTTCTCTCTCTGACGTCTGGGCCCACCTTGTTCTCGCCACCGATTATGGCGATCTTTTCTGCATCGCCCTCCAGTTCGAACTTCTCTCCCACTCTAAGCATGGACATGATGGATTCTTCTGCAACGTTATAGCAATCCATGTCGATGTTCACACCGCCGATGTTTACCATCATCTGTCGGATGCCCTTGGTCTTGTATTCCAAAAGGCTCTTGGCTACATCCTCTCCGGTAACTCCCAAAACCATTCCCAGAGCATAGGCTGCCAAAGCGTTATATACGTTATGCTCACCGAAGATATCGATCTCTATGTGAGTGGTCTTGCCGGTCTTTCTCTCCAGTACGTCGAAGCTCAGGGTGTTATCGTTCTGCTGAATGTTGATTCCGCGATAGTCTACATCTTCCTGCTCGATACCGAAGGAAATCACCTGATGAATGAACTTGTGATTCCTGAGATTCTCATCGTCATAGTTCACGATTACTATGCCGTTGTCAGGCATGAACTCGTCGGCGCAGACCTTGTCATCAAAGAGTTTCTCGAAGGTCTTATAGATGGACAGGTGATGCTTGAGCACATTGGTCACAATGAAGATGTCCGGACGATAATACTTATTGATGTATCTTAGGGAGCCTCTGAAACCGGCGCCTATCTCATGGATAAAGACATCGTAGGGATGATTTCTCTCATCGAAAAGATGCTTAATGACCCTGAATACCGTATTGGTATTATTTACGTTTCTATAGGTGGAGAAATGATCCTTGGATACGTTATAGCAGAAATCCTTGGTAGTGGTCTTACCTATGGATCCGGTGATCATCACGACTCTGCCCTTCTGGCGCCTTCTAAGGGAACGTATGAACCTAGAAATCTTAGTCATGCCGTTCTTTACCAGGATCACGGAATGATCCTTCTCGTTCAGGCCGGCAGCTTCCCCCATCTCCTGAGGCAGAACCACGGTCAGAGCGCCCTTCTCCATGGCCAACTCATACTGGTCCTTACAGGTGTAACCCGGGATGTTGGTGATCTCAGCAGGTCTCACTACGACGCAGATGTCGTCCTTCTTGACTCCATCCGGTCTGAAGACCATGTTCATAGGCTCATCCGCAACTTCGGCATATCTTGCAGGCACCTTGAAACCCATCTCCTTGCCCAGATCATTCAGGCTGATGTTCTTTCCGTCCTTTTTGTAGGTGGGATGCGCCTTAAGGTCATCCATTATATTGAATAATTGTTTTCTTACGTTCTGTATTAATCCCATTTTTGTCCCTTTTTAATGTGCAAAAAATAAAACCCTTAAAGCTTATTTTACCATAATTACGTCCCGCTTTCTACTGCCAAATTTGCCAAAAAACATCCCGGACTTGCCAAAGTCGATTTTTTGTGGTATTATGGCCACATGTTTAGAAAAGTATTATGCATACTTATGGGGTTAATAATTTCAGGGGCGATGATGGTATCGCCCCTTCTTTATTCTCCGGCCTATGCAGCAGAAGACGAACCACAACTGAATATCGAAGATGCCGACTACTACTATGTGAAGAGCTATAAGAGCGGGGATTGCGTTCTTTGCGCCAACGCCTACATGCTCATGAGAGCTGCTTTTGACGAGGGCTCCCTGTTCTTCGACGGCATCACCAACAAAAAACTCAGAAAACACGCATGCACTTCTTCAGGGGGCAACATCTTAAAACACGAATACACTTACACCTTTGACGGTCTGACCTTCACGGTGAAGTATAAGAAGTTAAGTGGTGACTATTCAGAAAGGAAAGCAAAGATCAAAAAGATGCTCAAAAAGCATCCAGAGGGTATAGTTGGACTGGGATATTCAAAGTATGGCACTCATGGCGTGCTCCTTACGGAGTTTAAAGACAGCAAGTTCTACGCGGCTGATTCAGCTCTTAACTACGGAAGTTTCAATGAGGGTATCACACCTTACAGCGAGACCATCATGAAGAGCTTAAAGACCGTCAAGCACGTCTGGTATCTGAAGGAAGTCACCGGCACTCCTACCACCGCCCACGTTAAGGATATGGAAATGGGCATCAGAGTCAAGAAGTCCGGCGATCAGTGGAAGCTCACCTGGTACAAGAAAGGTGACGATACGCCCCTCGATGGCTTCAAGGTAGGCTACATCGGAAAGTCCGCTTTCAAAAGAGGCGAAAACTTCAAGCCTCTTCTTAAGACTCGTCTCCATTACACCATGGTGGACGACAAGAAAAATGGCAAGTCCTACTACTACAGAGTCCGTGGCTACGTCAAGGACGTCAAGGACGGAAAGACTCGCTACGTCTTCACTAACAGCGCCAAAGTGCTGGTGGAAATGTCAGAAAAGGAAGATTAAAAATTATTATTAAAAAAAGAGATGCCTGTGCGGCATCTCCTTTTTTACTCTTATGCTAATTCCACCATGTGGAATTTCTTTTTGCCCTTCTGGATGAGGAGCTTGCCCTCTTCGTCGAAGCAGTCGAGGGTGATCTTCATCTTGGGGTCGGTGACCTTTTCGCCCTGGAGGGAAAGGCCGCCCTGCTCTACGGTTCTGAATCCTTCAGAGGTATTCTGGATGAGCTTAAGTTCCTTGAGGAGGTTCAGGAGGCCAACTCCTTCACCCTCGAACTCAGAGCGATCCTTCTGGGTGGTAGGCACGTTAGCCATGTTGCCACCACCGCCGAAAGCTGCGCGGGCTCCGTCGAGAGCCTTTTTGGCTTCTTCTTCGCCATGTACCAGCTTGGTAACCTCGTATGCCAGGATTTCCTTGGCCTTGTTGATCTCTGCGCCTTCAAGAGATGAGAGTCTGTTGACTTCTTCCATGGGAAGGAAGGTCAGCATTCTCAGGCACTTGTTAACGTCAGCGTCAGCCACGTTTCTCCAGTACTGGAAGAACTCGTAAGGGGAAGTTTTGTCGGGTCTGAGCCAAAGTGCGCCCTTGGCAGTCTTACCCATCTTCTTACCTTCGGAGTTGGTCAGAAGGGAGAAGGTCATGCCGTAAACTTCCTTGCCGGTCATCTTTCTGGTGAGGTCTACACCGCCGATGATGTTGGACCACTGGTCGTTTCCGCCGAACTCGATCTTAACGTCAAAGTCACGGGCCATTACCATGAAGTCGTAGGACTGCATGAGCATGTAGTTGAGCTCGAACATGGTGAGTCCGCCTTCTCTTTCCATCCTCTGCTTGAAGCACTCTGCTCTAAGCATGGTGTTCACGTTGAACTGTGAACCGACCTCACGAAGGAAATCGATGTAGTTCAAAGGTCTCAGCCAGCGAGCGTTGTTTACTGCAACGGCTTTGCCGGGCTCGGGTTCTTTGTTCTGGTGGCCGGGTACGTAAACGCCCTCGTTACCCTCGTACTTCCATTCCTCGTCGAAGTCCAGGAACTGGTCGAAGAGTTTTTTGAACTGTTCGCAGTTGTGCTCGATGGTATCGATGTCCATGACCTGGCGCATGTCGGTCCTGCCGGAGGGGTCGCCTACCATGCCGGTGCCGCCGCCGATCAAAACTACCGGAGTGTGACCGAACTTCTGCATGTACATCATGATGATGACCTGCATGAAGTGGCCAACGTGAAGGCAGTCAGCGGTGGGGTCGAAGCCGATGTAGAACTTGACCTTTTCGTTCTGAAGGAGCTCTCTGACCTTATCTTCGTCCGTGGACTGCTCGATGAAGCCTCTCTCCTTGAGAACGTCGTATACGTTATCAAATTTGCTTACATTATCAGGTATTAACTTATTGAAGTCCATTTAAATATTATCCTTTCGTTGTATTGGATATGGGATTACTTGGTGCCGAAAAGTCTGTCGCCGGCATCGCCCAGACCGGGTACGATGTAAGCGTTCTCATTAAGTCTCTCATCTTCCTGAGCGATGTAGATATCCACATCCGGATGTGCTTCCTGAAGAGCTTTGATTCCCTCGGGAGCTGCGATGAGGCACATGAAGCGGATGTCCTTGCCGCCTCTCTGCTTGATGGAATTGATGGCGTCGATGGCAGAACCGCCGGTAGCAAGCATAGGGTCTACTACGAAGATGGTTCTCTTATCGATGTCGTTAGGAAGCTTGCAGTAGTATTCCACGGGCATGTGGGTCCTGGGGTCTCTGTAAAGTCCGATGTGGCCAACCTTTGCGTTGGGATACAGAGCCAGCATTCCGTCTACGAAGCCAAGGCCTGCTCTTAAGATAGGAACGATAGCGATGTCCTCGCCCTTGAGCATGTTCTGTCTGGTCTTGCAGATAGGAGTTTCGATCTCAACTTCCTCCAGAGGAAGGTCGCGGGTAGCTTCATAACCCATGAGCATTACGACTTCCTTAGCCAGTTCCTTGAATTCCTTGGTTGTAGTTTCAGTCTTTCTCATCATCGTTACCTTGTGCTGAATAAGGGGATGATCAAATACCAGTAATTTTCCCATTTTTCTCTCCTTTTATATATCGCTTATATGCGTTTTAAACAATAATTTCGCAAAAAACTCTCGCTACATTTCGTCGAGCATGTCGGTCCTTCTCTTGTGGCGTCCGCCGGCGAATTCCGTGTCAAGCCACTCATCCACGATGGCGCAGGCCAGCTCAGGCTCAGTGGTGCGTCCGCCCAGAGCCAGGATGTTAGCGTTGTTGTGCTCTTTGGTGAGGTGAGCCATCTCCACGGAGGTGCAAAGTCCGCATCTGATGCCCTTCACCTTGTTGGCAGCAATTGATATGCCGATTCCGGTGCCGCAGCAAACGATGCCCAGATCGGCTTTACCCGATGCGACAGTCTCGCCGCAAAGCTTGCCGTAGACCGGATAATCCACGGATTCCTCTGAGTGTGTGCCCAGATCCAGGATCTCCAGCTCCCTTGTAGCCAGGTGTTCTTTGATCTTTTCCTTAAGTGCATAACCGCCGTGATCACTTGCAATTGCAATAATCATAGTTCTACCACTTCCTTCCTTATTATCAAGATCTATTATGTTATATCCGGCCGACTTGAACATGCGGTTCATGACCGAGAACCCCACGCCGCTTTCCTGAAGCGCCGCCGCCAGTATCACATCCGTGCCCTTCTTGTCGCAGTCCCTGAGTCTCGCAAAAAACTCATGGGCCGCCCTTTCAGGTTCGTCGTTGCCGTAAATGATGGTCTCCACGGCCTTGCCCTGCGCTCTGAGCTCCCGGGCCTTAGCCTCGATGGCCTGTCTTACGGTCTTTTCCTCGCCCCTGTAGATGGTCATCTGAGCCTTGGGGGCGTAATGCTTGTATTTCATGCCCGGTGATTTGGGCTTGAAATCGTCTGTGTTCACCACATTCCCGGTCTTGTCCGAGATCTCCGGCTTCTTAAGAAGCGTGGGATCCGGGAGAACCTCCTTGCCGAGGATAGCAGAAAGCTTCTCCGCAGTCAGGATGCCGGGTCTTAGGATCATGGGCTGGTCGCCTGTCATGTCGATTACCGTGGACTCGATGCCCACCTGACACTCTTCACCGCAGACTATGGCATCAACTCTGCCCATGAGGTCGTCGATGCAGTGCTGCGCCGTAGTCGGGCTCGGATGTCCGCTCAGGTTCGCCGACGGCGCAGCGATCGGTACGCCTGATTCGCTGATCAAGGCTCTCGCTGCCTCCGCTGAAGGCATTCTTACGGCAACCGTGTCCAAACCGCCGGTGGTAACCCTCGGGACGATATCTTTTGCGGGGACTACCATGGTGAGAGGTCCCGGCCAGCAATTGTCCATGAGGCATTCCATGTCGCGGGTCATGAGTTCCGTCAGCTTCCTCATGTCGTCCTTATGAGATATGTGGACGATCATGGGATTGTCCGAAGGTCTTCCCTTGGCCTTGTAGACCTTGGCCACGGCTTCCGGATCCAGGGCGTTGGCGCCCAGGCCGTAGACCGTCTCCGTGGGGAAGGCCACCAGCCCGCCGGACCTGATGATCTCAGCCGCAACCTTTATATCTTTTTCACTTGTAGAAAGAATCTTTGTCTCCAAAATCTCTCCGAATATATTAATTAGAAGTTTTTCATTTTTTCCGCCTGATCGGAAGTGATCAGAGCGTCTACGATATCATCGATCTCGCCATCCAGGAAGCTGTCCAGCTTGTAGATGGTCATGTTGATCCTGTGGTCCGTAACTCTTCCCTGAGGGAAGTTGTAGGTGCGGATACGCTCGGATCTGTCGCCGGAACCTACCTGAGAACGTCTGTCGGCAGCCAGGGCGTCGTTCTGCTCCTGGAGCATCTTGTCATAGAGTCTGGCCTTCAGTACGCGAAGAGCCTTCTCCTTGTTCTTGATCTGGGACTTTTCATCCTGGCAGGTTACCACCAGGCCTGTGGGCAGGTGGGTGATACGAACGGCAGAGTCCGTGGTGTTAACGCACTGTCCGCCGTGGCCGGATGAACGGTAAACGTCCACTCTGATGTCGTTGGGGTCGATGGTTACTTCCACGTCATCAACTTCGGGAAGCACAGCGATGGTGGCCGCTGAAGTGTGGATCCTTCCGGAAGACTCGGTGTCAGGCACACGCTGTACGCGGTGGGTGCCGGACTCGTATTTCATTCTGGAGTATGCGCCCTTGCCCTTGATCATGACTTCAGCTTCCTTGACTCCGCCGATGTCAGTCTCGTTGGCATCGATGACCTCGGCCTTCCAGCCTCTTCTTTCAGCGTATCTGAGATACATTCTAAGAAGATCCATGCCGAATAAAGCAGCCTCGTCTCCGCCGGTACCGGCTCTTACTTCCAGGATAACGTTCTTGTCGTCGTTAGGGTCCTTGGGCAGCATGAGGATCTTCAGGTCGTTCTCGATCTCAGGGATGCGCTCCTCCAGATCTGCCAGCTCCATCTTGGCCAGCTCCTTCATCTCCTCGTCATCGGACTCCAGCATCTCTCTGGCGGAATCCTGCTCCTCCTTGGCCTTCTTGTATTCTTTGTATTTCAAAGCTACCGGTTCCAGTTCTCCCAGCTCCTTCATGTGCTTTTTCCACACGGGCTGATTGGAGATGATATCCGGGTCCGATACCTTCAGTGATAACTCTTCGTATTTCTCTAAAATGAAGTCTAATTTGTCAAACATCTTGGCTCCTTAAAATTCAAAATTTCCATATTTCTCTAAATTAATATAATATCACAAATGTATCCATTTGGGAAGCAGAAGTTTTAGGCTTAAACAGATGCTAATATAGTGTAAAAAATGCGCCAAAACTGTATTTTTTTGCAAAAAACACTTTTCATTTGTGGGGTTATGTGTTAGAATTATTCAGGTTAAACGCTTAAAAAATGGTTTAACTTGAAGTTTTTCGCACAAGTTCCCGTTTTAACTTGAAGGTTTCCCCATATATATATACAATATGTAGGGAAAAAGAAGCACAAAACTAACAGAGAACACAATTCAATTTTTTTTTAATCCAAAGTCATTTTCAGAAAGGAAGGAAACACCTGAAATGAGAAAATCATCAAAAGTTTTAGCAGTAATCATGATCGTTGCTATGCTCTTCACATTCACAGCATGCGGCAGCGAAACAGCTCATCTGGTATTCACCACCGGTGGTACCACAGGTCTCTATTATGCAATCGGCGGTGAAATGTCCTCACTTTGGGCCGGCCACGTAGAAGGAGTTGAAGTAACAGTAGAAAGCTCCGGCGGATCCAAGGATAACATCCTCGCAATGCACGAAAACAATGCAGAACTTGCCATGACTCAGAACGACGTTATGAGCTATGCATATGAAGGCGGCGACTTCTTCGAAGGAACCGTAGTAGACAACTTCTCAGCTATCGGCTGCGTATTCCCCGAGCTCTGCCACCTGGTAGTTGCTAAGGATGCCGGCATCGAAAAGTTCGAAGACATTAAGGGACACAACGTAAGCGTAGGCCCTGCAGGTTCCGGCCACTTCTTCAACGCAACTCAGCTTCTCGAACTCAACGGAATGAGCCTCGACGATATCAAAGCTCAGTACCTTGACAACACCGAGATCATCGAAGCATTCCAGAACAAGCAGATTGATGCATTCTTCATCACCGGCGGTTTCCCTCACGCTTCCGTAACTGACGTTTCCCTTAAGCGCGACATCGACATCATCGAGTACAGCGAAGAGTTCATCGAACAGCTTCACGAAAAGTACAGCTTCTTCGTACCTGCTACCATCCCCGGCGGCACCTATGAAGGAGTTGCAGAAGACAAGCTCGTACCCGCTATCAACGCTACACTGGTGGCTGCTGATTCCGTATCAGAAGACGTTATCTACGAACTTACCAAGTCTCTCTTTGAGAACGTTGACGAACTCACCAACGCAAAGAAATCCTACATCACTCCTGAGTACGCAATCCAGGGTGTTCCCACCAAGGCAGCTGACCTTGAAGCAGGAATCGATTACGGTTCATTCCACCCCGGCGCACTTAAGTACTACAAAGAGATTGGCCTCATCGCTGACTAAATTCGTTACAGATTAATCGATTAACATTTATACAAAAACGCGATCGTCCCTAGGGGCGGTCGCGTTTAGTCAATTCTAGATTAGAAAGGCAATTGTAAAATGAGCCCAAAAAACCACGAAAAACAGATTGATTTTGAGCACATGAGTGAAGCCGAAAGCCAGGAAATACTCGAAAAATATGACCGAGAAGCGGCTTTCCGTACCTTCACAGACTTCAGAGGCACAATCATCAGCATCATATTGATCTGCTTCTCACTTTTCCAATTATACAGCACATGGCACGTGATCCCATCCACCCACATGAGACCCATCCATCTGGCGGTAGTCATCACCATGGCGTACATCCTTTACCCCGCCAAGCGCGGCATGGCAAAGGATAAGCTGCCAATCTATGACTTCATCCTGGCCATCCTGTCACTGGCGGTCTACCTATACCCGGTAATCACCTTCGAAGAGAGAATCAACCAGTTCGGATACCCTCTCATTCAGGTGGTAGTAGCCACCTTAGGCGTACTGCTTCTCATGGAAGCCTGCAGAAGAGTCGTAGGCCTTCCCATCGTGATCATAGCCAGCTGCTTCGTCGCCTCCGGTCTGTTCGGACGCTTCCTTCCCGGCTTCCTCGGAAACCGCGGATACTCCGTATCACAGATAGTAACCCACCTTTTCTACACACAGGAAGGAATCTTTGGAACTCCCGTAGGAGCCTCCGCAACCTTCATCTTCCTGTTCATACTCTTCGGATCTTTCCTTGAAAAGACCGGCGTAGGCGCATTCTTCATCGACCTGGCCAACTCCATCTGCGGTGACAGAAGAGGCGGTCCCGCCAAGGTAGCTGTAATCACCAGCGCCATGATGGGAACGGTTTCCGGATCATCCGTTGCTAACACCGTAGGTTCCGGATCCTTCACCATCCCCATGATGAAAAACTTAGGCTACAAGCCCGAGTTCGCAGCAGCCGTTGAAGCTTCAGCCTCCACCGGCGGACAGCTGATGCCCCCTGTAATGGGCGCAGCCGCCTTCCTCATGGCAGAAAACTTAGGAATCCCCTTCGGAGAGATCATCAAGGCAGCAGTCATTCCCGCGCTCCTGTATTTTGCGGGTATCTATATCGTAACCGACCTGGAAGCCAAAAAGATGGGCCTCGTCGGAATGCCCCGCGAGCAGCTTCCCAAGTTCACAAAGGTTATGCTCGAGAGAGGCTTCCTGATCCTGCCCCTCGTCGTCATCATCGTACTGCTTTCCATCGGCTACACAGCAAGCTACGCAGCACTGGCAGGCATCCTGACAGCTATCCTCGGAAGCTACATCCCGACAGTGTTCAGGCTCATCCGTAAACCCTTCAGCAAAGATCCCGAAAGCGTAGGAAGCATCGTTAAGAACACTTCCGGCCTCCACGGAAAGAACTACCTGGAAGCTCTGGAAGGCGCAGCCAGATCCATCATATCCGTGGCCCTGGCCTGCGGCGTTGCAGGTATCATCGTAGGCATGATCACCAAGACCGGTATCGGCCTCAAGCTGGGCGCCGGCCTCACAGCTCTGGCATCCGGACATCTGATGATTCTCCTGATCCTCACCATGTTCGCATCCATCCTGCTGGGCATGGGCGTACCTACCACACCTAACTACCTGATCACTTCCACCATCATGGCACCCATCATCTACAAAGCCCTGGTAGCCTTCCTTCCTGACGTCTACAACGGACTTTCCGCCATTGGTGAAAGCTACGCACTGCTTCCCGCTCACTTATTCGCCTTCTACTTCGGCATCATCGCGGACATCACACCGCCTGTAGCTCTGGCAGCCATGGCCGGCGCGGCCATCGCCAAAGCCGACCCGCTGAAGTCCGGCATAAACGCATCAAAGAACGCCATCGCGGCCTTCCTGATCCCTTACATTTTCGTAATGAGCCCTCAGCTCCTGATGCTGAACGCCACCTGGTACCAGGTGATCCAGATCATCATCACATCCCTGGTAGGCATGCTGGGAGTCGGCATGTGCGTCGAAAAGTTCTGGACCTCCAGACTTAACATCCTGCAGCAGCTCATCGCCCTGGGCGGTGGCTTATGCCTGATCTACCCGGGCACCCTGACCGACGTCATCGGCATCGTCCTGGTAGGCTCCATCATCTTCTGGCAGAGATTCCAGGGTGGCAAGGGCAAGAGTAATGGTAAGGCGGAGGTTGCGGCATGAGTTTGCAAGTAGAGCGGCCGCAAAAGCCGTGCCACCACGGCCCGGTGACCTTCCGCAAAGCGCGCCTGGAAGACGCAGCCCGCATCACCGACATCCACAACCAAGCAGTGGTTAACCGCTGCTGCTGCGACACCGAGACCTGCACGGTCGAGGAACGCACCCCCTGGATCGAAGCCCACATGAATGCCGGCGACCGCTACCCCCTCTACGTGGGAGAAGCCGACGGCGAGATTTTCGGCTACGGCTACCTGACCGAATACCGCTTCGGAAGGCCCGCAGTAGCAGGAACCGCCGAAGTCAGTTATTTCCTCGACTTCGCGTGGCATGGACAGGGTCTGGGCCAAGCCTTCCTGGAATTCCTCATAGAGGAAGCCCGTGCGATCGGCTTTGAAAACCTGGTGGCCATCCTCATGGCTTCCAACGCGAGAAGCGTGGGCCTGCTTCAAAAGCTCGGCTTCGAGCTCTGGGGCTCCATGCCCGACGCCGTAAAGATCGGCGACCTGGTCACCGACCACGTATACTACGGATTAAAAATATGAACATATAAAGCGAGCCGCCCGGTTGGGCGGCTTTTGATTTTATCACTGTAGTTTGGCCTAAAGCCCGGGAAGAGGTAGTTTAGTACTATGCCTGTTTTTTGTGCGATGGCCTAAAACCGGGAAGATGGAGTTTAGTACTATGCTTGTTTTTTGCGGGTTAGGACGAATAGCCGGGAATGTGGATTTTAGTACTACGCTAAATTTCGCAAAAAACTCTCTTCTGAATGCGGTTTTAGGACTAAAACGCTGAAAACCTTATACTCGTCTTATAGTTAGCCATAAGCAATCGTTCTGCGGCCTGAACCGCTCACAAATAATCATCGTACTAAAGTGTCTAAAATCCACTTTTAGTACTACACCTCTTTTGAGCGCATAGTACTAAACCCCAAAAAACCGTTTTTTAGTACTAAAAACCTCCCCGGCGCCTGAGTGAGGGAGCGGTTTTATTTAACTTCTGACACATTTTTCACAACGAAAAAGCCCGCCAGCAATAAAAAAGGACACCCTCGCGGGCATCCTTTGCTTTGCGTGAAATATTATAAACCGTACTTGTTCTTGAACTTCTCAACACGTCCGCCTCTGTTTACCATCTTGGCAGCACCAGTGAAGAACGGGTGGCAAGCTGAGCAAACGTCGAGTCTAAGCTCCGGCTTAGTTGACTTAGTCATAAATGTGTTACCACATGCGCAAGTTACTTTACATTCCACATACTTTGGATGGATTCCTTCCTTCATGTCAGTTCCTTTCTCGGTAGCAAGTTACTACCGCAATTCGAATTTCTTTGCAAAAAAATCTCTGCCGCAGACTGCGACTCATACAATATATCACATGAGCCCTTGAAATGCAAGGACTTTTTTGAATATTTTTTAAAGGGAAATTCTTAGGGCTCGTAATACTCGCATTCGCCCTCCACAGGTTCGCCGTTCAGATCGCAGATTCCTTCGAAATACGGCTTGGCAGCCTCTTCCTCTTCGGTCTCGCAAGGGATGACGGCCTTCATGGCGGCGATGGCAACCTCAAGCTGCTCGTTGTTCGGATTACGGGTGGTGAGCTTTTGGAGGTAGATGCCGGGAAGGCTCAGGATCTCCACGACTTTGTTGTTGGAGCGGCCTGCCCACTTAAGGAGTTCGTAGGAGATACCGGCGATGAGTGGCAGGGCCAGAAGGCGCAGGCCTACTCGCATCCACACGTTGGGCCAGCCCATGAACACGTGGACGATGATGGCGATGATCATTACGAACATCAGGAACGAAGTTCCGCAGCGAGGGTGCAGTGTGTAGAAAGTCTGAGCGTTTTCGGGGGTGAGCTCCAGGCCGTTTTCGAAGCAGTGGATGGTTTTGTGCTCTGCCCCGTGGTACTGGAAGACCTTGTTGATGTCCTCGAGCTTGGGGATGATGGCGATGTAGCCGATGAAGATACCGATCCTCACCAGACCCTCGATGAGGTTCAGGATGATGACGCTGTCGGTGAGTTTTTTGAAGATGCCGACCACGGCAGTGGGCAGCAGCATGAAGACGCCGATACTGAAGATCAGCGCGATGATCACCGAGAGCCAGAGCAAAATATTCCAGGCCCGGTCTTTACCTACCTTCTTCTCGATCCATTCGTCGAACTTGTCCTGCTGGTACTCCTCGGGGAGATACTTTTCCAAAACGTCAGCTGAGTACATGAGCACCTTGGTGCCGAAGACCAGGGAGGTGACGAAGGCGATGACGCCGCGCACCAGAGGGACTTTGGCCCAGACGCCCATGTTTTGGGAGGGCTGAGTCTTCATGTGTATTTTGCCGTTGGGAAGGCGCACGGCGATGGAAGTCCTTTTGGGACCGCGCATCATGATGCCTTCCATTATGGCCTGGCCACCGATGGTGGTGGGACAGGCGTCTTTTAAGAAAATTCTGTTTAAATCCATCAGTCAACAAAAACCTTTCTGATAATCTCTATGAAGTCGCTGTTATTTCTGGTATGTGCCAGATTATCGATAATCTCCTCGGTGACCTGAGCTTCGGGCTTGCTGGATAGCGCGCGCCTCATGGCCCACACGGCCTCCAGCTCCTCCTGGCTCATGAGGAGGTCCTCACGGCGGGTGCCGGATTTGTTCAGGTTCACTGCGGGGAAGATGCGGAGTTCGCTTAACTTGCGATCCAGGTGAAGTTCCATGTTGCCGGTGCCCTTGAATTCCTCGAAGATGACATCGTCCATGCGGGAGCCGGTCTCCACGAGAGCCGTGGCCAGGATGGTGATGGAACCGCCCTCTTCCATGTTACGAGCCGCACCGAAAAACTTTTTCGGCTTGTGCAGGGCTCCGGGATCCAGACCGCCTGACAAGGTGCGGCCGGATGAAGGCACCACCATATTATACGCCCTGGCAAGGCGGGTGATGCTGTCTAATAATATTACCACATTTTTCTTGTGTTCAACCAGACGTTTTGCGCGCTCCAGGACCATTTCCGCCACCTGGACGTGATGCTCGGGAAGCTCGTCAAAGGTGGAGTAGATGACCTCGCCGGACTTGAGGCTGCGCTTCATGTCCGTTACTTCCTCGGGACGCTCGTCCACAAGAAGGACGATGAGCTCCATGTCGGGATAGTTACGCTCGATGGCGTTTGCGATCTTCTTAAGGAGCACGGTTTTGCCGGCCTTGGGCGGCGCCACGATGAGGCCGCGCTGGCCGCGTCCGATGGGCGCGATCAGGTCGATGAGCCTCGTGCTGAGCTCAGAAGACGTGGTTTCGAGCTTTATCCTAACGTTGGGGAATATGGGCGTCAAATCGTCGAATTTGGGCCTTCTGATGGCTGCCCCAGGCTCCTCACCGTTAACGCTGTTCACATAAAGAAGCGCCCCAAAACGCTCGCCCTCATGGGGCAGGCGCGTCACGCAGTTGATCTTATCGCCGGTCTTCAGGTTGAACCTGCGGATCTGCACCGGGGACACATAGATGTCCTTGTCCGACGTAAGAAAGTTATCGAAGCGCAAAAAACCAAAGCTGTTTTCTTCCTGTATGTCCAGGATGCCCTCCACCACCGGCCGCTCCTCCTTCGGAGCGGTGCCGGCTGCGCCGGCGGATGATGCGCCGGCGGCGCCTTCTGCGGCCGATTTGCCGGACGTCGGGGTAGCGCTGGCGGCGCCTTCTGCGGCCTTGGCCGCAGAAGCGGCCTGCGCCTTCGGCGCCGTGCCGG
>JAFPXY010000003.1 GCA_017394515.1 Bacillota bacterium | reverse complement strand
TAAACGCATAAACCACAATGCCATATATAAGACATTGTGGTTTACCTTTAGGAGCAGGCAATTTCAATGATAAACCTAACGCCGCAAAAAATGCCTTTGCGGTTTACTCCTCACATATGATTATGAAGAGCCGTCTCTTTTGAGACGGCCCCTTTTTTACTATTAATCATGATTAACCGCCGAATGTTCCGTGATATTTTTCCTGGCCTTCGAAGTATTCGTCCAGACCATCAAGTTCCACGGCACAGACGTAGGTCTTGTGATATTCCTGAATACCGTCCCTGAGATAAGATTTTTTGAAGAAAGTATAGAACGGAAGTATCAGTCCGTTATCTCCTTCCACATATTCCAGACCAAGTTCATCATAGTCGCTGAAATCCACCTCTGGCTGTTCAGCCATGCAGAGCGGACAGCTGTGACCTCCGAATACATAGCCCTTTCCCAGCATATCTTTCGCTTCTTCAAGGGTCAGCATGGGAGAAGAACCGATTTCTTCGTACAGTTCATCTGCCTTAGTTATGTATTCATAAAGTCTTACATTGTTCAGCACAGCCTCATCTTTGCTGCCGCCGGAATCGTTAGCAGTACCCTCTCCCCAGTCGGTCTCAAGCATAAGCATTATATAGTCATCCGCCACCGGAAGCATCCTGTTGTAAAAGTTATTTGAATAAACCATCCTTTCGGGGAACTCATCATCAGACTTATTGTACAAATATACCGTTATACTGTTAAGCTGGTCCCAATCGTAATATCTGTCTATATATATGTCACGGTAGTCCTTGCCGAACAGGGCTTTGATCTTTTCCACAGCTGGCCCGATTTTTTGCATGATCTGTTCATCAGAATCTGATTCAAGCACATGTACCGGCTCTCCGTCGATCATCAATACTTCGCCTCTTTCAGTGTGTTTTCTCACCGATGCCCAGACAGAACAATAATTGTCGCAGGAGGCCATGCCTATCATGCGGAAGCAGTCTGTGACGATATCATCTTCCTGAGGCATCTCCACATCTCCGATATTCGTTTCTTCAAATTTGGTGATATCAGCTTCATACCGAAGACCATCCCAGTATTCATCCTCAACTATTTCAAAATCGGATTCATCGATTCCGCTAAGAGTCTTCAATGCTTCGAAGTGTTTCTCCCCCATATCCTGAAGCATATCTTTATCGGCAAGTTCAGAGGATTTCAGTTCTTTCTTTCTGTAGACCTTCAAATAGTCCGCGTATTCAGGTTCCCCGATCTTGAACTGGCTGAAATCCCTGGCATAGACTTCTACATATCTGTTGGTTCCGTCAGTCTTCGCATAACCGAAGTAGTCACCCAGATCTAAAGCATTCAGAATCACCTCGTCTACAGGTTTCACTGCTTCACTATCTGTCCCGCCCGGGTTTGATTCTTCTGACGTATCAGAACCATTAGGCCCCGCGAGGAGTGTAAGTCCGCCTACTGCCAGGCATACACAGGCAGCAACTGCGAGCCATTTTATCCAGGGCTTTCTTTTGTTCACTTCCGGTTTCGCTGCAGCAGTCTGCTCCGTCTCCCAGGCCTCGTCTACAATGTTATCTCTGATCTCTGATATTCCCCTGTAAATATCTTCACTGTTCATGATCTCACCATTCCCTTTCAATGAACGACTTTAAGGAACGTCTTAGTTTAAGCATTTTCTGGGCCATTTCAGCGGGTGTCTCATAGCAGTCTTCGGCCAGTTTTTTGGAAGGTTCTCCTAAGTAGTATCTTCTGACGAACAGCACCCTGTCCGGCTTGTCCAGGCTGTCCAGCCAGGCCGAGATCACCTGTCCCAGGGCGTCGTCCTCCACCTTTTTCTCTACGCTTAAACATGAAGGAACGCAGTCGCTGAGTTCATTCAGCATCACTTCCATCTCTGAATAACGCTTTATCGCGTGGTTCATCCTGTACCTGGAAAGCGACAGATTCCTCACGATCTTTCCAAAGAACGCCTTAAGAGATGTTGGCCTAGCCGGAGGCATGCTGTTCCATGACCTGAGCCAGGTATCATTCACACACTCCTCTGCGTCTCTTTCGTCATAAAGAATGTTCATGGAAATCCGATGACAATAGTTTCCATATTTTGTTATGCTTTCACTTACAGCGCTTTCGTCACGCTTGAAGTAAAGATCAATTATGGCCCTGTCTTCCATTGGATACTCCTATATATCAATCCCCTCTTACCTATAAAGACGCAAAAAATCCCGGATGATTGAGATCTTTTTTATTATATCACAAAATCATCCGGGATAAATGTGTTTTGAAATTATATTTGTCAACCATCAGTTCTCCAGCATGATCTTGATGATCTCTTTATCCGTCTGCTGCATACCCAGTCTGGCGAGGTCTCCCACGCTTCTGATGGTGTTCTCCACGCCCTTCTTCACTATGCCATCGCCTCCGAAGAACTGGTTGCCGTCTTCGTACATGGCTATCCCCAGCTGTCCTGCTTCGACAGCAGTGGCGATCTTGGCTGCGCAGGAGGCCTTGGCTCCGTCGCAGATGATGCCGGAATCCACAGCTAATGCGTTTACCACCGTGTGGGCGATGGCTTCATATCTGCCACCTTTCATGAACACCAGTCCAGCTGCTGATCCGCAGCCTGCGGATACAGCTCCGCAGTAAGCGGACAGACGACCGATGCCGGTCTTCAAGTGAGTCGTCACCAGATTTGCCACGGTCAATGCCCTGAGAAGTTCCTCATGGCTTATGCCCTTCTCCCTGGCATATACGATGACAGGAACGCTGGTGGTGATTCCCTGGTTTCCTGAGCCGGAATTGATAACTACGGGCATCTCACAACCGTTCATACGAGCGTCGCTGGCAGCTGCTGCATAGGCTCTCATCATGAAGTTCAGGTCGCCTTCCCTATCTCTCAGTATGGTTTTACCGATATTGGCGCCGTATTTATTTCTGAGGCCTTCCTCTGCAATGGCCATGTTGTACTCGATCTGGGTCTCCAGAGTCTCTCTGACATCTTCCAGATCAACGCTCTCAGCGAAATCGATGATTCCTTCGATGGTCATGAATGAACGATCTGTCAGGCCTTCATCATCAGAAGATGAGCTGATCTCTTTATCCACCAGGTAGTCCTCGTTTCTGGCTACGGTCACAATGTTCGTATGATAATCCACGATCCTTACAAAGGAAAAATCGTCTTTAGCATAAGCTGTGATCATTATATCGAAGATGTGTCTGGTTTCAGCATAGATGACCTCTATGGGAGTGTTTTGCAGGTAGCCTTCCATTCCCGCTATCTGCTCCTCGGTGACATGAGAAAGCACTTCCAGCTCAGCTTCTTCATCACCCGCAAAAGCTCCCGCAGCCACTGCGGCAGGAATGCCGCGAAGGCCTCCGGTGTGGGGCACGATGACGCTCTTCACGTTTTTGATTATATTTCCGCTTACTTCTACCTTAATGCGCTCAGGCATAGCTCCCAGCACTGCTCTCGCCTTAGCTGCTGCATAGGCCAGAGCGATGGGCTCTGTGCAGCCCATGGCAGGTTTAAGTTCCTCTTTTAGGATCTTTGTATATTTTTCATATCTCGGATCGTTTCTATCCATAGTTTTTCATATTCCTTCTGAAAAATGCAGAGTAAGCCGCCCTCATAAGAGGCGGCTCACATATTCACTGTTTATCCAGTTCAGCCAAATATTCTATGATGCTGTGAGCTGCTATATTGCCTTCGCCCACGGCCTTGGTGATCTGGTAGGGTCTTCCTGTGCAGTCTCCTGCAGCGTAGCAACCCTTCTTATTGGTCTTCATTTCGCGGTCAACGATGATGTGCGGTCCGTCCATCTCCAGTCCGTTCATGAGAGTCGTAGGTGCGACAGCAGTTCTTAAAATGAATACTCCGTCCACATCGTGGGCCTCACCCTTCACGGTCTCGATTCCCGTGACCTTCATCTCGCCATTTACCTTGCCAAGCTGTGCCGGCAGATGCTCCACGTTAGGTAGATCTACTTTAGATCCCTTATAACCTGAAGAAAGATATACCTTGTCTGCAATCTCTGCCAGATATTCCACCTCATGTTCATACTTTTCAGCTCCGCAGTGAACGGCGATGGTCTTTCCCTTGTAGAGGAAACCGTCGCAGGTTGCGCAGTAGCTTACTCCGCGGCCGAGATATTCAGCCTCACCGGGTAGCGGCTTGGCTGTGAATGCTCCTATGGCAAGAAGTAATGCTTTAGCTTCGTAGATTTCATTGTCAGCCAGGACCATGAAACCCTTTCTCATGGCTGAAATATTGGTGACCATCTTGTCCGTGATCTCCAGTCCCATTTCCTCTGCCTGAGCCATGAACTTAGCATTTAGTTCCGGTCCTGACACATAGGGAACGCCGGGATAGTTGGCGATCTTCTCGGATTTCTGGACCTTAAGGCTCATATCCTTTGATCCGAACCAGATGACGCTCTTATTATGAAGTTTGAAATTGATGGCGGCTGAAAGCCCTGCGGGGCCTGTTCCTATAATGCATACGTCGTAAGCCATTTTGCCTCCTTTATTACCTATATGGATTCATCTTCTTTTTGAATTCAGAAAGGACGTAGTCGTCCAGTTCCTTGCAGATAATATCATTATATCGCTCTTTGATGTATTTTTCTACAGGAAATTGAACTTTCATTTCCTCCATGGTAAGGTTCGGATAATAGTTCTTAATACTATCTATATAGTTTTCGTACTCCTCATAGGTTGCCGCCGTTCCCTGCTTTAAAGCTTCTTCATAGCCCAGGGCAGCCAGCTGGAGTTCCATGCGGTACATATTTTTGGTAAACTCACCAAAGTCCACCTCGCTGTAGGGCTCACCGTACTCCTCTTCATATTCCTTCTCGAACTTTATTCTCTCCTCTTCAGTCTCGAAGACCACCTTCTGAGCTTCCAGTTCCTTTTCCTTGATAGCAGCTTCCTCGTCCGCTTTCTTCAGTTCCTCTTCATCCAGTTCAAAGACGGACTCTTCACTGAGCTTCTGCCATAGATATGCTGATGCCATATCTGCTTCTTCGATATCATCAAGGAGCTTTTCGATCTGCTTGTCTACGCAAAATGCCTTAAGATCCTTTACTGAACTTACGCCTTCAATGCCGAGTTTGGCTATGCTCTCATCAGTCATCTCAGGTACTACAGGCCTTACGATCCTGTCCACGGTGCCATTCACCAAGGCACCGTCCGCCTCAAGGGAGAAGTTTTCACCCTTTTTAACGCCGATGAGTTTCTCTTCCAGTTCTTTGCTGAAATATCCCTTACCAACGATGACTGTAATTCCCTTCTTGTTGAACTTAGGAGTTTCTGAAGTGCAGGTGATAACTGCCATGTCGCCTGCTTCCACGGACTCTCCTTCGATCTTCATACCGAAAGCCTTGAGCATGCGGTCCATATCCTTTTTAAGTGCCTCTTCATCAGGAGCAAATTCAGGAATGTATTCACTTAAGTCAAGGTTCTTGTAATCGAATACCTTAACAGCCTTTGATCTTAAACTTAATGTTTCTGCCATGTTCTCACCTACTCATAATAATACTGCTGGATCTTCTCGATAACTTCTTCTTCGTCCATGAGGCCTACGACCTTTTCCTTCTCTTCTCCGTCCTTTACGAAAAGCACGGTAGGAACTGCCTCGATCTCATGTCTTAATCCGAGAGCGGGATGATCGCTTACGTTCACCTTCACGATGTTCACGAAGGGAAAGTCCAGGGTCAGATCCTCCAGGATCTTTGAAAACATCTTACAAGGCACACAGGTTGTTGAATAAAAGTCCACGATGCTGAATCCTTCATTTACAAGTTCATCATAGGTTTCATTGGTTGCTACTGAAATCATTATTATATCTCCTTTATCTGCAAAAAACTCACTCCGCAAACTGTCTGAACAGCTCGCTGTTATTATATACTGTATTGTAATCGCCTTCGGCTTCCACACACCCCTTGTTAAGGACGACTATGTGGTCAGCCTTCTTTATTTCCTCGAAGTCATGGCTTACGGCGACTATGGTCTTATCTTTCATCATCTGAGATACGCTGTCATTTACAGCTCTCGCACTGATCAAGTCTATACCGGAAGTTGCCTCATCCATGATGAGATAGTCCGGATCCTTAAGGATCATTCTGGCCACAGCGATTCGCTGCATTTCTCCGCCGGAGACCTTATTGTCGAAACGGCTGATCTCAGACCTGAAACCCTCATCCTTTTCATTGATGAAGTCATAAGCTTTAGCAGCTTTAGCAGCTTCCACGATCTCCTCTTCGGTGCAATCGCGGTCGATACCGTATCTGATGTTCTCTTCTATGGTACCCTTCACTATCTGGTTACCCTGGAAGAGGTATCCTACCTTGTCTCTCAGTTCCTTAAGGCTGATGTCCTTCACATTGCGGCCACCGATGCTGATGGTTCCGGAATCAGGCTCTTCAAAGCCTTCAAGAAGCTTGATGGAAGTCGACTTACCGCAGCCGTTTTCACCGACTATTACGGTCTTTTTGCCCTTCGGTATGGTGAAGCTTGCGTCTCTCAATACCGGAGTCTTACCATCATATGAGAAAGCTATATGATCGAAGGTAATGTCTTCAACCTTATCTCCCATGGGCTCACCCTCTTCAAGTCTTTCAGGTTCAGCATCCAGGATCTGTCCTACTACCTCAGAAGCTCCGTGAGACATCTTAAGCATCTGCCACATGGACATGATGAGGAAGGAATTACCCATGAAAAGCAAGTAGTAGTTGTACAGGTTCACCAGCTGATACATCTCCATGGTGCCCTGTCTCACCAGAGCCGATGCTACTATAAGCAGCACCACCTGGTTGAAGGTCTGTGCAAAACTTCCGATAGGCCCCATGAGTATCTGATAGATCTCCATTCTGCACTCAGCCTTATATCTGGCGTTGTTGGCCTCGATGCCCTTGAGATACTCTTCGTCTTCCATGTTGGAAGTCTTGATGTGCATGAGGCTTGGCAGCCTCTCCGCAAAGAATCCCGTCATCTTAGCCATAGCGGTGTTCTGTATGTGAATGATCTTATACTGGAACTTACCGGTGATCCAGGCTCCCAGGATCATGATGGGGATGCCTGAAAGCATGATGAGCGCCAGAGTATTATACGTAGCATACATTCTCCTGAAAGCCTCGACTACAGCAAAGATCAGGGATGCCAGATTTATGAGGATAGCCAGGGCTGCAAAGAGTCCGCTGGTATCCTGGGTGATCCTGGAGATATACTCCTGAGGATCTTTGTTTCTGAAGAACTTCATGGGAAGAAGCAGGAGCTTCGTCCATATGGATCTTCTGGCGTTTCTGGCAGTCATTATGGCAGTAAGCTCATTGACAGCCCCCTGAACAGCTTCCACCGCGGCAGCTGCAAAGGTCAGGACCAGGAAACCTGCCAGGAATCCATGGTCTGTAATAGCGCCGGTCATGATCTTTGTCTGGTAAGGCACCACCAGCACCTGAACCTCCTTGTAGGCAAAGCTTAAGGCCGCTACAAGGATCATCCAAAGCCAAGGGATCTTTATCTTTGTATATATTTTGAAGAGACGTCTCCAGGATTCTCTTCTCTCGCTTCTCAAAGAAGCTTTGGCAGCTTTATCTATCTTAGACATCTGCCTCACCTCCTTTTCCTGCGAGTTCCCAAACGAATTCGCTTATCTTCATCATCTCTTCGGGAGTACCTTCAGTTATCCTGTGATCGCCCTCAAGAGCGATTATGTGATCTGCGCTTCCGATGAGTTTTGAGTCGTGAGTTATCATGATGACCGTGCGTTTGCCCTTCAGTGAATCGATGGCGTGCATGATCTCATTGGTAGATATGATATCAAGGCTTGCCGTAGGCTCATCCAGTATGAGGATATCCGCGTCGGAGAGCATCGCCCTTGCCACGGAGATTTTTTGTCTCTGACCTCCGGACAGTTCCTCACCAAACTGACCTACTTCCCTGCTGAGTCCATCCTCGCTGCTCTCTACGAACTCGTCGAATTTGACAGCCCTGAAGGCTTCCATGATCTCAGTATCCGTAACATCGCGTTTGATTCCGTAGGTCACATTATCCCTGATGCTGCCGGAAAGTAACGGAGTAGACTGGCTGACATACTCGATGCCCTTTCTCCAGTCCTTGATACCATATTCACTTATGTCACGGCCGCCCATGAGGATCCTTCCGGAATTCACGGCGTACATTCTTTCCACCAGCTTGACAATGGTGGATTTACCTGCGCCGCTTAAGCCCACAAGAGCAGTGTTCTTATGACTGGGTATGGTGAAACAAGCATCTTTTAAGACAAGTTTCTCTTCATAGCCGAAGTCAACGTGATCGAAGATGATATCGCCGGACTCTACGATGGAATCCACATAGGATCCCAAGGCTTCCTCTTCCTCAAAGAGCACATCGGATACCTTGTTCAGCTGTCCCTGAACGGACTTGGCCTGTTCCCACATGCCCGCAAGGGTTGAACAGAAGGAAATGAAGGTGCCTGCATAAAGGTAGAAGGTATACCAGGCAGCAGCATCAAAGGTGCCATTATTAAGGTATTTGATGCCGATAAGGATGATCACAAGTTCAGGTCCCATGCCCTGCAGTGTTCCCACTATCTCTCTTCCGAGATCAAGTCCGATGACGTTTCTGTTGGATTTATAAAACTCATCAATAGCCTGTTTGCCTCGCCTTGACTCATAGCCCTGACGGTTCATGGCTTTAAGAAGCGGCAGAACTGAGATGATCTCGCTCAGATAGTTTGTAAGGTCTGAGAGCTTGTACTTCATGTTGCTCTGGAACTTAAGGTTCAGACGACCTACGATGAAAGCGATCAGGAAAACCAAGGGAACGAATCCGAGCAGCATGAAGCCTACGTCCTTACTGATCTTGTTCATCTCTCTTATGAAAAGAATGTTATAGTAGGTCTGTATGAAGAGCTCAAGAACTACATCGATAACGAAGGTGTTGATGCCGTCCGAATCCACAGAGATACGGCTTATGAGGGAACTCGACGAAACCTTGTCGTAGTAGCTGGGTTTGAGCCTTAATATTTTGCCCCAGAGGGAGTTCCTCAGATTTCTGTTCATCTTGTATCTGAGGATGTGATTTATGTAGAGTACGAACTGGGCTACCAACGTATTCACCAGTTCAAGACCTATAAACATAGCTACTGTGGACGTACTCACATCCCCCGCAAAAAAGTTTCCGTTGACTTCCGGTATTCTTACCAGTATCTGCCCTTCCACTATGGTAAGGATAATATAGAATGCCAGAAATCCCTTAGGAATATTCGCTTCTTTAATTGTATGGGCGAATCGTTTCCATATGCCCCGGTTCTTCACCTGATTCGCCGCATTTGTTTTAATGGCTTTTTCTGCTTTCACGTCTGACTCCGATCTGATTATCTGCGCGCTTTCTTGATTTCCGAAAGATAACGATATACGGTCTGCTCTGAAATTCCCATGGCCTCAGCAACCTTGGGAATAGCTCCCTTTATGCGGAAGATGCCAGTGTCATAGATGTCCAAGAAGAGTTCTTTGCGCTCCTTGGGTGTGAGCTCTGATGGATCCGGGCAGAATTCCTTTACCACATCATCTATTTCATCCAAGTCTGTCAGGACTCTCTCCCTTTGCATGTAACTGTTCATATTTATGGGAGTCACGCCGTCATTTCCGACTATGCCCAATCTGTCTGAAAGAAAAGAACTAAACTTGAGGTATGTATCCAGCTCCATACTGAGAGCTAAAGCTCCGATAGCTTTGCCGCTTTCTTTTATGAAGTAGAAAGATACCTTCTCGAGCTTCTGTTCTGACGTGGGTATCACTCTTCCGAAAACACTTTCATCTAAAGCAGCGCCTTCCTTGATCAAATTCTGAAGAAGCTTTTTCACTTCCTTTTCATTCCTGCGTCCCCAGTCAGACTTTTCGACTGCGGGATAACCTTTCTCGGTTAAATCAAAAAGGATCGCATCAAATTCACCAGGAAGTGCTTTCCCGAGAAATGATATCAATCCTTTGTATGCTTCCAGTTTGTCGTTCATGGTAAGCCTCTTTTCCATCTTAATCGCATTAGCGTTTTTGAGAATAATTTCTTATTTTTCTTAAATATACGCCTTTTTTATCCAAGTGTCAACGAATTATTGGGAATTTTTGAGAAAATTTTATTGACTTGACCAGCAGCAAAATATATAATAGACCCAACAGATACGTATCGCTGATTAATAAGGAGTAATAGAAAATGAAAAAGAGTTTAGTCAAGATCCTTTCAGTATTGGTTATTATGGTAATGGTTCTCGGAATGCTCACTGCTTGCGGTGGCTCAAACGAAGGAACCTCAGATGAAGGAAACGGCGAAGCTGCTGGCGTAGCTACAGTAATCCTTGTAGACGAAGACGGCGCGGAATATACCTATGAACTTGAAGCCGGCAAGAATTTAAGAGATGCACTTCACGATGCAGGCCTCATCGATGATGATAACTTCTCAAAGTTTATGGTTGAGACCATCGATGGACACACCGCTCTCATGGATGATGGTGTTCTCTGGATGATGGCTGATGAGAACAAGAATCAGATCACGGGCTTCTTCGAAGAGCATGTACTTGCTGAAGGCGAGACCCTGTACCTTCTCTACACCGTAGCACCTAACTTTGACGACTAATACGACAAATTAAACAGCATATTAAAAGGGGCTGTCTCACAATGAGATGGCTCCTTTAATTTGGTAATAAGTATGGTGATACGGCCTAATCTTGTGATTCTTGAGATTTAGGCCGTCATGCAAAAAACTCGCACGGCCTAAATCCTTGTTTCCATAATCCTAGGCCGTCATTTGTTTTTTGCAGACTAAGGATCTCACTGTAATTTAAGGCCGTGTTTTGCTTTTCCCATTCAAAAAACTCCCTTTAATGGATTTTCACTGTGCGAAACAATCCTAAAGAGAGTTTTTTGCCTTATGTTGACAATTTCCCTTTTAAAGCTGCCTTCAGATCCCACGGCCTTACACCTCGATTTCAGCACTTTAGGCCGTCACCAAAAAAATCCACACGGCCCACTTACGATTTATTGTCCTTTTAGGCCGTACCTAGGATAAAACTCTTCATTTTGATCGATACATCAAAAAAGGGGGCTATCTCACAATGAGACAGCCCCTTTTTTAGTCTTTACATTACTTAGTCTTCACATACTTTACTGCGCTCCAAGGTGAATAGTAGGTGGTCCTTCCTATCTTCTTGTAAGTGCGCACTCTTACATAATATGTGGTCTTAGCTTTGAGACCGGTAAACTTTTTGGATACTTTGCTGTAGCCGGCTACTTTGACGGATTTCTTGTTCTTTGTGAAGCCCTTGTTGGTAGCTATCTGTACCTGGTAGCCTGTGATCCTTTCAGTGCTCATCTTGGTGTTCATAGCTGCCCACTTAGCTGTCAAGCCCTTGGTCAATGCCGCCGGAGTCTTGATGGTAGGCTTCTTGGGATTGATCTTGAAGGTAACGTATCTGTACGAGCTTTCATTGTTCTTATCCTGGATCTTTACGGTAGCGCTGCCTACATTCTTATTATTCATATAAGTGACCTTGTAACCAGTATTAGAAACTGTTTTGCCTGCGTATTTCAGGGTCACAGTCGGTTTAAACGCACTGCCTGTATAGGTCTTCGATGTGCTGGACAGCTTCACATCAAAGACTGAAAGCATGTTGCGGTTGTTATACCAAACATATGCATAATCCGTATCGCTCGTATACATTTCGACTCTGAAATATGCATCATCTGTCTTGGCCTTTACGGTGATGGGGAACTTGGTTGCTTTTATTTCAGCTCCGTCCTTTACGGTACTTCCCGACTTATCCTTTATAGTGCAGTTGCTGTTATATACGACAGCTTTAGTTATCTTAATCTCCTTCTTAGTGCCCTTGGAGTAGTGCACATAAGTAGGATCAAAGGTTGATGTGTTACCCTTCATAGGGAAGTAGAAATCATCATTTATGAGAATTCTGTTAAGTTCAGGGCTCATGTACATATATAAGCCATTAGTGTTTATAGCATCTCCATAGGTCGCCTTGACCCCAATGTTATATTCCCCTGTAGGGATACTCTTATTCGCTTTGACGGTCAAAACATTTCCGCTGAAGCTACCCGTGACTTTAGTTGTGACAGATGAAGTTCCATTCTCATAATTATATACAGTTACTTTAGGTACCTTAAAGGTCACATAGTCGGTAACGTCTCCCTTGAATTCAAATTCATTCTTTGTGGAATTATATACGTACAGATGAGCATTAAAGGTGAACTTGGTTGAGGTTCCAGAAGGCATATCGCTGTAGTTCAGTTTGCCGTTCTGTCTATATTGGAGATTCAGATATCTGTCAGCCACCTTGATGGTTTTTGCTAAAGTCTCGCTCTTACCTTTTAAAGTATACTTAACCGTTATCTTTGAAGATCCCTTCTTAAGCGGATTCAGATGGTAACCGTATGATTCTTCCTCGACCTTGATAACTTTGGGTGAACTGCTCGTTACTGAGGTAACCTCACCTATAGCTACCGATATTTGAGAGGAACTGGCTTCTGAATCATTAGCGCTCCATGAATAGCTGTATTGCCCAGTCAATTGTTTATTGACATAGGTGCCATTTGTAATGGTCAGCTGGTCAGGAAGTGTTATTCCACCAACATAAATTTCCTTAATATCAAACACTTTGACATTAACAGTTATAGGATCCGATACTGCCAGCGTTTCATGGTTATTGTTAACTGCATATAATGTAAAAGTTACATCAAATTCTTTATCTTTAGTAACATCTTCCGCAGCTCCATTTTCCATTGCGCTTCCAACCAAAAAGTTCATGAAAAACCAAGCTTCATTTTCATCATCGTTGTTAACGTAACTTTCAGTTCCCGTAGTTCCATTATACTCATATACGAGATCCATACAATTATAGTCCGTGCCCTCTGGTATCACGGCTTCATAGTCGAATACGATACTTCCACCGCTAGTCCTATCGTAGGTGAAGTTTTTGATTTCTATACCCTGGTCGTCTACTGGGTCCTTCGGTGTATCCCCATCTTGTCCCGTGCCATCATCAAGGGTCTCAAAAGACTTCAAGCTCTCTGCAGAGCCACTGATTGAAGACAGGCCTTGATCCACTGCGATTTTTTCTATAGCTTTCTCAGCATCAGAACTATCTGCTCCATCATAAGCGCTGGCTGTCACGGGCGTGAAGCAGAAGCAGCATACGATCAAAATGCATAAGCTGAGGATCATGCTCCTCTTGGTTATAACTGCTAAACTTTTCATATAGTCCCTCCTAAAATTCGTTTCCAATATAATAAGCCTGCGGACGTGCCGCAGGCATACTAATACATTAACTTCTTCTTCCTCTGATCGCAAGAAGTCTAAGCATGTTGGCAAGAGCTGTAGCAAGAGCAGCCACATAGGTCATGGCAGCAGCTCCCAGCACCTTCTTGGCAGCGGCCTGTTCGTCCTGATCCACTATGCCAAGATCGATCATCTGCTTCAAAGCGCGGTTGGAAGCATTGATCTCCACAGGAAGCGTCACCAGGTGGAAAAGCACCACAAGGCCGAAGAGTAATACTCCGATAGTGAACAGCGTATCTCCGATAGCATAACCAGAACCCAAAAGAATGATTCCGATTATGGCCATGGGCCAGCTGAAACCTGAGGTGAGATTGACCACCGGCACGAGCTTATCTCTGAAGTTGAGGAGCGCATAGCCTTCGGCATGCTGGATGGCATGACCGCATTCATGGCAGGCTACAGCGATGGCTGAGATAGACTTCTCATCCACTACAGGCTCCGAAAGATTTACAGAGTTGTTTCTCGGGTCGAAGTGATCCGTAAGGGTCCCTTGCACAGCATAGATCTGAACTTCATCCAGTCCGTTGGCATTCAGCATCTTACGGGCAGCGTCAGCTCCGGTATAACCTCTGGCACATCTTATCTGTGAATATCTGCTGAAATTACCCTTTACCTTGGCCTGAGCCCAGAAGGTCAAAACAATGGCAGGTATAAGGATAAAATAGCTCCAATCCATATAGTAAGGAAAATACATGTGGTACCTCCAAGTAATCATTTTTACACTAATTTATGCATATATTATACTACAATATTCATCTCTTGTCATAATATTTTTAAAAAAAGACATCAGCTTACGCAGATGTCTTTTTTCTGGAGCAAGAGACGGGAGTCGAACCCGCCTTCCAAGCTTGGGAAGCTCGTGTACTACCGATGTACTACTCCTGCATATAGGTCTGAAGGGTTTACTCCAGACCTTTTTCAATTAATAATTCTACTATTTATTCGTCTTTTGTCAAGTCAATTCTAAGGTTCCTCCGGCTCTTCAGGGTCTTCTGGTGGCTCTACATAATCCTCAAATTTGGTATCGTACTGATAGATCCATCCGTATTTTTTGTCGCCGTATTTGATATAACCTGTCACATAGGGATTCCCTGTGTTCTCCACCTTTTTAGTATAGAGCAAGGTAACTACTTCATCTTTTGCTATGCTCTCCCCTTCTATGGCCAATGACTCATTGCATTTATAATCTGAATAGATCTTTCCAATCTTTTTGATAGCCACTAGTTTCTTATTGATCTTAAGATTGCTCGTGTCATCCGGCACGAATCGCTTAGCAACCATAAAGTCGTTTGAATACTGTTCGCCCAAAGGGGAAATGCATACACCTCCGGTAGCCTTGCCGTCTTCAAGATAATCCTTGGGGTTTCTTATATAGTTAGCGGTGCTGTGTATGAATTCCTTATTTCCAAGGTAGATTCCTACATGATCAGCGTATTCATCATCATCGGTGTTGAAATAGATCAAATCGCCGGGTGAAAGCTTATCGAAATTGAGTTTTTTGCATACGGTTATAGTCTTGAGTTCCTGTGGAAATCCTTCGTTGATTATAACATCTATCTCCGCTTGTGCTTTGATACCTCTGGTGATTCGATATGCAGGACAATATTCCTGCATGACGGAGTTTAACACATAGGCTGTGAATCCAGAACAGTCAAAGGCATGGCGCCCGTTTTCATCCACGACATCGTTATCTGCAACGCCAGTGTGGTCATACTTGGTCTTCCAGTTATTGTATATGCTGAGCGCTTTTTTTATAACCTTATTCCGATATTTATATGTGCTGGAATAGTTAGTCTTAGGAGTCTTGGCGGTGACCTTAGGGCTGTCCTTGGTCACCCAGATATAATAAGCTTTTCCCTGATATTTTAGTTTGCGCCAATCCCCTGAGGAAGTGGTCTTGGCCACTCCCAAATCTATGAGTTTGGTTCTATACCATACTCTTACAGCGTCATCTTCTCCGTATTTCATACCTTTATTAAGGCTGGTCCACTGATTGGTGGTATACACATATCTATAGACCCACTTGGACCCCACATCTGACCAGTCGCTGTAATACTTGATGCTCTTAACTTTCTTATACGATCTGATCTTAACATAGTAAGTGTCGCAGGACAGATTTTCAAGAGTTTTCTTGGCTCTTGTTCCCGTGATGTTAACGGTGTTATTGGATTTAAAGGACGGAGACCTAGAATATCTGATTTGAAAGCCCGTGGCTTCTGAATTCAAGGTCGATGTGATCTCCAGGCTCTTGGCGGTACTGGTCTTAAGTTCCTTGACTTTAGGCCTGGTCAATCTGTATATGGTCTTGGAGACCGTATTTTTTGAAATAGAGCTGCCTCTGAAGCCTCTAACTCTATAACTGTATTTCTTGCCATTTTTAGTCTTTTTATCGGTCCAGCTGGTTATGGAATTCCTGTTGACCGTGTGCACCTTGTACCAATTGCCAGATCCGACTTTACGATAAATGTAATAGCCGGTCCTTGATGAATCCTTAGCCCATTTGACCTGTATTCCACTGGCGGTATTAGTCACAGATGCGATTCTCCCGCTTGACGCAGCATATGCCCTGCTGCCCTGGAGGTCGCAAAAAACGCTCAGCGCAAGTAACACGCATATGCAAGCTATGATAATGCAACATCTCCGGATCCTTACAGTCATTTAGTCTTCTCCTTTTAGTTTATTACAATCATTCTATCATCTAGACCCGCAAAAAACAACTTTCCGCAATCATTTACTTTTGAGAAATAATGGTATAGAATAGGCTCGTACTTTATTTTATTACGAAAGGAACAGATCATGAGTTTTGAAAAAGAATTTGAAATAATGCGCAAGGCGGCACAGGCAGGCGTAGCCTTCCACCATGCCATGGGCATCATGTTCTATGATGCCGAGACCGTTGCTCCTGAGAAGTCCGTTGAAGGCAGAGGCCGCACCCTCTCCTTCCTTGGAGATATCGAGTACGGTATGATGACAGATCCCGAGCTCATAAAAGCCGTAGATACCCTCACAGCTCACAAGGATGAATTCGGCCCCGACGAGCAGAGGGAGATCGATCTTTCCAAGAAGCAGCTGGATTCCATCGCTAAGGTACCTAAGGATGAATATCTTAAAGCCATCGTCCTTCAGGATGAGGCCACCTATTACTGGAAAAAGGCCAAGGAAGCTTCCGATTACAGCATCTTCGAGCCTTATCTGGAAAAGATCGTAGAATATAACCGCAAGCTGGCAGGCTGGCTGGCTCCGGAGAAGAAGCCCTATGACGCCCTTCTGGACCTGTACGAAGAAGGCCTGGACATGGAGTTCTGCGACAAGTTTTTTGCTGATCTTAGAGAAGGTCTGGTGCCTCTCATCAAGCGCGTATCCGAGGCTCCTCAGGTGAGCAAGTCCTGTATCGAAGGAACCTTCCCCGTTGAAGCCCAGCGCGAATTCACCAAAGAGATCTGCCACATGATGGGTCTCGATATGGACAAGGTCACCCTGGGTGAGGTCGAGCATCCCTTCACCGAAAATTTCAACAACAGCGATATCCGCCTCACCACTCACTACTATGAGCACGATTTCGCGGACAACATGTTCTCCATCCTTCACGAGGGCGGACATTCCATGTACGAGATGAACTGCGATGACAAGTATAACTTCACCGTCTTCCAGGGTGGTGTCTCCATGGGCGTGCACGAATCCCAGTCAAGATTTTATGAGAATATAATCGGAAGATCCTTTGCCTTCACAGGCCCTCTGCTGGAAGCTGCAAAGAAATACTTCCCTGAGCAACTCAAGGACGTTAGCCATGAAGAGTTTTGGAAGGCAGTTAACCGCTCCGAGGCAGGCCCCATCAGGATCGCGGCTGACGAGCTCACCTATGCCCTTCACATCCTCGTAAGATATGAGATCGAAAAGCAGCTGATCGCCGGCACTCTTGAGGTCAAGGACGCTCCTGCTGAATGGAACAGACTCTACAGGGAATACCTTGGAGTCACCCCCGAGAACGATGCCAAGGGCATCCTCCAGGATTCCCACTGGGCAGGAACTACCATCGGCTACTTCCCTACCTACGCTCTGGGTTCCGCCTACGGCGCACAGATGCTCCACACCATGCTTCAGGAGAAGCCCGACCTCTGGGATCAGGTGGCTGAAGGCGATCTCAGCTGGATCACAGGCTGGCTCAAGGAACACATCCACCAGTACGCCTGCTACTACAAGCCCAAGGATCTTTTCGAGAAGGCCTGCGGTAAGTTCGATACGAAGTACTTCATCGACTATCTCACAAAGAAGATGACCGAGGTCTACGGCCTGTAAACTTAAAAATGCGCAAAAAATGGGTATGCCACCAGGACATACCCATTTTATATTGCAAAACTATCATATACCGTTTCTCTCAACCTTATAGTCGAATTCCTTTTCAAAGACATCTTCGTCGTTTATTCTGGCCTTCATTGTACCCGTGATGTAGAAGTTTTCCATGTCGGAAGTCTGTACCAGGTCTATATCGCAGTCAATGAGCCAGCCAGGGCGGCCGTTTCTCATCTTCTGAACTATGCGGTACTTAGCGCTCAGAGGATCTCTGTTTGATAAGGTGAGCTCTCTTCTTAAGTTATGCTCCACCACGGTTCCGATATCGTCGAAACGATAAACTCCCTCTCCGAATACTCCTCCTACTCCGTCTGTAATGGAAGTCCAGGTGTCATTTACCAGATCATAGGTGATCTCCCTGTCCACATGACCCTCAGAAAGCACCGTTATGGGCGTAAGCGGAGCGCATCTGGCTTCAGGCATAGGTCCCCGGCAATCCCTTCCCATGAATACAGGAAGGTCCAGACTTGCTGTGCTCAGATCCAGTTTGAGAGTTGCCAGCTCAGGGCTTGGCCAGATCATGGGCCAGTAGGAATTGGCTAAGGACAGGCGGATGCGGTGCCCCTTGGGGAAATTATGACCGCAGACGTCAAGTTCCACCTTGGCCTTATATTTTTTTCCGGGCTCGAGAAGGTTCACCTTATCGTGGCCCTCCAGGTGGGTCAGATTCATGAGTCCGTAGGAGACTCTGGTGGAGGCTCCATCCGGGAAAACATCCGAAATCTGAGCGAAGAGGAAGGCTTTAGGCTTATCGCAAGTGAACTCCACCTCAAAGGTGGGATAGCCCAGGATCTCCAGGTCTTCATCCAGCACATCGCTATCGAAGACCATGGCCATTCCGTCATCCACTCTGGTGTCCGCAGGGCTTTCGCCGGGAACTCCGGCGCCCATCCACTCGTTGGCCAAAAGGCCGTGATTTGGAAGCGTAGATAGATCCGCAATCTCAGGCTGACGACCCCTGATCACATCCCTCAATATCCTGCCGTAGGTGAGTCCCATGGGTTTCCTGGCCACGTCTATGGATGGCCAGGAATCCAGGCCTACCCAGCGTCCATAGGAAACCGGATGCACCGTTTCGGGCCTCATGCTGTCCTCCAGCCAGACCTGAACCATTGGGCAATTCAGGCAGTCATTGTCTCTGCCCTTTAGCCACTTGTCCCACCACCTGGTAGCTTCACCCAGGAAGTCTATAGCGGGCTGAGGCGCTCCATCGTGAGCAAAGACGTGAGCCCAAGGCCCTATCATGGCTTTTCTGGGCACCTTCAGCCCCTCCATGAGGGTCAGCACGCTATTGGTATAGGAATCCGCCCAGCCATCCAGCGCAAATACCGGCACCTGGATATCGTCATAGTTCACGTTTACGGATCCGTGTCTCCAGTAATCGTCCTTCACCTGGTGCTCCAGCCAAAGTGCCGGCCAGAGAGGCATCTCTTCAAGCCTCTTCAGGGACTCCTCATACCAGGTGTCCGGCTTTATATCCTTATCGATGGGACGGCACATGTATGCTTCCATGATGTTGCCCCACCAGAAATTATCGTTCAAAAGGCAGCCGCCCTTGTAGTGAATGTCCTGGATGTATCTGTCATCCACGAAGCCCACGCAGATTATGGCCTTCAAGGGCTCCGGCCTTCTGGCCGCCACCTGAAGGGAGTTGAAACCGCTCCAGGACTTGCCCATCATGCCTACGTTTCCGTCGCACCAGGGCTGGGAGGCGATCCAGTTGATGGCGTCGATGGCGTCGTCCTGCTCCTGCTTGAGATACTCATCGTAGAAGCAGCCGTCGGACTCTCCGGCTCCTCTCATGTCCACCCTGACCACGTTGTAGCCCATTCCCGCAAAAAATCCATACATGGGTTCATCTCTTCCCCTCATGCCGTCGCGCTTTCTGTAGGGCTGTGTCTCAAAGATGGCCGGCAGCGGCTCATCCGTCTGAGGTCTCCAGATCCTGGCAGACAGCCTGCATCCATCGGACATGGTGACCCACTCGTTCTCTATGACATCCCACTTGTAAGGGAAAACATCTCTGGGCATTACGCGTTTTTTTCTTGATTCAACCTTTGCCATATTATCTGGCCTCCTTTTCACTAAGTCAGACCTTTTCAGCTAGAGGCACTTTCACCTCCAGGCTTCCAAGATCCACCTCTATATTAGCGACCTCAAAGGGTCTCAAAGTCTGTTCCACGTCTGATCCGAAAATGATCAGCCCTATCTCGTGGCCAGCCTTCACTGTATGATCCACCGGTTCCATGACGAAGTTCAGTTCGTACATTTCCCCGGGTTTGATCTCCTCTTTGCAAAAAACTCCCGAGCGGTTCTGCACATTTATGTGGGCTCTTGTCAGCACCTCATATTTAGATGGTTCTTCCTCTAACATGAAGCTGAAGATCTCACCCTTTTCTTCCCGCTCCTCAGAAATGAGTCTTCTCTCCTCTCCAAGATCAGCCAGCATCACGCTGATGATGCCGCCTCCCTTAATAGATGCCTTAAAGCTCACTTCAGGCACTCCGGAGATTCGCAGGTCTTCATCCGCTTCACGGCTTAACATGAGCTTATACCTGCTTCCCTGCTCATGCTCTGCAAGCTGATCCAGCCACTCTTTGCGATTATCAAGTTTTCTGTCATAGACCGTATCATCTATGCAGTCCTTTATATATGCTCTGCCTTCCCTTATGTCTCCCTCGACCCTTGAACCATCAAGTTCAAATTCCAGGAGCGAACCAGTTGAAGGCGGGAATTCATTCTCTTCATACCAATGGCTCTGATTCAGGTTGCTCTCAACTCTCACTCCGGTCAAGACTTCCACATCGTCCTTTCCCAGAAGATAGTGATCCAGCCAGTTATCCAGTATCTCTAAAGTTCCGCTGTCCTTGAGATAGTAAATGCTCTCGTGGATTCCCTGGTGTAGGATCAGGCCCGTTTCGTTACCCTGGGATCGGAGTTTTTTGTACAAATTGACTGTCTGAGAGGGTTTCACGTTAAAGTCCCTAAGGCCTTGGATGATGAGAGCGGAACCCTTGTAATTATCCAGGCGTTTCAGATAATTCCTCTCGTCCCAGAAGCTGTTGTAATTCCCGGATTCCCTGTCACAGGAGGCTAAGATCCGAGCTATGGCTTCTTCATATTTTGCGCTTATTTCTTCGTAATCATCGTCCTTCATCCTGCTCATGCAGTACTTGGACAGAAGATCTATGTCATCTCCCTGCCAGTCCAGGGCGGGCCTGACAAGACCGTTCTCGCGGTAGTACTCGTACCAGTTGGAGATGCCGGCTTCAGGTATGATGGTCATGAGGCCCTCAGGGGCTGAAGCTGCTACGCCGATGGCCATGGTGCCCAGATAGGATCTTCCCATCATGGCCACTTTTCCCGTGCACCAGTTGGCCTTGGTCTCCACCATGCCCTTACGGTCAGTGAAGGCTCTGGCGCTTCCGTTTAACCAGTCTATGACGGATCTGAAGGCCACTATCTCCTGGGCGGAACCTGACAGGGTGAAGCCATCGGAGCCCTTGGTACCCAGGCCTCCTGTAAAGATCACCGCATAACCTTTGTCAAGAAGATGTCTGTGAACGGCCTCCTCGCCTTCGATCTCCACCTCTTCAGTTACAGGCAGAGCTTCCCTGCAGTCCTCCGCTTCCTGAAAGGTATGACAAAGATCACCTTCTAAAGCCTTGTCCATGTCGAAGGTGATCTCATCTTCCGTTATGTTCTGTGATGGATATATCCTGAGATCTCCGTCCACGCTGTGGAGCTTATAGAGATCTTCGTTACAGCTCATGCAGTAGGGACTGGCCACCATGACGGCGGGGATCTTCTCCTTATCGGAACCTCCCAGAGGGCGCCTGATATAGCAGGCTATCCTGTCCCTCTTGCCATCCTTATCCGTGTCCAGCGGAGTCTCCACATAAACTCTTTCAAATATATGATCCGTCATAAAGCATCAATTTCCCTGAATCACTTTATTTTACAAAATGGCAGGCGCATAAATGTCCCGGAGATATCTCCCTTAATTCAGGCTCTTCGGTCTCGCAGATGGCCTGTCTTACGGGGCATCTCGCACAGAACTTGCAGCCTTTGATATCCACAGCGGCATTAGGCGTCTCCCCTTCCAAAATATCCCTTCCGGAGTCTATCATCTTGCCAGGGATGGGCATGATGTTGATCAGCGCCTTGGCATAGGGATGCTCCGCATGATTGATTATCTCATCAGCGGTTCCCATCTCCATGATCTTACCCAGATACATGATGGCGATCCTGTCGGATATGAGCCAGGCCAGGGACAGGTCATGGGTGATAAAAAGATAAGCCACGCCCATTTTATCCCTCTGCTCCAGCATGAGTTTGATTATGCCGGTCCTGATGGAAGCGTCCAGCATGGACACGGGTTCATCAGCTACTATGAACTCCGGATTCATTATGAGAGAGCCCGCTATGGCTACCCTCTGCCTCTGTCCTCCGGAAAGTTCATAGGGATAGCGATACAGATAGTCCTCAGGAGGCACCAAACCGGCGTTTTCAAGGGCTTTTTTGATCCTTTCGAGTCTTTCTTCGGTGGTCTTGCAAAGATCGTTAACATCTAAAGGCTCGCCTACGATATCTATGATGTACTGTCTGGGATTCAAAGCCTGGTAAGGATCCTGATAGATCATCTGGGCTTTCTTTCTGAATTCGTGGAGTTCCTTCTGGCTTTTGCCGGAGATCTCCTCGCCTTCGAACTTGATGCTTCCTCCGGTTACCGGAGCCAGCCTCAAAATAGCTTTGCCCGTAGTGGTCTTTCCGGATCCGGACTCTCCTACCAGGGAGAGTATCTCTCCTCTTCCTATCTCAAAGGACACTCCGTCCACGGCCTTGATCGTTTCTTTTTTGCCCATCAGGGTCTCGGCTAAGCCCTTCTTCACCTCAAAGGATACCCTGAGGTCTTTGACTTCAAGCATCTTTTCAGCCATGCTTACACCTCCTCCATATTATGACAGGCAACGAAATGTTTCTCCCCTACCTGAACCAATTCGGGACAGGTCGTGCTGCAGGCTTCTGTGGCAAATTCGCATCTCGGACAGAATCTGCAGCCTTCCGGCGGATCGATCAAGCTTGGCGGATAGCCGGGTATACCATCGGGTATCACCCTCTCACCTCTTACGTCCGGGAAACAGGAGATTAATTTCTTCGTGTAGGGATGTCTGGGATCTTCAAAGATGTCCCTGACATCTCCAATCTCCATGATCTTGCCGGCATACATGACGGCGATCCTGTCGCAGGTCTCGCCTAAGATGGACAGGTCATGGGTGATCAGTATCATTCCCATGTTGAGTTCTCTTCTGAGTTTCTCCAGAAGTTCCAGTATCTGAGCCTGGATCATTACGTCCAGAGCCGTTGTAGGCTCGTCACCTATGATGAGCTTAGGGCTGCAGGCCAGAGCCATGGCGATCATGGCACGCTGTTTCATGCCGCCGGAAAACTCGTGAGGATACTGGGTGACTCTCTCTCTGGGGATTCCCACCAGTTCGAAGAGATCCCCCGCCTTCTTCCAAGCTTCATCCTTCTTAAGGCCATCGTGGAGCATGCAGGCTTCTGCGATCTGCCAACCCACTTTCTTTACGGGATTGAAGGCGTTCATGGCGCCCTGGAAGATGATGGAAACGTCCTCCCAGCGGTGCTTGCTGATCTCCTTTTCGCTGAGATCCGCATAGTTAACGCCGTCCAGATATATCTCTCCTCCTGCGATGCGTCCTTCCTTGGGAAGCATCTGACAGATGGAAAGTGCTGTGGTGGTCTTACCGCAGCCGGATTCTCCAACCAGACCCAGGCATTCGCCCTGCTCCAGGTTGAAGCTTACGTCATCTACCGCCTTGGCTTCTCCCTTGGAGGTGGTAAAATATGTTTTTAAATTTTTTACTTCAAGTAACATTTCACTCACCTCCTATTTCTTCTGAAGTTTAGGATTCAGGATCTCATCAAAGGCATAGCCCATGAGGGTGAATCCCAAAGCCACAAGGATTACGCAGACGCCCGGAGTGATGAAATACCACCAGGCCCCGTTGGTCATAGCTCCTGTGGAATACGCATCGTTGAGCATGGTACCCCAGCTGGGATTCGTAGGATCTCCCAGTCCCAGGAATGCCAGAGCGGTCTCCGTCAGGATGGAAGACGAAATGATCAGAATGGATTCTGAGAATACCAGCGGGAATACGTTGGGAAGTATGTGTTTAAGCATGATGTGGATCTTGCCTGCTCCAAGGGACAGAGTCCTCTCCACATATTGCTGTTCCTTGACGGACAGGGTCTGAGCTCTTATGACACGAGCGGTCCCCGTCCAACCGGTAATGCCGATTACAAGTATTATGTTCCACACGCTGGTGCCCAGGATGGCAGCCAGAACCATGCAGAATGGCAACCACGGAAGTACCATGAAGAAGTCCGTGACTCTCATGAGCAGGTTGTCCACCCAGCCACCGCTGTAACCTGCGGTGATGCCGATGATGGTACCTACGCACATGGAGATCAGGGTAGCGATTATACCTACCATCAGGGACGCTTTGGCGCCGTTCACCAGATAGGCCAGCACGTCTCTTCCGTTGTTGTCCGTGCCCAGCCAGTGCTCTGCTGAAGGCTTATTGAATACCAGGTCTCTGGTGGTGGCTATATCCGTGGTCTTGAACGGCATGAGTATAGGCCCGATAATGGCCATGAGGATGAAGAAGCATACGATGATTATGCCGGTTCTTGCCATCTTGTTAGCCCAGAGTTTTTTGAAGAAATCTCTTGTCTTTATCTTGCGGAGGTTTCTTTTGATGTTTTCTTCAGATCTGTTTGCGCTGAACATCTCTCCACCTCCTATTCCTTTACTCTCGGATCAATAAATCCGTAGAGTATATCCATTATGAAATTAGCCAATATGACCGCCAGGGTCGATATGAGGAAGCAACCCTGAAGCATGGGAAAATCACGCTTATCCAAAGCAAGGTACATGAGCTGCCCTAACCCCTTCCAGGAGAACAAGGTCTCCAGCTGGATGGCACCGCCTAAGATGAAAGCGATGTTCATGGCGATGATGGTTGCCATGGGAAGCATGGCGTTTGGAATAGCGTGTTTCAGCAAAATATATCTGGTGCTGAATCCTTTTGCTCTTGCAGTCTGTATATAATCCTCAGTGAGGATACCTATCATTGTCGATCGCATGGTCACCGCATAGCAGCCCACCATGGCAAATCCCATACACAGCGACGGCAGCGCCATGTGCTTCAGATAGTCTTTTATCAGCATCCATCCGTGATATGCAGTTCCTGCTGTGTATATGCCGCCTGTAGGGAATAATCTCAGGTTCACGCAAAAGATGAAGATCAGGAGCATAGCGAACCAGAAGGTAGGCATTGAATACAGCACAAGTGAGCCCGAAAGAAGACCGGTATCCAAGGGAGTAGCCCTCTTATGAGCACAGATGGTGCCTATTATCATTCCTATGATGATCGCGATGATCTCAGCTGTCAGAAGCAGTATTACGGTATTCGGTATCCTTCCGACGATGACTTCAAGCACGCTGGAAGAATTGTCATACATGTAGAAAGCCGAGCCCAGGTCGCCGTGGAGCAACTGTTTGATGTATATGCCGAACTGCGTCATCAGCGGTTTGTCCAGGCCGGATGCTTCTATGAGCCTTTGTTTTACCTCCGGAGATGTGTTTGACCTGGCTATTACCGTGGTCAGATCACCCGGAAGGATCCTGAATAGGAAAAAATTGAAGATTATAACAAAAAATGACGTGCCCAGAGCCGACAGAAATCGTTTTAGAACTCTTTTGCCCAATCTTTTCCCCTCCTTTGCTTAAATTAGTAGTCGCATCAATGTTTAAAACATCGGGGCAGGTCAAAACCTGCCCCGGCTTACTGTTAAATGTTATCCGAATTGCCTGTATTTACATCATCCTACAGGTTTGATGTTTACATATGTGGAGTTCAGGTCGTTTGCAAAGATTCCTCTTGAAGTGGGCTCATATCCGGTCCACTTTGCGGAATTTACAGCCTGGATGTTCTCGCCGAATTCCTGGAAGGTGTAGATGCAATCCTTGTAGAGGATATCCAAAGCCTCGTGTACGTATTCTTTACGCTTGTCAAGGTCGTTCTCCTCACTTGCGAGATAGTAGTACTTGTCGAATTCTTCGTTGTTATAGCTTACGCAGGTATATCCCTCGCCTTCTCCGTAGAAGATGAAGGTACTCATCATGTAGCAAGGATCCGGGTCTCCTGACCAGCCGTCCATGAACATGTCGAAGTCAGCGTTTCCGTCAACGCACTTATCCCACATAGCCATCTTGCCGATGGTCTCAGAAACGATCTCGATACCTGCCTTAGCGCAGTTTGTAATGACGGAGTTGACCGCAGCCTGCTGCCATGACCAGCGCTCGGAAGCGGTGGTAAGCACGAAGGAAAGCTTCTTTCCGTCTTTCTCACGGATCCCGTCTCCGTCGGTATCCTTGATACCTGCCTCATCGAGTATCTCATTAGCCTTGTCGATGGAGAAGTCACGCTTGATGGAATCGTCGGGAATGTATTCATACCCGTCATTGTTTACAGGACCATAGGAACGTCTTCCCAGTCCATAGTATGCCATTTCGATAACCTGATCGGCATCGAAGCAATAATCCAAAGCATATCTGATGGTCTGATCAGCTAAAAGTTCGTCCAGAAGGTTGTATCCAATATAGTCGAATCTCAGCTGTTCGCCCTTGATGGCATCGATGCTCTCGTTGGAATCGATGGTGGACTGAACGGATGCATCCAGTTCATAGCAGGCATCTACTTCGCCGATGGCAAGAGCCTGAGCCATGGTATCATATGTATCATACTGAGAGAATACCAGAACGTCAACATTTGCGGGAGTTCCCCAGTAGTTCTCATTCTTTACGAAAGCTGTGGTTCCCGGGCCGGATCTCTCTGCACTGTAGATAAACGGTCCGGAGCCTACGATATCAGTAGTCTCATAGGTCAGTACATCCTGCTCGCCCCAGATGTGTTCAGGTACGATGGGGATCTGCTGAAGCAGCATGTCCGGCTTACCTGCTGAGCAGTGGAATACTACGGTGAAATCGTCCGGTGTATCGATGGAATCTATTCCATAGGTCTTAATGGAATAGAGATAGCTGTTCGCCATGGTCTCATAGGTGAACTTGACGTCCGCTGAAGTGAGCTGCTCTCCATCTGAGAAATATACGTCATTTCTTAAGTGGAAGATCCAGTCATTTTCGTCGGTCTCCCAGCTCTCAGCTACTTTAGGTACAGCGTTATAGTCCTTATCGTATCCGATGAGGGAATCATACATGAATCCCAGCCAATCGTATACCAGAAGCATCTCTGTGGTATAAGGATTTAGAGTATCATACTCGGTGTTAACTGCAACGTTGAAGATCACTTCGCCCTGAGGTTCATCTCCTCCGCCTTCATTCGTATCTCCTCCCCCGCAGGCTGTGAAGGTAAATATCATTACCAGGCAAAGGAGTATAATCAGTAATTTCTTCATAGTTTTGACCTTTTTCCTTTCCGCAGCGTAATAAAAGAGATGTCGATTCGACCGCCGCACTTTAAAAGTTTAAACTGATAAACAAATTATACATTATATTTTGTTATATTTCAACAACAAAAAACAGACCACCGGAATTAGGCAGTCTGTTTATGACATTCCCTATTTGTGGTAGGCCTCATGCCTGTTTATCTTGAAGCTTCTGTATATCTGTTCCAAAAGTATGACTCTCATCATCTGGTGTGGGAAGGTCATCCTTGAAAAGCTCAGTTTGAAGTCTGACCTCTTGCTCACTTCAGGACTCAGGCCAAGGCTTCCGCCTATGACGAAGGCCACATTGCTTCTTCCCATAATGCCCAGATCGTCTATCTTCTGAGCCAGCTCTTCAGAACTCAGAGACTTTCCCTTGATCTCCAAGGTTATGACGTAAGTGCCGTCCTTGATGGCCTTAAGGATCTCTTTGCCCTCTTCAAACTTCACCTTCTCCTCATCTGCAGGAGATGCGTTAGCCGGAAGCAGTGACTCCTTGAGTTCAACGATCTCCAAGGTGCAGAAGCGAGAAAGTCTTTTGGAATATTCCTTTATAGCGTCTGTCCAGTATTTTTCCTTTAATTTACCGATGCATATTATCTGTATGTTCATTCTTTTGCGATCTCCTCTGCCCTATTCATGGCGTCCTTAAGCAAGCCTTCGATATCCGCCCCTTCAATGTCCAGTCCTTCAGCCATGATGAGATCCATCCTGTTGATGCCAAAGAGGAAACTGAAAAGTCCCTGGGCGTATTCAAAGCCGTAATTCTTACCTATGGTATAACCTCCTGCGGTAGTGATGTACACCGCCCTTTCCGCCTTGGTGTAGGCATCCACATGATCTCCCAAAAAATCATAGGTGAGCTCCGATACGGATACTCTCTCGAAGTATATCTTGAGTAGCGAAGGAAATTCCAGATCCCAGTAAGGCGCGCCGATTACTATATGGTCAGCATCCATGAACTGTTTAGCCAAATCGAACATGGGATCAGAGAAATCTCCTGCCTCGATGAATGCATCTCTTCTGTCCAGCACTTCCCTCGTCTGAGGTATAAGGGACATTTCGTTTAAATCAAGTTCTGTCCACTCGTAATCCGTGTGCCATGACAGGAAAGCGGAAATGTATTTTTTGCAAAGTCTTAAGGTGCGTGAACGATCGCCTCTTATGCAGGCGTTAATGAATAGTAATTTCTTCATTTTTTGTCTCCTTATCTGTACATAAAAATTATACCATCAATATCCACATTACTGTCAATATGTGATATAATATTTTTTGCTGTAAAGCAAAAAATGCCGGTTAACCAGCAGTTGCAACCGCCGGTTGCGCAATTTCCAAGACCGCTTTATGGCATGCAACCACAGTTTTTCGTATGATGAGACCGTAAGATAAAGCACGGCGGACACAGATCCGCATCATACGAAATGAAAGGAAATAGAAATGATACTCGCAGATAAGATCATAGAATTAAGAAAAAAGAATGGTTGGTCTCAGGAAGAACTCGCAGAGATGATGGACGTAAGCCGTCAGTCGGTCTCCAAGTGGGAAAGCGCTCAGTCCATTCCCGATATGAATAAGATACTTAAACTTTCCGAGGTTTTCGGCGTAAGCACAGACTTCTTATTAAAGGATGAAATGACAACAGCTGAGTTCGTAGAGACTCCTATAGTTGAAGACAATGAGTACAAAGTACGCCCTGTTTCCATGGAAGAAGCTTCCGCATTCATCGCAGAGAGAAAGACTCAGTCCGGAAGGATCGCTCTGGGCGTCATGCTCTGCATCCTTTGCCCCGTACTTCTCATAGTGCTGGGAGGCGGACAGGACAGCGGCTTCCTTGAGATCACAGATACTCAAGCCAGCGGTATCGGCCTCGTAGCTCTCTTCATAATGATAGGCGTCGCGGTAGCCCTCTTCGTAAGCGGCGGACTTAAGTTATCAAAGTACGAATACATGGAAAAATCTCTTATCGATACTGCTTACGGCGTTAAAGGCCTGGCGAAGGATATGAGGGATAAATATAAAGATACCTACACGAGATCCATGATAATAGGCATCGTTCTCTGCGTGATCTCAGTGCTCCCTCTTTTCATCATTATGGCCTTAAATTATACAAGTGCCGGTATCGGATCCATGGCCGTAGGACTCCTCCTCGTCATGGTGGCCATCGGTGTATATCTGCTGGTACGCGTCAACATCGTTAACAGCACCTATAGCATCCTTCTTGAAGATGGAGATTATACCAGAGCAGAGAAAACCAGACCACATAAGTTCGGATGGGTACCTCCGGTTTACTGGCTGGCAGTCACCGCCATCTTCCTGGTCCACGGCTTCACCTCAAACTTTGCCACCAGCTGGATCATCTGGGCTGTAGCCGGCATCGTATTCGCCATCCTCATGGTAATCCTCGACTCAGTTTCAAAGAAGAACTAAAACCTAAAGGAGCTATTTATGCATAAGATCCTCTTCGTCTGCCACGGCAACATCTGCCGCTCGACAATGGCAGAATATGTAATGAAAGATATGCTTGAGAAGCGCGGCTTAGACCGCGCTTTTGAGGTTGATTCCGCAGCCACCAGCCGGGAAGAGATCGGCAATCCCATCTACCCTCCCGCCCGCAAAAAACTCCTCTCCGAAGGCGTTCCCATCGGCACCCATCGCGCTCGCCAGATCACCAAGGCGGATTACAAGTACTTTGATCATATCTACATCATGGATCACTGGAATCAGAAGAACATCTTAAGAGTCCTGGGAAGCGATCCAGACGATAAGATCGAGATGCTACTTCCCCGGGATGTGGCAGACCCCTGGTACACCGGAGACTTCGACGCCACCTATCGGGATGTGGTAGAAGGCTGCGAACGGATCTTGAATAGTTACATTTAGGGCTCTCAGATCACTCCATAAGAAAGAGCCGTCTCACCCAGAGGCGGCTCCGCTTTTATTTTTTGTTGTTTTATTTCCAGTAATCTGTCTCCTCTTTGATGCCGCAATTCTTTGCGATATAGTGAGGATTCTTGCCTTCCCTTCTCTGAGCTGCATAGTCTTCCAGGCAGACCAGAGCTTTCTTTCCAAGGATCAGAATGGCAGGAACGTTAATGACTACCATGATGCCCTGAACTACGTCGGCTGTATTCCATACAGCGTCAGCTGACATGATGGCTCCGACAAATACGAGAAGTGTAGCCCCAAGTCTGAACACAGTAAGGAGTGACTTGCCGGGCTTTTCTTTGATTATGAATCTCAAGCAGCCTTCGCAGTAGAAATAGTTTCCGATAAGAGTCGTGAAAGCGAAGAGCGAAAGTGCGACAGCGATGAACACCGGTCCGAAATTTCCAAGAGATTCCCTCATGGATTCCTGAACGAAAGGTGCTCCCTTGAGTTCCTCAGTGGGAGTTATGCCTGATGACAGGCACATAAGAGCTGTGGCTGAGCAGATGAGAAGTGAGTCGATGAAGACTGAAAGCATCTGTACCAGACCCTGCTTGGCGGGATGTGATACGTCGGCGGTTGCTGCTGCGTTAGGAGCTGATCCCATACCAGCCTCATTGGAGTAAAGTCCTCTTTTGATACCCCACATGATGCAGGATCCGAAGAAGCCCGCAAAGATGGACTGGAAGTCGAAAGCGCTCTTGAAGATGTTTGCGAACATGGTTCCCAGGTTTCCTGCGTTTATAACAAGTACGATTACAGAAACCAGGATGAAGATAACGCCCATGAGAGGAACCAGGAACTCGGTTACGTGCATGAGACGCTTGCCGCCTCCTAAGACGATGAATCCAAAGAGCACAGCCAGAATGATTCCGATGATCAGTGCGGTGTAATCGCCATAGAAGCTAAAAGCTTCGAAACAGGACTGCAGGTTGTAGGAAGCCAGCATGTTATATCCTACAGCATAGCAGAGGATGATGGCGATGGCGAAGATAATGCCTGCCCATCTGGCCTTTAAAGCGGTCTCCATGTAGTAGGAAGGTCCGCCATAGGATGATCCGTCCGAGTCTTTTCTCTTATAGATCTGTGCCAGAGTTGACTCTATGAAAGCTGTTGCTCCACCGAGGAGAGCTGTGACCCACAGCCAGAAAATGGCTCCGGGACCTCCCAGACAGAGAGCCGTGGATACTCCAATGATATTTCCGGTACCTACGCGGGATGCGGTGGATACCATGAGAGCTGCAAAGGATGAAACACCCTTTTCGTCCTTGGGCTTTTCACTTACCACCTTGAACATCTCTCCGAACATCCTGATTTGGATACCCTTACTTCTGATGGTGAAGTACACCCCTGCAAATACGAGCAAAAGAGGTACTACCAAAGGATAGTAAAGGATGTCGCTTATTTTGAGTATTATACTGTTATACAATTCCACGCTGCACCTCCTGATCTTAATACTTAAAAAGCGGTCCCTATCTGGGACCGCTAAAGGATCTTAATCTAATAACCAATCACAGATATGGTTATTATACTAAATATTCAGAATATTCGCAAGACTTACTTAGAATACACATTCTTTTCCGAAAATACTTTCTCCATGGGTTTGTCCCATTCCTGCCTCATTACAGAATCAACTTTCTGGCATTCGAAGGCTACAGCAACTATCTTTGCATTACCGCAAGTCTCCAGATAGCGGTCGTAATAACCGGCACCCATGCCCATTCTGCCAAGGTCTTCGTCAAAGGCCGTGCAGGGGCAGATCACCAGATCGATATCCTCAGGCTTCATCTCATCACAGGTCTCCTTCTTAGGTTCGCGGATACCGTGGAAGCCATCGGCCCAGTCGTCCTCTGTCTTAGGCACTAAAGCGATCATTTCCTTGGCGGAGATGACCAGCGGATAAGCCAGGACTTTACCGTCACGATCAGCGTATTCCTTCAGTCCATCCAGGGAAACCTCTCCCCTTATGGCGCTGTAGACAAGAATATTTTTGGCGCTCTTGTATTCTTCAGAATCGACTATTTTAGCGATTATGGCTGCGCACTTTTCAGGACGCTCCTCAGGGCTTATGGCCTCGCGAGCAGCGATGGAAGCTTTTCTAATAGCTTTACGCTGTTCTTTAAGAGCATCTACAGGTGCTTCATTCTCTGCCATCATCTGCGGAGCCTTGATTCTTTCCATTATTTTGATCATGAGCAAGGTTACGACGATCTCAACCACGACCATGATGCCGATCTGCGGCAGTCTGGATATGATAAGCGGCCAGTATGGTGATCCATAAAGTATGGATATCCAAAGAGGTGTTATCCACATGGATATTACCAGCTGATCTATCAATACGGCCAGTACTACCCTCAAAGGCGACTGTTTCTTATACAGAAGCAGTCCCATGACCACACCGGTCAGAGCACAGTTCAGGGTGAATCCGGGGAAATACGCTCCTATAGGAAAGAGTATAGCTCCCAGGAAGTCTCCCAGACCTCCAACAACGGCTCCTGCAATCGGTCCGTAGAGATAAGCCCCTACAAAGACCGCCACAAAGGCGAAGCCGATCTTCATGTTCCATGCGTTAACGGACAGGAATCTCGATAAGATAATGTGCAGAGCGACCAAGAGACCAAGGGTCACGATCATCTGTGTGCTTTTCTTTTTCATAATTACTCCTTAGGCAATTTCTCGGGCTCAGGTCCCGGTGTCGGTGCAAAAAATTCGCACCCCGGTCCTGCGCAATTTCTCGGGCCAGGAGAAAAGATATTGTCGTTACCTTTCTTTAAAATATTTTTACGGCTTTATTATTATATCACAAATTAAGCTCTTTGGGCAGCTTTTATTACGTGAGATACGAGAATAGTTGAAGTTACCCCACCAACTCCGCCGGGAACCGGCGTAATGGCCTTGACCAAAGGTTCTACATTGGCGAAATCGCAGTCTCCGGCGATTTTTCCTGCTTCCTCATCCCAGTTGATGCCTACATCTATTATCACCTGATCCGGGTTGGTGAACTCAGGACCTACAGATCTGAGCTTTCCTGCGGCGCAGATGAGGATGTCTGCATTTCTGGCGATGGATGCAGGATCCACAGTTCTCGTGTGGCAGTTTACCACCGTGGCGTTTTCATGCATGAGCATCATGGCCACAGGACGGCCTATAACCAGTGATCTTCCGATTACGCAGGCCTTGGCTCCCTTGATGGGAACGTCATAATACTTAAGAATCTCCATAGCAGCCTGAGCGGTGCATGGAGGAAAGCCCTTCTCAGTATTGGTGAAAACGCCTGCCATACTTCCGTCGGTCATACCGTCGATATCCTTCTCAGGGGCCAGCATCTGTCTGGCTTTCTCGTTATCCAGCTGGGAAGGAAGAGGTCTGAACATGAGGATTCCATGTACCTTATCATCCTCGTTGAGTTCTATGAGTGTCTTGTCAAAGTCTTCCTGAGATACGTCTCCCGGAAGAATGACCTTGTGTACCTTGACTCCGACGGATTCAGCCTTCTTGACTGCGCCTCTTTCGTAAGCTATATCATCAGGTCTCTCTCCCACCCTCAAAATAGCCAGGCAAGGTTCTACTCCTCTGGCCTTCAGTTCTTCAACTTCTTCCATGGATCTTTTGGTAAGAGCTTCCGTAACAGGAGCTCCTTTAAGGATCTGTGCCATAATTTTCCTCCTTGATCATAAGGTGTTGTAGTAGCTTTCGAATATCTGATCTGCGATGATCTCGTACTCTTCCAGCTTCTCATCAACGTAATCTGCGATCTCATCAGCATATTCCCTATCCTTCATGAGGTTAGTGTTAACTTTGACGTTTATGGCAGCACCATACATGGCTCCCTTGAGCATTACGGCACCGGTGGCGGCATCGGAAATGATCAGTCTGGAGCCCTTCTCCTTAAACTCTTTAACCACTTCGATGGATTCAAGACAGATCTCAAAGATCTCCAAAGGCACTTGAGCAGCGTCTCTTAAACACTTCTCAAGGATTTCGTCCCTTGAGGGATCGTCCTTTGGGATCTTATAGGCCTTTGAAAGAGGCTCAAAGGCTACCGCATCCTTTTCAACGCAGTCCACCAGTCTGGCTCTCAGATCCTGAGCTCTCACCATAAGAGCTTTGATATCTTCCTCTACGTCAATATACTTTTTCTTTCCAACGGTATGCTCTCCCACCATGTCTCCAAGAGCTATTCCTATAGCTCCTACAAGAGCGGAAGCTCCTCCACCTCCGGGAACTGAAGATGGTGATGCCAGCTGTTCAGTAAATTCCTTGATTGTCGTATTCTCAAACATACCTTTCCCTCTTAGTACTATAGATTAGAATAATCCGCTGATAACGCCGTTTTCGTCGATATCGATCTTTTCTGCCGAAGGAACTTTAGGAAGTCCCGGCATAGTCATTATATCACCTGCGTAAGCAACAATAAAGCCCGCACCGGCACAAACTTTAACATTTGTTATCTGAACTGTGAAATCCTGAGGTGCTCCGAGGAGTTTCGGGTTATCTGAGAAGGAATACTGGGTCTTAGCCATGCAGATAGGAAGATCTCTGTAACCGAGAGCTTCGATCTCTTTAGCCTTGTTTCTGGCGTTGGCCAGGATGAACATGTGCTTAGCGTGATATACCTTGTGGCAGATAGCACTGATCTTTTTCTCGATGGACATGTCAAGGTCATAGGTGTAGCTGAAGTTGTTAGGTTCTTCGCAGAGACGTACAACTTCCTCAGCTAAGGTTACGCCGCCTTCGCCGCCCTTAGCCCAAACTTCTGAAAGAGCAACGTTTACGCCGAGCTCATTGCACTTCTTCTCTACGAGGTCAAGTTCTGCCTTGGTATCTGTCGGGAAAGCGTTAATGGCTACTACGCAAGGAAGGCCATATACTTCCTTGACGTTTGAAACGTGCTGAAGGAGGTTGGGAAGACCTGCTTCGAGAGCTTCAAGGTTTTCCTTTGTGAGTTCATCCTTGGGAACTCCACCGTGATATTTGAGAGCTCTTACGGTAGCAACGATTACTACTGCGGAAGGCTTAAGGCCGGCCATTCTGCACTTGATGTCGATGAACTTTTCTGCTCCAAGGTCTGCAGCGAAACCGGCTTCTGTTACAGCGTAGTCAGAAAGCTTCAGAGCCATCTTTGTAGCTGTTACGGAGTTGCAGCCGTGAGCGATGTTAGCGAAGGGACCGCCATGGATGAATGCAGGTGTTCCTTCAAGAGTCTGTACCATGTTGGGCTTGATAGCGTCCTTTAAGAGGGCTGCCATAGCGCCTTCAGCCTTGAGGTCGTGAGCGGTTACAGGCTGTCCGTCATAAGTATATCCAACGATGATCTTAGCAAGTCTTGCCTTAAGGTCTGAAATATCAGTTGCAAGGCAAAGAATAGCCATTACTTCAGATGCTACTGTGATCTCGAATCCATCTTCTCTGGGTACACCCTGAACTCTTCCGCCAAGACCACCGACGATGTGTCTTAACTGTCTGTCGTTCATATCCACTGCTCTCTTCCAGGTGATCTGCTTGGGATCGATCCTTAAGGAGTTACCCTGCTGGATATGGTTGTCCAGAAGAGCAGCCAGAAGGTTGTTGGCAGCTCCAACAGCGTGGAAATCGCCTGTGAAGTGAAGGTTGATGTCTTCCATGGGTACTACCTGAGCATATCCACCACCTGCAGCACCACCCTTGATACCGAATACAGGGCCAAGGGAAGGTTCACGAAGAGCTACGATGGACTTCTTGCCGATCTTTCTTAAACCATCTGCAAGACCAACGGATGTGGTGGTCTTACCTTCACCGGCAGGTGTAGGGGTGATGGCGGTAACCAGGATGAGCTTTCCATCCGGCTTATCTGCCATATCTTTTAAAAGTTTTGTGTCTACTTTTGCTTTATAATTTCCGTACTGTTCCAGATATTCTTCAGGGACGCCTGCTACCTTTGCGATCTCAGTGATCTTCTTTTTCTGACACGCCTGGGCGATCTCGATATCTGTTTTGAATTCTGCCATTTCTTCCTCCTATTAAATCCTTGTAAATAATGTATATAATTATAATTTTTTGCGTATAAAGGCTTGTATTTTTTTCGGTATGTAATACAATGAGCGTATAAGGTTTTAAACCAAGCCTTGTAAATTAACATCTACATTATAGCGTCGGTTTGCCTCCGTGTAAACCTACTTTTTAGGCAGTTAACTTGAAGATTTGTTCATGTTAATTGCGATTTTTCATTTATAATTAAAGGAAAGGATAGAAAATGTCTCTTTATTCCTACAAGGTGTTTCTGGAAGTGGTAGATTCCGGAAGTTTCGTCAAGGCAGCGGAGAAACTGAACCTCTCAGCTTCCGCCGTCAGCCATGCCGTAAAGGCCCTGGAGACAGAGTTTGGCTTCAGCCTTTTTAACAGAAACCGCGCCGGAGCGGTCATCACATCAAACGGCAAGCGCGTCCTGCCCCACATCAGAAACCTCATAAAGATACAAAACAACCTGGATCAGGAGATCAACATCATAAACAATTACGACGTCGGAGCTGTACGCATCGGCCTCTTCAGTTCTGTGGCCTCCAACTGGTTCATCAAGATACTCCACGACTTCAAAGAAAAATATCCCGGCATCGACGTCATCTTCCAGCAGGGAGATTATTCAAACCTCCTGGAGTGGCTCGATGAAGGAGAAGTTGACATGGCCTTTACCACCGATGAATTGGCCGGGAATACCAATTTTTTGCCCCTGAAGGAAGATCCGCTGATCTGTGTAACTTCAGAGGATTTCGTACCTGAAAACAAGACCTTTATAACATTGAGCGATCTGAAATCTCACAAGAACACCCTTATCATCAATAAGGAGTGCGAAATGTACGATGCCAGAAAGTTCCTCATGGAAAACTACATCCACGTGGACGCTTACTATGAGACGGTCATGAACCAGACCCTCTTTGCCATGGTAAAGGAAGGCATGGGCATATGCATCATTCCCGATCTGGTAGCGTCAGTCGCTCCTTCCGGCGTCAAAAAATACCCTATCGTAGGCAATCCTTCCCGTACCATAGGCATTACCTATGCTGACCCGGAGGCCATCTCCCCCACTGCTAAACTCCTCACGGAAGAGATCCAGACATTTGTGGAGGGGCTCCAGTAAAAACTTGAACAATCACACTCTGAATGATATAATATATAATTAATCTATTTATAAGGACGAACAGATATCTATGACGGACAAACGCAAAGGCGAACTGATGATGGTGGCCTGCGGAGTGCTTTGGAGCATGAGCGGCATCACCATGAAATACATCAACTGGAATCCTCTCCTTATCGTCGGAGGCAGGGGCATTTTCAGTGCCGTCATCATTTACATGTCCATGAAGATGTCCGGCTATAAGCTCAAGGCGACTAAGAAGTCCATAGGCATAGCCTTCCTCACCTTCATGAACCTGGTCTGCTTCGTATCTGCCAACAAGTTCACCACCGCGGCCAACGCCATAGTGCTCCAGTACACGGCACCTATATTCGTGTTACTGGTCACGGCCTTTGTCCTCAAGCGCAAGCTAAAAGCCTATGAGATAATAACCGTATTGGCTGCCCTCTTTGGCATCGTCCTCTTCTTCATGGATCAGGTCTCCGGAAACGGCATGTTCGGTAATATTCTGGCCGTCACCTCGGGCTTTTTCATGGGCATCATGTACGCCCTTACAGGAGAGATCAAGGACGATGGCGAGCGCATCTCCGGTCTGGTGCTGGGACATACAGCCCTGGCTGTGATCTGCGTTCCCTTAGGCTACATCTTCACGGATCACGCAGAGATAACCCTGGTACCCATCCTCTTGGTGGTCTTCCTGGGCGTTGTCCAGATGGGCATCCCCTACTCACTCTATGGAAGAGCCACAGCCCTTATCAGTGGCGTTGCGGTCTCCTTGATCAGCATGATTGAACCTATACTGAATCCCATCTGGGTAGCTCTCATCTATGGTGAAGTGCCCGGATCCAGAGCTTTGATCGGCGCGGTACTCATCATCGGAGCCGTCATAGCCTATACCATTTTAGATGCCAGAAATACACTTCCCGAAGGAAGCGTTTCAAATACAGAAGATTTACGAAGGAGCTAAAAATGAAACCGGAAACCCTTTGCCTTCACGCAGGCTACGAAGCAAAAAACGCAGAAGCCAGACAGCTTCCCATCTATCAGAGCACAACTTTTAAATACGATACATCCCAGGATATGGCCAAGCTCTTCGAGCTGGAATCCGACGACTATATGTATTCCCGTCTTGCCAATCCCACCAACGATTTCGTGGCAGCCAAGATAGCTGCCCTGGAAGGCGGCACAGCAGCCATTCTTACAAGTTCCGGTCAGGCGGCTAATTTCTTTGCGGTATTCAATATCGCAGGAAATGGTGATCACGTGGTCGCCTCAGCTACCATCTACGGAGGTTCCTTCAACCTCTTCGCGGTAACCATGGCAAGGATGGGCGTAGAGTTCACCTTCGTGGATCCTCTCTGTTCCGATGAAGAACTGGAAGCAGCCTTCAGACCTAACACCAAGGCGGTCTTCGGCGAGACCATCGCTAACCCCGCCCTTACGGTCTTCGATATAGAGCGCTTCGCCAAAGCCGCTCACGCCCATGGCGTTCCTCTCATCGTGGACAATACCTTTGCAACTCCCATCCATTGCAGGCCTTTCGAGTGGGGCGCTGACATCGTCACCCACTCCACCACCAAATACATGCAGGGTACAGCCTCCATTATCGGCGGCTGCGTAGTGGATTCCGGCAACTTTGACTGGAACAAATATCCCGACAAATTCCCCGGACTCACCACTCCCGATGACAGCTACCACGGAGTAGTATATACGGAGAAGTTCGGACTGGGCAAAGCCTACATCACCAAGATCATGGCTCAGCTCATGAGAGACTTCGGTTCGACTCCCTCACCTCATGACTCCTATCTTGTAGAGCTCGGTCTGGAGAGCCTTCACGTGAGAGTTCAGCGCCATACGGAGAACGCTCTTAAGATAGCCCAGTTCCTTCAGAATCATCCCAAGATCTCCTGGATCAACTATCCCGGCCTTCCCGACAACCCTTACTATGAGATCGCAAAGAAATATATGCCCAAGGGAACCTGCGGAGTTCTTTGCTTCGGAGTCAAAGGAGGAAGAGCTAAAGCAGAAGAATTCATGAGCTATCTGAAATTAGCAACCATCGAGACCCACGTGGCAGACTCCCATACCTGCTGTCTCCACCCCGCTTCATCCACCCATCGCCAGATGACCGATGAACAGCTCAAGGCTGCAGGCGTTCCCGCAGACCAAATAAGGCTTTCCGTGGGACTTGAAGACGCAGATGACCTCATCGAAGACATCAATCAGGCCCTTGAAAGAGTGTAAAAATGCATTTCTAGGGCGGTTAACAATATAAATTATAACGTAAAGCGAGGAAATACACCCAAATGCCCATTGTAATACCCAATAATCTACCCGCTACAGAGGTACTTAAAAGCGAAAATATCTTCGTAATGACGGAAACCAGAGCTACTACCCAGCAGATCCGTCCGCTTAAAATACTTTTGCTCAATCTGATGCCCAAAAAAATAGAGACCGAGACCCAGATAGCACGTCTTATCGGTAACACACCCATTCAGGTGCAGCTGGATCTGTTGATCCCTACTTCCCATCATCCAAAGAACACTCCCATGGAGCATCTCATCGCCTTCTATAACACCTTTGACGACATCAAAGAAAACAACTACGACGGCATGATCATCACCGGAGCTCCCGTGGAACTTCTGGACTTTGAGGAAGTGGAATACTGGGACGAACTCTGTGAGATGATGGAATGGTCCAAGACCCACGTAACCAGCACAATGCACATCTGCTGGGGCGCTCAGGCAGGCCTCTACTATCACTTCGGAGTTCCTAAGATCGAGATGCCGGCTAAGCTCTTCGGAGTTTTCCACCATAAACTGGAAGCCAAGTTCTCGCCTCTCTTCAGAGGTTTCGACGACGTCTTCTCAGTTCCCCACTCCAGGTACACCACCGTGCGCCGCGAGGATCTGGAAGCCGTACCCGAACTGGATATACTGGTTAGCTCCAAGGATGCAGGCGTCTATGCCTGCGCGACCCACGATCTGGACCAGGTATTCCTCATGGGCCATGCCGAATACGACGAGCACACCTTGGACGCTGAATTCCACAGAGATCTGGACAAGGGCCTTGATATAAACGTTCCAAAGAACTACTACGAGGGCGATGATCCCAAAAATGATACCTACGTGACCTGGAGATCCTGCGCTACCCTGCTCTTTGCCAACTGGATCAACCACGTATATCAGGATACACCTTTCGATCTCAAGGAGGTCAAGAAGGAAGATCGTCCAAGATACACATATTAATCATATTAATTATCGCTTCCCGTTCACAAAGGAGGTGCCAAATGAAAAAGATCGTTTCATTACTTATCTGCATGGCTTTGATCCTGACTTCCGTTTCAGCAGCCTTCGGAGCCACTTCCTATGATTCCTACAAGATCACCAAAACCAACAAGATGGTGATCATGAGGGTGTCCTATGCGACAGCAGAATTTAACGAAGGCTTAGGCGGCGTCATGTGCGCTGTACCCGAAAAGGACACAGATGTCTACACCCTTTACGATGTGGTCATCTGGAGCGACCGGATCTGCCTCTATAAGTTCAAGGGCAATATCGATGACGCAGCCACCAAGTACATCGATAAGAATTATGACATGTCCAAGCTGAACACTTATGAGAAATATGCCAAGGCCTGGCGCGCCTTCAGAGATTCCCGCTGCCTAAAGACCGTGAAGGTCAAGAGCGTCGAGGGAAAGCCCTCTAAGAACAGCTCCGCCCGCCTCAGCGCATATAAGGCCTTCTTCGATATAATAAAGAAAAAAAGCCCCTCCAAGCACGTGGCCATCAAGTATTCAGGCCATGGCGGAGACAAGACCTTCTGCGCATCCTTAAGCGAGAAAGATACCAAGACTCTCCTCAAGTACGGAGTGAATAAGTTCGGCCAGAAGTTCGCATTTATAGACTACGGCACCAACTGCGCATCCGGCACCACCAGCATTTTGGATTTCTATGCTGACTATACCGACTACATGGTCGTGAACCAGCTGGATTTCGGCGGATGGACCTGGGACAGCGATAACGACTTCCAGAAATATTACGACACAGTCGATACAGACGCCGTCTACCATAAGATGTTCGTCAAGGGCGAGAAAACAGTAGACGCCGTAAAGCGCATAGGCAAACAGCACAAAAAGAACTGGCCCTACGGTGCAAAATATATGAAGAAGCACAAAATCCCTCAGTCCGTCACCGTGGTAAAGATGAAGCCCTACAAGGCCCTCATGGCAAAACTCGCCAAGAAGTACATCCCCTACCACAATGACCTGAAAAAGAGCATCAAGACTTTCAAATCCGACGCCCTGCTCACCAGGTACAACAACTCCTTCATCTACTTCGCAAGGAACAACAAACAACTAGGCACCTGGAAAGCATCCTATGGATATGGGGTGTGGTACACATCATAAAAATAAGGGACAGTCTCAAAATGAGATTGTCCCTTTAATTTATGTGGTGGTGAGTAAACCGCAAAGACGTTTTTTGCGGTGTTAGGTTTATTGCAAAAAATGCCTGCTCAAAAAATAAACCACAAAGTCATATATATGGCATTGTGG
>JAFPXY010000031.1 GCA_017394515.1 Bacillota bacterium | reverse complement strand
TCCCGTAGGAGCCTTCGTCTCCTTAACAAGGTAGGTTCCGTAAGGCAGGTTCTGAGGTGTTTCTGCAGTTGCATCAGGACCGGTCGAAATAGTTGTGATAGCTGCATCCGGCTGATATTCAACGCCGTCCACGATGACCGATACTTTAGACTTGTTGTAGATAGTGAACTCAGCACCGATAAGAGTCGCATCTCCCTGTGCTTCATTGCGTCCGAGATCCTTGTCAAGTTTATAAACCTTTATTGCACCAAGCTTGATTTCTTCATCCGTAGGTTTACCTGTCAGGTCGATTATTTCACCGTCTTCTCTGATCTTAAAGGTCTGTTCCCAGGTCTCATTTAAGAGATATCCCGTAGATGGCTTTGTTTCCTTTACGGTATATGTTCCGTAAGGAAGTGCCTTGGCATCTGATGCTGCTATCCCTTTAGCATCAGTCGTGATTGTAATCACTGCCTTATCCTTGGCATATTCAGTCTTACCTACTACAACGGAGTTCTCTGATCTGTTGTAGACTGTGAACTCTGCTCCCTCAAGAGTAGCGTCACCCTGAGGTACATTAAGGTTTCTTACCTTATCGATCTTGGCAAGCTTTAAACCACCCATGATGATATCATCAGAGCTATGAACAGTTTTTATATTTGCCGTGTACTTCTTGTCAGTACCGTCCTCAGTGACCTTCAGAGTTTCGCTGTTACCATTAAGGAGGTATCCGGCAGGAGCCTCCACTTCAGTGATAACGTAAGTTCCAAGAGGGAATACCACATTCCCGTCAGCATCCTTATACAGGCTTCCGCTTTCGTAATCTGATGAAGTCTTGGGATTTGATCCGCTGATCTGACCCTTGGCATCAGTTACGAAATACCAGGTCCTGACGGCCTTGGATGCCTTAGCGGCTTTAAGTACTTCCTCACCGGGAGCGATGGAACTGTCAAAATATTCCACCTTGTAAACTGCGCCCTTAAGAGACGCATCTCCTTCACCATGATCGTAGTTGTATCCTTCAGGGTCTTTCTCGATCAGGATATCGATCTTTCCTGTGATAGGAGTCTCATTTGCAGTAAAGGTGGTGAGCTCTTCAGATTCGATCTTGACTGTATATGTTTCACTGTCCGCTGCATAACCGTAAGGAGAGCTTGTTTCCTTCACGGTATATGTTCCGGCATCGAGCTCGATCTCATTGCTGTTTCCGTTGGCGTCTGTAGTGAGAGTATCGACAGCTTTATCGTTACTGTCATAGACTGTATACTCAGCACCCTCAAGTGAGTACATATCATTGTCATCAGTGACCGATGTCCTGTTGCTCTCCTTTTTCATCTTAAGTGACCCGGGAGCTTCCATATATCCGACTATGACATCCTGTGCTTTCTCCTGATAGCTGATGAAGACCTTGAAACTCTCAGGGACTGCATCATCCTTTGAGGAATCGCTCTTCCACATGGCATCACCCATGGCTTTCGCGCTGGTCCAGAGCTCTCCCAGATCCGATGCCTTGGTGCCGTTGAATGTTGCAAGATCAGAAGGCCTCTTTTCGTAGACATATGACATGGCAAGGTGAGCTACTGCCCAGTCATGAGTGAACTTCCCGTTGTAGTAAGACGCACCCTTGACATTCTTCACATTGTTCTCATAACCGGGGTATGAAGGTGAGTAGTATACGATGTTACGTAGGGCATTCCACTTACCTGTCTCGTTCTCATCGGTAACTACCTTGTCGACAGTCATCTTGCCTACGACAGGCGATACTTTGGCAGGCTGTACACAGTAAGCATATCTGGATCCGATGCTGTCATCCAGGTCCGCTTTTCTGGAATTGGAATAACCTCCGTCACCGGATGCATATTCGATCCTCCCGCCATCTGTCGTGTAGTACGTGCTTCCTTTCTTTCCGCTGAAGGCCATAGCGGTATCAGTCATGAACGGAAGCAGCGAACTCAGGATCATCACTGCGATCAATGCGATGATCATTGGCTTGTTCTTTCGTTTTTCAAAATACATGTTCTGTCCTTTCCGGCAAAATAAAAAAGCGCATAGATTTGGGGTTCTATGCGCTGTATTTTGCCTAAGTTATTTAGTTATATATACTTTCTTCTTCGGTTAGCCTAACTGTAAGCTAAAGGTGGGGTTACAGGGGAGGGAAGAGAAAAAAAATCATCTCTCCATTCCCCGTTCATGTCTTGCGAGATATCTTCCGTAATGCTCCATTGCGGCTGCCACATAATCCTCACGCTGGGAAAGCGGAAGGTCTCTTGGGAAGAGGTCTCTGAAGCGCTCACCGCGGAGTATTATCTTCTCTTTCTGATTGGGCTTCTCTTCGGTCATGATCACTTCGATGACTTCCTCAGTCAGCTTTCCTTCCTGACAAAGCGCTCTCATGCGTCTTGCCTGACCGTGAGTGGGAGTACACTGTTCCATATCCATTACCTCAAAGATATTATCCTGGATGTCTCTTGGGATATATGACAGTTCAACTGCCGGTCTCAGGCCGATCTTACCTTCGTCTACAAGCTGGAGGATCTCAGGAATGAGTTCAGTAAGGCGGATATATCGTTTTATCTGCGTTGTGCTTTCGTTAACCTCTTCTGACAATTCTACATTAGATCTTAATTGCGGACCCACTGGGACCGCATTTTTTTCAGGTCTCCCTGGCAATCTTTTCATTGCCTCCAGTCTCATCTTGTATGCGAAAGCCTTTTCACTGGGAAGGATAGTAGTTCTCTGGAAGTTTGACTCTACCATGAATATGGTAGCTTCGTCCCTGGACATGTCAACGACTTCACATCGCAGTTTGTCGATACCTGCCAGTTCGCATGCTCTCATACGTCTGTGACCTGAGAGAAGTTCGTATCTTCCGTCATCCTTCTGCCTTACTGTAGCAGGAGTGAGCACTCCTCTTACCTTTATGCTGTCCACAAGATGCATCATGTCTTCGTCATCCCGTACTCCGAATGGATGATCCGGAAAGGGATCTATTTCAGACAAAGGTATCTCATAGATCTTCTTGAGATCAGCCTCATCTCTTTCTTTCTGGGACGAAAACAGTTCATCTAGCGAGGGTAGCTTTATCTCGTTCATTCTGTCTTTCGGCATACTTCATCACCTCCCTCGTAAGCTGTTCGTATGACTGCGCTGGCTTGCTTGTACTGTCATAACTGAAGATACTTTTCCCGGCTCTGCTGGCTTCAGCTGCTTTGACTGCCATCGGGATCTCGGTATCGAAGATTCTGATGGACATGCCGTAATTGGTTCTAATGGCTGATATGACATCCTTTGCCAGGTTAGTCCTTCCATCAACAAGAGTCATCAGTATACCGCCGATCTCAAGATTCTCATTGGTATGATTCTGCACAAGGTCGATGCTTCTCATAAGCTGCGTCATGCCTTTCAGCGGAAGATACTGAGCCTGTACAGGGATAATGACTTCGTCCGATGCTGTAAGAGCATTTATCGTAAGCATCCCGAGAGAAGGCATGCAGTCTATGATGATATAGTCATAATCATCTTTTACCGCGCTGAGTATGCCGTCCATTACAGATTCTCTCTTCATGGCGTTCACAAGCCTGGTCTCCATTGATGACAGATACAGATTGGAAGGAATGAGATCCATTCCCTCATCAAGGTGTATTATGGTGTTCTCGATATGAGGTCTATGACCTTTTAGCTGCACATACATAAGTGTTCCCAGGGTATCATTGAGATTCTCTCCGTTCACCCCAAGACTGGCGCTCAGATCACTCTGAGGATCAGCATCCACAAGGAGTACTTTTCTGTCAGCTCTTGCAAGTCCCGCACCCAGGTTGAGGGCTGTAGTAGTTTTCCCGACTCCTCCTTTCTGGTTGCATATTGCTATCGTTCTTGACATCCGGCATCACCTCTAGTTCAGTTTCTTCTGTATGACTGTCCTCACCTTATCAAGCTCGCATCTTTCCGAGTAACAGATCAGACATTCCAGGAAGAGTCTGGAAGCATCTCCGTCAGGATCACAGGATCTGAGAAGCATAAGAAGCGACAGTGACTGTTCGTCTTCTATAGTGGTGAATACCAGGAACAGCATGTCCACCGCTTCCCAGAAAGCTCCCTTGAGATAAAGCCTTCCGATAAGTTCAAGGATAAGCATATCCTCATCGTTATCAAAGCAGTATTCAGATGCATCATCGATGTTTTCGGATATCGTTCTTGCTATCTCGTGGATCATAGGGCAGCATACAGGGCCTTTCATTTCTTCAGCAATAACTTTATTAATCTCTTTGTTTTCCATTTTCTTTCCTCCTCATTTGGATATACTAATAGCCCTGCCGGAGTGACAGGGCATGTAAGGAAAGATACCGGATCTTACTAGTAAGCGAGTTTAAGGATAAGCTCATCGACAGCGTCAGTGAACCTTCCTTCAGAGAGGAGCTTGTTCCTCAGCTCGTTAAGTGCAAGTATAAGGATAGTCTTTTCATCTTCAGTCATCTGTACTTTAGTCTTGTTTCCGAACATGGGATCACCTCCGTTTCATATTATGAGTGTATAACAAAAAAGACAGTCCGTAAATTATGCGAATATCAACAGAGATCGCACAGTTGAAATAGACTGTCTGATAAATATAATGAAGATGTAAAAGAGTTTTAGGGATTTTGCAGGAACGACTCCTGTGTAGACGACAGGAGTCGGAAAAAAACCTAAAAATGTAGGGAGTCCACTATATATGGACATTGATCAAAATGACCCACTAAAAAATTTGCCTTGGTGAAAGTAAAGTGGAACTCCTAAAATAACGTCAATTTTTTAGAGACTGTACCTATATTGAGTGGTATTGAACGTATATGATCGAAAATCCGGAAAATGCCGGAACCCTTGAAAATCAAGGAAAATCAAAAGCTCTCACGATTAAGTGAGAGCTTTGTCAATGGTGCGGATAACAGGAGTCGAACCTGCATGGTGTTACCCACACGGACCTGAACCGTGCGCGTCTGCCAATTCCGCCATATCCGCATGTTCTTTGCTGAACATTAGTATTATATAACAGTGTCCGACAAAAATCAAAGGATTTTTTCAATTTATATCAAAAACTTTCTATTAATTTTGTGATATACTGTATATAAGCAAAAAACACCACAGGAGATATCCATGAAAGACATACTTTTAAGACCTCAGACACCATATTTCACCCACTTGGATGTGGACGTGCTGGACTTCCCCAAGGGACTGGACTCAGAACCGCGCAAGCGTATGACCGTTACCGTCGAATACGCCAAGTTTGACGTGGATCAACTTAAGAAGCGCGGCCTCGATTTCAAAGGAGTCATGGACTATTACGAAGACTGGCTCTATAACCTGGTGCGTGCCCGCCTCCTGGATGACTGGACAGCCGTGGATGGTCTCTCGGAAACCATGGAGATCGTAAAAGATCACATCAAAGATATGTTTGAGGCATAGTTTTGAAAGACACAAATAACAAAGAACTCATAAATGATTTTACAACTGGAAATGTCACCGGGCGCCTGATCAAATTTGCGTCGCCGCTTTTTCTCGGTAACATGCTGCAGGTGGTCTATAACATGGTGGACATGATGATCGTGGGAAACGTCATCGGCAAGGCTGGCTTGTCGGCGGTATCCATAGGCGGTGATTTGAACAATCTCCTCACCTTTATCGCCATGGGCTTCACCAACGCGGGCACCATCATCATCTCCCAGTACATAGGCGCGGGCCAACGCAGGAACGTGGGCCGTTTCATCGGCACGTTCACTTTGAGCCTGACGTTTTTTGCGCTGGTCATGACGGTGATCTCCGCCCTGCTCCACGAAAACATCCTCACCTGGATGAATACGCCTCCCGAGGCTTACGGCGAGGCCAAGGCTTACTGCCTGACCTGCATCCTCGGTCTGATCTTCATTTACGGATATAACGCGGTGGCCGGGGTTCTCAGGGGCATGGGTGATTCGCGCCATCCCTTCATCTTCATCGCTATAGCCGCGGTGCTTAATATCGTTCTGGACTGTGTCTTCGTCATCGGATTTCACACCGGCGCTTTCGGCGCTGCGCTGGCCACGGTCATAAGCCAGGGCTTCAGCTTCATAGCCGCTGTGGTGTTCCTTACGAGGAATCGTGCCCGTCTGGGCTTCGAAATGGACCGTAGCTGCTTCGCAATCGATAAAGGTATGCTCGGCACTATGGTGAAGTTAGGCGTGCCTATGGCCCTAAAAAGCACCTCTGTGGCCTTTTCAAAGATGTTCGTCAACTCTTACATCAATGCCTTTGGCGTTACGGTCTCTGCAGTGACAGGCGTCGGTTCCAAACTGAACCACATGATAGCTCAGTGCTCCAACGCTTTCAATACTGCGGGAGCTGCCATGGTGGGCCAAAACATCGGCGCCGAAAAGTACGAACGTGTCCCCAGGATCCTCATCTCGGACTTTTGCATCATGGCAGTGGTTGGAGCGGTATGTTCTGCAGTCCTCGTACTCTTCCCTAACGAGATCTTCGGACTCTTTACCAAGGACCCGGACGTTCTCAAGGTGTGCATGGAATTCATCCCTGTAGCCATCGTTATCTTTATCGGCTCCGCCTTCCGCGCGCCTTCCAACGCCCTTTCCAACGGCACCGGCAATTTCGTGGTGAACTTCGCCATAGCTATTTTGGACGCCATTGTTATCCGTATCGGTCTGGCGCTGCTCCTTGGAGTCTACTTCAACATGGGCTATCTGGGCTTCTGGTTCGGAGACGCCTTCGCTGGCTTCACGCCCTTCGTCATCGGGTCCGTATTCTACCTATCAGGTAAGTGGAAGACGAATAAATATGTTATTAAGAAATAACTTAAAAGGGACTGCTTCGGCAGTCCCTTAAGTTATCATCCTTTAGTTGTCACATAGGTCTTATTACTCCAAGCTGAATAGTATTTAGTACCATTGTAGCTTACGTAACTTCTGACTCTCACGTAATATTTCTTCTTAGCCTTAAGGCTCTTGAATACCTTGGATACCGTCGAAGCTTTGGTGATCGTCGCGCTCTTCTTGCCGCTGGTAAAGGACTTGTTCAGCGCGATCTGCACCTGATAACCTGTGCCAGTACCCTTCTCCCACTTAGCGGTGAGTTTCTTCTTGCCAGCCACCGGCTTATAGTTATTGACCGGTGCAGGCTTTACAACGAAGCTGTAAGGCCCGGTTGCAGGACTGCTGTCGCTTCCCTTCTTCAGATATACATAGTACTTACCCTTCTTAAGGCCTCTGTAGATAAAGGTCTTTTGAAGTTCACTGTCCTGATTTGAATACTCCGCCCTGGTATCATATTTTGCAGATTTATAAAGTGAATCTACGCTAAAGGGCCATACTTTAGCCTTATAGCTCGAGTCCACCTTAACGGTTATGTTATAGTCTCCAGCCTTAGGAATATATACAGTATAAAGATCATCTTCGTCATTTTCAGCAAGCTGTCCCTTAACGACCTTATTCAGCTTTATGGAAGTGCTGCCGTTTAACACTTTCGTTGACCCAAGCTTGTCCACATATGTTTCATTTGCGTCCTTAAAGCTTGCAACTAAATGATATATGCCGGAATTGCCGGTTCTCTCGAATTTGGCGTAGTAGACTCCCTTAAGAAGATCGTAAGAAGCGCTGGTACTGGACTTGGAAGTTCCAAGGGTCGTAGGATATGCAGGGACGCTATTGCCCTGTCCATCCATTAGAGTAAGCATCGTCGCATTGATATCGCTTACCTTAAGGGTCACTCTGCCTGAGTTCTTAAGATCTATCTTGTAGATATCTACAGAATCATTCATTGCAAAGAATCCTGTGATCTTTTTACCCATTGTGAGTGGTCCGGAAGCAGTCTCTATCGTATTGTTCTGTTTGCCATAAGTCTCGCCTGAAGGCTTGAAGCTGATCTTATAGGTGCAATCCGCTTCCATTCTGTTTGTGGAATCATTTGTTAAGATCACCGTATACTCTCCGGCTTCTAATTCTCTGGATTTAGTAACGGTCTCCCCTGCTTTGACAAATGTATCAGACATCATTCCACCCGTACCGGGTTTTCCGCTGATATTGATACCCGCCTTCTCCTCGTTTACGGTGAACTCATATGTTAAAGTTCCTGAGACCTGAAGATTCATATCGTATTTTATTGTCTCACTGACTGCAAGATGCACAGTGACAGGCACACCATCCGGATTGATCTCGGTATTTTCATCTTCAGCCATGGCTGTAGTCGTGAAAGTAAATACCAGCGCCAGCGCCAGTATAATTACCGCAAAAAACTTTCCCGCTCGTTTATTCATAATGCCATTCCTTTCCTATTTCCAAGCAATAAAAAACTTTACTGCATTATAACACAAAATCATGGCAAATTCTATATTTGCCATGATTTTTAGTTTCATATTATTTTCAGTTTTCCAAGGCTCTCAGCCAGATCAAGGATCTCCTTCATTCTGGCGTTCTGAGTTCCCACATGCACTCCGCAGTCTATGACTTCCTTTACGTTTTCCACCAGGGCTGTCGCTTGTTCGAAAGCGTCGTCTCCGATGGGCTCGAAGGGCTCCTCCGTGACCACCTGACAGGCCAAAAGTCTCGCCAGCTGGTAGTCCATATCGTTCTCATAGAGCGGTCCCGCAGCGAAAGCTATATTCTTCTTCTGGAGTTCGCGGAACACCGGTATGCCGGATCCTCCGGAGCTTATGACCAGTACCTCCGGTTCATGTCCGGAAGGCTTCATTAGCTCGATACTGCCGAACATGGGATCAAAGAAACCGTTATCGATATCGTAGAGTTCTTTGATGGTCTCTTCCTTGAAGATCTCCTGAGGAGTACCGTATCTGATGACCCTGTCCCCTGAAACGCAAACTATCTTGTCTGAGATTTTTTGCGCCAGATCGATCTCGTGGAGGGTCATGATTATGGTTATATTATTCTCCTTGGCCATGCGGCCCAGAATGCTTAAGAGCTCCAGCTTGTATCTGATGTCCAGGAAGGAGGTGGGCTCATCCAGAATGATGATCTCCGGCTCCTGACAGATGGCTCTGGCAAGAAGGATACGCTGCTTCTGTCCGTCGGAAATAGCATTGAAGTCGCGGTTTCCCAGATCCAAAGCGTTTACCGTTCTTAAAGCGTTATCCACCTTCTCTTCGTCCTCATGGGAAAGAATGCCCAGCCTGCCTGTGTAAGGATATCTGCCCGTGGCCACGATGTCGTGGCAGGTCAGAAGCTCGGTCTTCAGGCGTTCTGTCAGAACGACGGCCATGCGTGTGGAAAGATCCTTGTAGGAGATGGTTCGGATCTCTTCATTCTCGAAGAATACCTGACCTCCTATGATCTCCAGCTGCCTGGTGATACTCTTTAAGATCGTGGACTTTCCTGCGCCGTTTGGGCCGATCAGGGTGACGATCTCACCCTTCTTTATATCCAGACAGATGTCGTGGATAAGAGTTTTTTTGTTGTAGCCAACCGAGAGGTTGCTAAGCTCAAAATATTTCTCGCTCATTTCATACCCCTCCGTCTGTTGATCATCATGTAGATAACTACCGGCGCGCCGAAGATGGATGTGACGGTGGAAATGTTCAGTTCCAGTGGTGCGAAGGCCAGTCTGGCGATCAGGTCACAGAACATACAGAACACGCCGCCTCCGATGAAGGTCGCGGGAATTACTACCAGGGGTTTGGAGGTGCCAAGAGCTCCCTTGATCAGGAAAGGCACTGCGATTCCTACGAAGGAGATGGGACCTGCAAAAGCTGTAACGGTAGCCGAGAAAATGCTGGACAGCAGGATCAGAGCGACTCTGAACCATTTGATGTTGACGCCCATGCTCTGAGCATAGGCTTCACCCAGCTGATAGGCTCCGATGGGCTTTGAGAAGAACATGGTGAGGAACAGTGTCACACCCACCACGATAGCGGTAATCTGGACATTGCCCCAGCTCATACCTGAGAAGCTTCCCAGAGACCAGCCGTGAAGGTTAACGATGTCAGAATCGCTGGCGAAGGTGACGACAAAGTCAGTCACTGCCGAACAAATATATCCAACCATAATACCCGCAACCAGAAGGGCTGCCATGTTGTGGACCCTTTTAGCTACCAGCAGTATGAATCCTATGGAGATCAGGGATCCAATAAAGGCAGCCAGGATCAGCGAATAGGATGACATGGTGATGCCCTTTGCCATGAGGAAGATCATGGTAAAGGCTACAACCATCTTGGCTCCCGAAGAGATACCCAGAACGAAGGGTCCTGCGATGGGATTCTCAAAGAAGGTCTGAAGGAGGAAACCGGACAAGCTCAAAGCTCCGCCCAGCATGGCTGCCATTAAGATACGAGGCAGCCTTATCCTCCAGATGATATCCACTTCCTTGCTGTCGCCTGTTCCCTTGAACAATATCTCCAGGATCCTGGGGATCGGAATATGCACGTTGCCGGAATTGATGTTGACCACTATGATCACGCAAAAGGCAATGGCAAGAAATGCGAATACCGTTATATAACGACTGCGTCTTCTGAAGTTTTCCTGGCGGAAAGTAAGGACAGCCGTGTTTTTATCAGTTTCATGCTGACTCATTCAATTACTCCAATTTGCTTAAGTAAACCAACTTATCCTCGGGATTTTCCTCGGTGAAAAGTGTGTGGAAATCCATGATCATATCGCCTGCGATATCAGTTCTCTGATACATGGAGCTTCCCGTGGACCAGCAGTTGCCTTCCTTGACGGCTTTGATCTCGCTCATGATGGGATCCTTTGCAAGGAGGTCATCCATGGACTTGACGGAACTGTCGATAGAAGCATTGTAAACGACATAGTCTGCGTTTGCAGCTGCGTCGTAGAAAGCTTCTATGGTCATGGGAATATTGGCCTTTCCGGTCTCATCAGCAACGTCCTTGAAGATATATCTGGCCCCTGCCATCTCGATCATGGTAGGGATGTAGTCGTCACTGCTTCTTACGATGGCCTTTCCATCCGTTGAAATGTAGAAGAAAGCAACGGTCTTCTCGGTGTTTTCAAATTCATCAAGCGATTCTACCTTGGCTTTCTGGCCGTCGAAGAACTCCTTGGCTTCTGCTTCTTTGCCGATAAGCTCTGCGTAGAACTTGATCCATTCCATACGTCCGACGGGATTGGATTCATAACTGGACATGTCGACTAACACAGGGATTCCCAGATCTTCGATCATTTCCTGAACTTCAGGGGTGTGATAGATCATGGTGGACTCGATGGCCAGTTCGCAGCCCTCGTCGAGAAGCATTTCGTAGTCCGGCTCGGAATACTTACCGGCATAGACAAACTTACCTTCGTCGGTCAGTTTTTTGGGCTCATCGAAGGTCCATCCATCTGATCTGAGAGATGTCAGTCTGATGGAATCAGCGCCGTCCATTGAAAGGAAGAGGGCCATCTGAGCTGTAGCAGCCAGATAGATGTTCTTAACGGGAGCCTGAAGAACGGTTACATTCTCATCCAATCCCTCAGGAACGCTTCCTCCCTCAGGAACCAGCAAAAAATCATCTCCGTTGACTATGTGGAAATACTTGTATCCACCCTCATATCTGAACACTCTGAATTGTTCTGCATAATCCCTCTCAAGTTCAGACTCAAAGGTAAGTCCTGCGATCTCCGGGGCGTCGGTCACTTCAGAAGTTTCAGCCTCCTGGGTGCCTTCTCCCTGCTCCTCGCCCTGTTCATCAGTACCCTGTTCCTGGGTCTGATCCTCAGTGGGATCCGTCTGCTCATTTGCCGGTCCGCAAGCAGTCATGCTGAAGCACATTACCAAGCAAAATATCAGCAGCAGTATTATGGATTTCTTGAAATTTTTCATTCTTTTTCAGCCTCTTTTACTAATTTTTCAAAGATCTCATTGGCTTCATCTTCACATCCGAAGAGTACGCCGTAAACCTTGATCCATTCTGCCTGACCCAGTTCGTCTTCTTCCTGAGCAGATCTGTCTACGATGACGGGAACGCCAAGAGCGGTGAAGCGGCTTTCCAGCTTCTCAAGCTCTGCCTTCTTGGCCTCAGCCTCAGCCTTTAATTCATCCTTGTTATCGGCATCTTTTGCGATCTTTTCGGGAAGCAGCTGTCCGGGAAGTACTGCCAGGGTGGACTTATCCTTAACTACCTTGGCATACTCAGGTTTTTCAAGATTTCCGGCAAGCAAAGCATCTTCTTTCTCAATGGCCTTCTTGAGATCCTTGGAAGTCAGTTCATCCTCATCGATTCCCACAAGGGAGATGGCGTCCAGACAACTCAGTTCTTCCATGAAGGAGATTGCTTCCTGTGATGCCATAAATGTCTTCTCTGAAGGTACGGTGATAACTATATACTCCTTGTCAAGTCCTGCAGGCACTTCATAGTCTTCAGGCACCAGGAGATAGTTGATTACGTTGTTCTTGTAAAGATCCTCGATGTATTCGTTCTGGGACTTGGCTACGATGTTTCCTTCGTCGTCATATTCCAGACCGTCTTCGTTCTCACTGATCTTCATGGCCTTCTTAGCGTTCTTCGTATACTCTTTCTTGAGTTCGGTATCCTTTGAGATATCGATGGAAAGAAGCTTAACGCCTTCTTCATAGTTAAAGATCTTGAAGTACTTGGAGTAGGTTTTGGTTTCCTCTTCATCCTCAGCAATCTTGAGTCCCTGGATCTCAGGAGCTTCTTCGCTGATCTCCATCTTGGCTTTAGCTGCCTCTTCCTTGGCCTCCTGAGCCTTCTTGGCGTCCTCAGACTTGCCTATGTAGATGGTGTACTTGACCCAGTGAGGCTGAGACATCGCTGTCGTTCTGCCTATGATGGTGTTATTTGCATTAAGATTTACAGGAATTACAAAGGTTGAGTTTCCTCCGCCATTCTTATAGTAGATCCTGCCGTTAGCTTTGAGCTGGTCATAGCTCGAGCTTCCGAATTCGATGGTAGCATAGGCCTGTCCGTTGATAACGGTGATCTTATTGCAGCGGATATATGCAAGTCTGCCGGATCCGCCGGACCAGCTGAAGGAGTCCGGAGTGTATACTCCATCCTTAAGGGTGGTGTTGGAATCTACCGCGCCTGTTGAAGCGCTGGAGTCGTCCTGCCACTTGGATTCTTTATCTTCCTTGTTGTCGTTGTGGAATTCGGTCTGCTCGCCGGAGGTCTTGCCCTCTTCTTCTTTTTTCTTATCAGAATCCGGTTTCTTCTTATCCGGTACGGTGGACTCTCCATCCTTGATCTTTATAGCGTCTCCTGAGTAGAACTTGATCCACTTATCAGGTCTCCAAGGCTCCGTGGTGGGATCGCCGTCCGTAGCATACTTGTGGGATCTGGGTGTGATGGTAAGTTTCTTATCAAGAGCGGATACAGGGATAGTGAAGGTATAGTAACCATTCACGATCTTGGCCTTGATCCAGTTTTTCTTGCCCGCCTTCTTGGCCTGGGCAGGCGTTCCCATGTACACGTAATCATATCCGTCTCCGGAAAGTGTAATGGTAGCTGTCATCTTTCCATCCTTGATGGTAAGGACTGAGTAAGCAGGATCCTGCTCCTTGGGATAGATGTAGAACATCTTCCTGTCAGTAGTAGTAAGCACTTTGTATGTGCCATCCTTAAGTTTCTGTTTGGTTGAAGGAGTCTTGTCCTTGTCTTTATCTTTATCCTTATCCTTGTCCTTATCTGAAGGATCTACCGGAGGATCAGTCTCGCTGCTCTCTTCAACGGTGATCTTGTATGTATAGTTTACCCAATGAGGTTCAGACATAGCTGTGGTTCTGACAGCCATGGGAGTCTCTTCGTTGAGCTTGACAGGAATGGTCACTTTCTGGTCGGTAATCGGATAGACATCTTTTGCGCATGTATCTGTCTTAGGATCATAGATGGAAGGATCCTCGCTGTTAGAGGTGGTCTCCCAAAGATATGCATGAGTCATATTGGCGCTGGATGCCTTGAAGGTTCCGGTCGCTTTGCCATTCTTGACAACTACCTCGGTGCAGGTCAGTTTAGCCTTGCCGGTGCCGCCCTCAAAAGAATAGGCCTTCGGTGTGTAAGTGCCATCCTTGATGGTGGTTGAATTATCGAATTCAGCCTGAGCATCCTCTGAAATGGTGATGGTGTATTTGTAACCTACCCAATGAGGTTCGGACATGGCTGTGGTCCTTACGGACAGATCAGTTTCCGCATTGATCTTTACAGGAATGGTGACTCTCTGGTCTGAAATAGCATAGACTCCGGGGCCCAGCCTGTCCTTGGAAGGATCGTACAGCGAAGTATCCTCAGCATTGGTCGCTACAGCTGCCAGATACACGTGGGTCATGTTATCGCTTGATGCTGTGAAAGTTCCTGTAGCCTTGCCGTCCTTGACAGACACGCTTTCAAGAGTGAGTTTGGCCTTGCCGGTGCCACCGGTGAATGTATATTCAAATGCCCCTTCTTCATAAAGTCCATCCTGGATAGTGGTGGAATTATCAAAGACGAATTCTTCAGGTTCCTCAACTGTTATGGTGTACTCATAATTAATCCAGTGAGGCTCGCTCATGGCTACGGATCTCATGGCCAGATCGGTCTTTTCGTTCACCTTGACGGGAATGGTTACCTTCTGGCCCTCGATGGCATATACGCCCGCTGCCATGGTATCCGTTGCGGGATCGTAGATGGAAGTATCTTCCTTGTCACTGGTGGTCTTTGTCAGGTATACGTGTGTCAGATTTGCGCTGGATGCGGAGAACTCCGCAGTAGCCTTGCCGTTCTTGACCACGAGCTTGACGATGTTAAGTCTAGCCTTGCCGGTGCCGCCTTCCCAGGTAAATTCTATGTCATCAGCTGTATAAGTTCCGTCCGTGAGCTTTGTGGAATTATCAAAATCAAAGCTCTCGGCCATGGTCGCGGCCTTCTTGGTCTCTTCCTTCTTTGCGGATTTCTTCTCCGATACAGTCTTGTTGTTTTCTGTCTTTTTAGTTTCTTTCTTGGTTTCAGCCGTTTCTGTCGCTTGTGTTGTCTGCTCTTCCTGTGGTTCATCTACAGCTGCAGATGCTGGCTCTTCGACTGCGATTTCCGGTTCAGGAGCCGGTTCTGCAGGCTGTTCTACGACAACCTCTTCAACAGGCGCAGGCTCTACCACTGGCTCTTCAACAGGTGCAGGCTCTTCCTGCTCCACAACGACCGGTTCTTCCTTAACGGGCTCTTCGACTACAGGCTCCTCTACTTCGGCAACCTGCTCGGTAACGACAGCTTCCCCCTGTACATCTGCTGCCTGACCGTCATCTGCAAACGCAAAGCCCGCCTGGCTCATCATCATGGCGATAGCTAAAACTACCGCAAAAAATTTCTTTTTCATGTTATTTCTCACGTTTAACATCCCTTTTCTAAGTCTGTAATTAACGCACTAGCAGGAAGCCGGATAAACCGGCTTCCTGCGCGTATTTTTTCTTAATATTACACTATTTAATGGTATGGTGCAATATCTTTGACCTTCGTCAAAGCTTATTTGGTCTTTTTCTTAAGTGATTTGGACCACTTTGAGTAATATGTAACTTTGCCTATCTTCTTGTAGGTTCTGATACGTACATAGTAAGTCTTCTTAGCTTTAAGCTTGGAGATCTTGACAGATGTCTTCTTGTATCCTGTAACCTTCTTAACCTTGGTCGTCTTCTTGGTGAACTTCTTGGATGTGGAGTACTGGATCTCATATCCGGTGATCCTTGCCTTGTTCATCTTAGCCTTCTGAGCTTTCCACTTAACTGTCAGTGCCTTCTTAGCAGGTGTCAGCTTGGAAAGCTTGGTTCCCTTAGGATTGATCTTGAAGGTGACCTTCTTGGTTCCGGTGAAGTTTCCTTTACCCTTAACGGTAATGGTAGCTTTACCAACAGCCTTGTTAGCCTTGTATGTTACGGTGAAGTCTGTTCCCTTCTTAAGCTTCTTGCCGTTGAACTTTAAGGTCGGAGTCGGCTTGATAGCCTTTCCTGTGTAGTACTTATCAGCGATCTTGGTGGCTTTAGCCTTGGAGATCTTAGCAGGAGCTACAGTGAGCTTAGCTGCAGGTGCCATGATCGGGCAATCAGCGATAAGCTGGTTGCTCTTCAGATAGTGGAGATCCTGCCATGCATAATCGTTCTCGCTGTCTTCAGCTGCTTCTTCGAAGAAGTCGATGTACTTAACTTCATCGATAGGATAAGGACCTTCGCCGTAATCTTCGTCTGTGTAAGCAATGGTCATGTCACCGGTATCGAAATCCATCTTGCCATAAGGATGTGTCTCTCCACCCATATCCATCATATACCAATCGGTGATTACATCTTTTACAGTGCCCTCTGCAGTTACGACATATTCTCCTACAGCAGGAGCCTTGAAGGTAACTTTACCATTCTTATCGGTCTTGCCGAGGGTCTTGCCATCTGCTGTCTTAACTGTAACGCCTACTACAGGTGCCATATCAGGATTCAGATAGGAGTTCATTCCCTGATATCCGGTAAGGGTCAGGGTTACGTTTGCTCCATAGGTAGCCTTAAGGCTATCCTTATCAAATGCGGTGTACCAGTCTGCATAGTTGGTGTCATCAGCGTTTACAGAAGCATACAGCTTGTCTCCATCAGCGATCTTGTCATCAGCAACGCCGGTGCTAAGTCCCTTGCCATTGATGAAGAACAGAGTGTTGGTAGTAGGTTCGCCCCAAAGTGTAGTAACAGATGAACCATAGGATGAGATGGAAACAGCATATCCATCTTCTTTGTTGTATGCCTTGTGAGCTGCAACTAATGCTTCATCAAAGTTGAAGTCTCCGCTCTTGTCGAGGTCTTCTACGGTAACTTCTTTGTTTACCATGTAGGACCCATCGTTAGCTGTAGCGAGAGCTCCCTTGTTGTTAACTGTAAGGGTTACCTTGATAGGATCTGCTGCAGGAAGAACTGCAAATGTGTGATCTACATAGAGCTGCTGAACAGCTTTGATTTCACCGAGACCCTTGATTTGGCAGCTTACGTTCTCTTCACCAAATCCTTCGCCGATATCAACGGGCTCGTCCTTTCCTTCAACTTCGAACTCACCGCCGTTTACGAATGCATAGTACCATGTGCCTTCTTCATCAGCTGCCATGTCGTTGTTAGCGTGGTCGCCTGCAACTACCATCATAGGACGAAGGACTACCTTGGTGTATCCCTTAGCTTCAACTGCTTTCTTTACTTCAGGAAGTGCCGTGGGTTCAGGAAGACCCTCTACTGTTCCTACGAAGCAGTTAGCATAGCCAAGCTTATCCATGGTGTTCTGCATCTGAGTATAGGTTACATTTGCTTCGTGAGAAGTACCATGTCCCATGAATACGAATGCTACCTTAGCAGCGTCTGCTGCTTCAAGTGTCTCATAGCCAGCATCCTTGTAAGCTGCTTCTACAAGTGCCTTAGCTACAGCTTCCTTATCTTCATCGGAATTAAGAAGCGGTGCAGCATATGTGATGTTTATCTTATCAGCATAGGCATCGATCTGGCCCTTGAGTTCATCGAACTCAGCTCCACTCATCAGGTGAGTAGGCTGAACGATCATTTCCTTAACACCTGCTTCAACGGCCTTATCCATAGCCTGATCAACGTTATCAATCTTCTCGCCATCTCTTGCCTGAACATGGTTGATGATGATCTGAGCTGTGAATGCTCTTCTTACTGCATAATCATCGCCATAAGCTTTCGCAAGAGCTTTCTCAACTGCGCCGATGGTTGCAACACGGCTGTCGTTGAAGGAAGTACCGAAGCTTACTACAAGTAATTCTTTATCCTTATCAGGAGCTGTGTTCAGAGGATCGTCCTTGGAGGCATCACCTGTGTCAAGTCCCATATAATCAGGATCGTCTACTTCTTCTTTTTGTTCATCAGTTAATGCATCCCAGCAAGCCTTGGCTGCAGCACAGTATCTGTCTGTGTCTTCAGTTCTAACCTGTACCTGGATAGCTTCGATGATGTTATCCATGAGTTCAGGTGATGCTAATTCAGCTGCCTTAGCTACAGTCTCATCATATGTTAATCCATCGAGTGCATCGATAGGATCTACATGAGTATTGAATGTAGCTGTTTTGTTCTCAACGTCAATGATGAGGTCTCTCTTATAGTATTGCTGATTCTTTACAGACCAGAATTCCAGAACGTTTACGCTTCCGTCAGTAATTACAGGAATATCAGCAAATTTTCTTCCGTCAACATTGATTTCAACGTCACCGGATTTAACCTTATTGAAAGAATCGCTTTCCATATTGAGTGTAAGGAGTCCTTCATTTTCACCTGTGATCTTCAGTCCAGCAACAGTGCCGGGTTTAAACATGCCTACGTTGTTTGTAATAGCAAGTTCGATTACTTCTTCAACAGGTTCTTCCTTTGCAGCTGCTGCATGTTCAACATACATCTGCTGGATAGCAGGAATCTCGCCGAGTCCCTTGATCTGGCAGGTTACGTTTTCAGCTCCGAATCCAGCGCCGATATTAACAGGCGCATCCTGTCCTTCAACTTCGAACTCACCGCCGTTTACGAATGCATAGTACCAGGATCCTTCTTCGTCAGCTGCCATGTCGTTATTGGCGTGGTCACCAGCTACTACCATCATAGGACGAAGGACTACCTTGGTGTATCCCTTAGCTTCTAATGCTTTCTTTACTTCAGGAAGTGCGGTTGCAGGAGGATTTCCTTCAACGGTTCCTACGAAGCAGTTAGCATAGCCAAGCTTGTCCATGGTGCCCTGCATCTGAGTATAGGTTACGTTTGCTTCATGAGCTGTACCGTGTCCCATAAATACGAAGGCTACTTTAGCAGCATCTGCTGCTTCGAGTGTTTCATAGCCAGCATCCTTATATGCTGCTTCTACGAGAGCCTTTGCTACAGCTTCCTTATCTTCATCGGAGTTAAGGAGCGGTTTTCCGTATGTGATGTTAATTTTATCTGCGTATTTGTCGATCTCTCCTTTGAGCTCGTCAAACTCAGCACCGCTCATCAGGTGAGTGGGCTGTACGATCATTTCCTTAACGCCTGCTGCTACAGCCTTGTCCATAGCTTGAGCTACGTTATCGATCTTTTCGCCGTCTCTTGCCTGAACGTGGTTGATGATGATCTGAGCTGTGAATGCTCTTCTTACTGCATAGTCATCACCATAAGCTGCTGCGAGAGCTTTTTCAACTGCGCCGATAGTTGCTACACGGCTGTCGTTGAAGGAAGTACCGAAGCTTACTACGAGTAATTCTTTCTCCTTATCAGGAGCTGTGTTAAGAGGATCGTCTAAGGACGCATCGCCGGTATCTTCTGAGAAGTATCCGTCATCTTCCAACTTATCGTCAGCGTCTAAAGCATCCCAGCAAGCTTTAGCCAGAGCACAGTAGAGATCTGTATCATCATATCTTTCCTGAACTTGGATAGCTTCGATTAATTCATTGCAGAGATCTACATTTGCATTAGCCTTGACGAATTCCATAGCTTCTTCATCTGTTAAGCCTTCGAGTTCATCAATTGTCGCTACGTGAGGATCGAAGGTAGCGGTCTTCTCTTCAAGATCGATCGTCAGATCGCGCTTGAAGTATTCCTGTTTATTTACAGACCAGAACTCAAGAACGTTTACGCTTCCATCAGTAACTACAGGAATATCAGCAAATGTTCTTCCGTCAACATTGATCTCAACGTCACCGGATTTAACCTTGCTGAAAGAATCGCTTTCCATGTTGAGGGTGAGGAGTCCGTCTTCCTCGCTTGTAAGCTTAAGGCTTGCAACTGTTCCGGGTTTGAACATTGAGACATTGTTCGTAACAGCAAGCTCAACGGTTTCAAGCTTGAAAAAGTCGCTTAAAGTGAGATAATAGTCATCACCACTCTTAGCCTTGTACCAATCTCCATCATGATCAGCGCTATATCCCTTTTTATAGCGGAGTACATAATGAATTGGGCTTGTCAGATCTGCAGTCTTGAGGGGTAAAGTGAAGGTGATAGTAGAATCGCCTGCCACTCCGTCTATGCCGATAGTATCCTTGTTTTCTTCGGTGATATCAGCATACTTTCCGACATAAATCTGATAATAACGCTTAAAAGCAGTTCCGCCACAGATAAGCGTTAATGTGGCATTTTCACCGTCTACTGTCAGTTTAGCAGGACTCTCCTGAGAAAGCATACCCAATGAGGATTCTACTTTAACCATATACTCTCCGGACTCTAATGTGTCATCTTCTGCTGCAAAGGATGGAACAGCAGAAAACGTCAGAGTTACTGAGAGTACAAGTAAGACGGCCAGAAGTTTTCTGAATGTTTTACTCATGTCTTTTCATTTCCTTTCTAAAAAAATGTATCTATCTTGTAAATACACTCCTCAAGCTAGGGCCCGACAAATAATCGCCGGTTACTGAAACAAAAAACCTTCTCTCCAAAGAAAGAAGGTAACTTTGCTCAAGCAAACCGACCAAAATCGTTGTTCAGGCATTATTACATTGGACTTACTTTCTCCGGAAGCTTTTCCCAATATTCTGTGCAGCAGGTTTCCTGACTTACAGATCAATGCCCTATCCGAGCCTTCTCAGACGTGCCGAAATGGTTTTCACCAAATGTGCGACGTCCAATGACATATTTCGGAGGACTCCCTGTTTACAGTGACCGGATCGCTCAGGATTCTCACCTGATTCCCTATTATCTGAACTAAATGGCTCAGCACTGCAAAGTGTATTTATTTGACGCAAATATTATACTCTTAAAAGCCTATTCTGTCAACGGCTGAAGTGTTAGTTTTCAAGGGCTCATGGCACTCGGACCGCTTTATCATATTACAAACAAAAACACCCGCAGGGCTTTATCTCCGAAGCCTGCGGGTGTATTTTGCGAAAAGCTTATTTTTTCTTGAATTCGGCAGGTCTCTTTTCAAGGAAAGCCTTCATGCCTTCCTTCTGATCTTCAGTAGAGAAGCACTTACCGAACCACTTGTTCTCAACTCTGACGCCACCGTCGATGTCCAGCTGATAGCCTTCGTCGATAGCATGCTTGCAGTATGCAACTGCCAGCGGAGCGTTCTTCTTAAAGGACTCCATGAGTTCCATGACCTTGTCCATAAGCTCCTCGGGAGCAACTACCTTGTCAGCGAGACCCAGCTCATATGCTTCCTGAGCTCCGATGATCCTTGCGCTGAAGATAAGCTCCTTAGCCTTGGATACGCCAATCTTTCTTGGAAGTCTCTGGGTTCCGCCAAAGCCGGGGGTAATGCCCAGACCTGCTTCGGGCTGTCCGAATTTAGCCTTCTCACTAGCTACGATATAGTCACAGCACATGGCGAGTTCGCAGCCTCCACCAAGGGCGAAGCCGTTAACTGCAGCAATGACAGGAATATCCAGCAGTTCGATTTTTCTGAAAACTACTGAAGAATTAGCGCCCCAGTTGAAGCCTTCCTCTTCAGTCATGGGCTGCATTGCGGAAATGTCAGCTCCTGCTACGAAGGATCTGCCGGCACCAGTGATGACGAGACCTCTTAAATCCTTGTCGGCTTTGATCTCTTCAAGAACCTTGTCAAGGTCAGCTACTACCTGACCGTTGATAGCATTAAGTGCCTTTTCTCTTGTGATGGTAAGGATACCAATTTGATCCTTAACTTCATAATTGATGGTTTCAAACATTGCATTTCTCCTAATAAATAACCAATTTAGCCTCTGATGAGGCCAGCAAGCTCAGCCGGCGTGATCCCGTGCATATACTCGTCCAGGTTCAACGCCTCGAGCTTTTCTTCCAGTACATTGTCAAGTATAACACCTTGGAGTGCCTTTTCCAAGTCCTCAATTTCCCCGTTTCCAAAGAAATCCCCAAAGAACTTTATATCCACGATCTGCCCGTCCTTGGCTGTCATGTTGACCGTGACCAGGCCGGCATCGAATTTTTCTTCTCTTGTCATCTCATACTGTACTGCCTGACCATAATTCCAAGCCCAGGTGGAATACTTCTCGTCACGAAGCCTTTTGATCTCACGAAGATCCTCTTCAGTAAGCTCATAGGGCTCTATGACGTCGCTTCCCAAAATATGTTCTTTCAGCGCAGTCTTAAACTCCTCCATGGATATTTTGCGGGGGGCGTGGGCATTTATGGTGGTCACCCGGGATCTGACGGACTTGGAATTCTTAGATTTGAACTTAGCAGCCTTGACGTTCAAAGCATCGGCCACCTTCTCCAGGTCTGAATCCAGCATAATGCAGCCATGATGCATGACGCGGTGCTTCTTCACGTATTGTGAATTCCCTGAGATCTTCATACCGTCTATCACTATATCATTTCGACCGGTAAACTCTGCAGCCACGCCAAAGCCCTTGAGTGTCTCTACCACGGGCTCCACAAAGATCTTAAAGTTCATTCCCTTCACGTCCTTCTGGTCCACGATGAAGGTGAAGTTGAGATTTCCCATGTCATGGTAGACTGCGCCGCCACCCGAAAGCCTTCGAGCCACTTTTATGCCGCGCTCATCCACCACCGTCTGGTTAACCTCTTCCAGGGCGTTCTGATATTTGCCTATAACGATCGTATTTGCGTTCTGCCAAAGCATGAAGTAGCTCTCATCTTTTGGAAGCCTATCGAAGACGTACTCCTCCAAAGCCAGATTGAAGTACGGATCCGTGCTGTTTGATTCAATGTATTTCATAGAGATCTAAAACCTCCAAGTTTTTTGCATTCACATATAACATATCCTTCAATGAAATTGTAACGGTACTCCGTGATAAAGTCAATGTCTGCACAAATATTCGTAATATACAGAATACGGCGTAAAACGGCACTCTAAATTATTGTGTGGGTATGAATTCGGAATATTTAGAAAATTCTGAAATCAAATGTTTTGGCGGATTACATGTATATTTCAGAATTCGAGGTCGTAAAATCAGTAGTGCTTATTCGTTAATTTATCTACAATTGCTGATATGGCCTAAAATCATCAATAATTGCCCAAATCCTTTCCATTTTTCCTTGATTTATTGTAATTTCATGCAATATCCTGCCCTTCTGACGTCGGAGTAGTCCGCCACATAAGTGCTGCTTAAAAGCTGCCCTCCAGGACTACTGATTTTGGTCACTTAAAAATTCAAATATACATGTATTTTGCCAAAACATTTATCTGACACCTTTTTCACAATAAAAAGTCCGTGCAGCGTGCCAGCCAATAGATAGTTTAGAGTTCTTGAAAAACCTCACCCACACGATTATTTAGACTACCCAAAAACTACAATGAGGAGCTGCCTCATCGGGTAAAACCCAATGCAGCAACTCCCCACTGCGTACTGAAAAATTGGTTTAGAAAAAATGCAAAAGTTATCTCATCTATCGACAACCCTATGCGATTTTGACTTAATTTTAATCACAGATAGTATCTATGATTATTTCTCTTCTTTGATCTTCTTGATGGAATCGATGAGTAAAGGAGTTACCTTGAACAGGTCTCCTACGATACCATAGTCAGCGATCTCGAAGATAGGTGCTGTTTCGTTCTTGTTAACAGCGATGATAGTTCCGGAGTCCTTCATACCAGCCTGGTGCTGAATAGCTCCGGAAATACCTAATGCAACGTATACCTTAGGATGTACAGTCTTACCTGTCTGTCCTACCTGGTGGTCAGCGGGAAGCCAGCCTGCGTCTACTACGGCACGGGAGGATCCTACAACTCCACCGAGTACGTCTGCGAGTTCCTCGGCAAGTTTGATACCGCCTTCGATGTCCTTGGAAATACCACGGCCAACGGATACGATGTAGTCTGCGCCGATAAGGTCAACCATCTTTCTGGCTGCCTTTACAACTTCGAGTACCTCTGTATCGAAATCGCCCTCTGTAAGAACGAAGTCGGGGTGGATGATCTCACAAGCATGAGGTGTTTCAAGAACAACTTTCTTCATTACGCCGGGACGTACAGTTGCCATGGAAGGTCTGAATCTCGGGCATACGATGGAAGCCATGAGGTTTCCTCCGAAAGCAGGACGGGTCATCTTCATATCCATATTGATATCATGATCTTCGCCAAAAAGTCTGATGACGCCAAGTCCGGAAATTCTTTCCTCTGTCAGTGTGGATGCTTCTCTTAAGAAATCCTTGTAATTCGGCATGTCGATGTCAAGGTGAGTACAGTCAGCGCAAAGTCCGGTGTGGAGTCTGGCTGCGCATCTGGGAGCCAGGTCACGGCCGATATTGGAAGCTCCGAAGATCATGATCTCAGGCTTGAATTCCTGTACTGCCTCACAGATGATCTTGGTATATCCTTCTGTAGTATAATTCTTAAGGAAAGGACTGTCATATACGTAGACCTTATCCGCACCATACTTGCCGAGATCCTTTGCGAGTTCTTCAATGTCATCACCAAGGAGAATACCACAAAGATCAACGTTTAATTCATTAGCAAGTTTTCTTCCTTCTGAAAGGAGTTCGTAGGAAGTAGGCATCATTTTGCCCTGACGCTGTTCACAGAACACCCATACATTCTTGAAGCTTGCTATATCTCTGCTATCATAAGCCATTTTCAGTTCTCCTTTCGTTAAATAATGTGCTTGTCAGACAGTATACCTGCAAGCTCGTCAGTTGTTTCCTTACCGCTTCCCTCAAGAATTCTTCCAGCACCTTTCAGAGGCGGAGTGAAGGAAGTAAGGATGTTTGTAGGAGAGCCCTGAAGACCGATAGTAGATTTATCCATAAGAGGATGATCCTTTAAGGCTTCATAGTCCATGACTTTGAGAGGCTTCTCATATGTATGGAGAATATCCCATACGTTCATGAATCTCGGAGTATTCAGTTCTTTGATGCAGGTCACGAGACAAGGTGTCTTGACTCTGAGCGTCATATAGCCATCTTCAAGCATTCTCTTGATTGTGAGGGTATTTCCTTCTTTCTTGATCTCGCCGGCATATGATACCTGGGGAAGTCCCAGTTTTTCAGCCATCTGAGGACCAACCTGTGCGGTATCTCCGTCGATAGCCTGACGTCCGCTCATGATGATATCGTCTTCATCGATGCCATATGTATCTATAGCTGCGGCAAGGATCTGGGATGTAGCGTATGTGTCGGATCCGCTGAATTCTCTTCCGGAAACCAGAATGGATTCATCTACGCCCATCGCCATAAGTTCTCTCAGCATTCCTTCAGCGGGAGGAGGACCCATGGTTATAGCTACTACCTTGCATCCCAGTTCGTCCTTGAGATCGAGAGCTGCTTCAATAGCGTTAAGATCGTCAGGATTGATAATGGTCTGCATGGAAGCACGATTAAGGGTTCCATCCGGATTGACTGCGATCCTTCCGGAGGTATCAGGAACCTGTTTTACAGTTACTATAATCTTCATCTATTTGCCTCCTTATAATCCCATATTTGCTGAAATAACTATTCTCTGAACTTCGGATGTGCCTTCGTAGATCTCTGTGATCTTGGCGTCTCTCATCATTCTCTCTACCGGATAGTCATTGGTATATCCGTAACCGCCGAACATCTGAACTACCTTGGTGGTGGTCTTCATAGCGTGCTCAGAGTTGAATAACTTAGCCATAGCTGCTTCCTTGGTGTAACGCTCACCGTTAGCTTTCTTGACTGCTGCCTGGTAAACGAGAAGTCTGCCTGCTTCGCAGCCGAGTTCCATGTCAGCCAGTACGAACTGGGTGTTCTGGAACTTGGAGATTGGCTTACCGAACTGTACTCTTCCCTTGGTGTAGTTGATGGCTTCTGCCATAGCTCCTTCTGCGATGCCCAGAGCCTGAGCTGCAATACCGATACGGCCTCCGTCGAGGGTCGCCATAGCGATCTTGAAGCCCTGGCCTTCTTTGCCGAGAAGGTTTTCTTTAGGAATGATGCAATCCTGGAATACGATCTCTGCTGTAGGTGATCCGTGAAGTCCCATCTTGACCTCATGCTTTCCAACGGAGAAGCCGGGGAAGGTGTTCTCTACGATGAATGCAGAAATGCCCTTGGTTCCTTTGGACTTATCAGTCATGGCAAATACTACAAATACTTCGGCAACATAACCGTTGGTAATGAAGATCTTGGATCCGTTCATTACGTAATGGTCGCCTTCAAGTTTGCATTCGGTCTGTCCCTTGGATGCGTCGGAACCTGCGTTGGGCTCTGTCAGACAGAAAGCACCAACCTTGTGGCCCTTGGTGAGCATAGGAAGGTATTTAGCCTTCTGCTCTTCTGTACCATAGGTAAGGATAGGGTCACAGCAAAGTCCGTTATGTGTTGCAAGGATATCAGCTGTGGATGCGCACTGTTTTGCAAGCTCTTCGATAGCGATTGCTGATGCCAGAGGATCAGCTCCTGCTCCGCCGTATTCTTCGGGTACGCACATACCCATGATGCCGACGTCAAACAACTTTTCAATAGTTTCCCTTGGATACTCTGCAGTACGGTCTGTTTCTGCAGTGATAGGCTTTACCACTTCTTCAGTGAATTCAGCCATCATCTTACGAATCAGTTTATGTTCGTTGCTAAGGTTAAAATCCATTTATTGTCCTCCATTTCGGTATTAATAACTATTCAATTCCGACGATATCCTTTACGAGCTGTTTCTTGCCCTGGATATTGCCCTGTCTCTGGATCATGATCCTCTGTGCCTGAGGTGAGCCTGCTCCGTGCAGTGACTCTGTTCTGTAGCCTACAGCTGCTGCTCCCAAGCAGATGTTCTCCAGGAATCTGAAGACTTTCATTCTGTCCATGGTGTCGCACTTGCCGTTTCCTACAAAGAACTTGTGGCAGAAGTCTCCGATGGTCTCCCCTTCTCTTCCAACTACTGTGTCTGAACCGAAGTCCACG
>JAFPXY010000030.1 GCA_017394515.1 Bacillota bacterium | reverse complement strand
TTTCTGGATCTCATATCTGTCTTCCAGTGACAGATGTTTTCCTTTCTTTCTTTCCGGCATATTCTCCTCTTTTCCCAGGAGGATACACCTCTATTCTAACACTTACTCCTTTGCAGGACTAACTTCTGTTTTAAAGGCTCCTAGCAGAAATTAAAATTTCAATCTAACTAATTTCTGTTGTTCTCTTTGATTATAATCTTCAGCGCCTCATTTTTAGTAACAGTGTAGACATAGTTTTTGCTTTGATTCGAATCTATATTATCAATTTTATCAGATTTTAACTTTTACTGGTTCCACCGATGACTATACCCCTGAATACATTATGGCCAATCATAAATAATCCCCCGGAAGCATTCTACATCGTAGAACACATCGGGGGTATTAGTGCTGATCATAGACACCGTCTGATGGCATATTTTGATGAACTAGGTAAGTAGCCCTTTGGAGATATTAATCACATAACCTTTTCGGCTATTTGCTTCACAGTGCTTATTGGACTGGTATGATTTTTGTGTAGTATTTTCTGTGAGGATATCATATGCATATCTTCTCTCTTTTAAGCGCTCTTTTTACCTGCATTTTTTATCCTGTAAGCTACCGGACTCATATACCCTAACGTGCTGTGCAGCCTTTTCCTGTTGTAGAATATCTCGATGTAATAATACAGATCTTTCTCTACTGCTTCTATTGTAGCATATTCTCTTCTTGAAAAATACTCTTTTTTCAGGCTCGCGAAGAAGCTCTCCATTGCGCTGTTGTCATATGGACAGCCTGACTTGCTCATGCTTCCCCTGATGTTGTTTTCTTCCAGCAGGCTCTGGAAACTCCTGCTGCTGTACTGGCAGCCTCTGTCCCTGTGGAATATCAGCAGTTCCCCAAAATATGAATCTTTTGAAATTTGGCTGAAAGTAACGTTTAAGTATGGTATTATGGTATCGAGAAAAAATGAACAAGCGCAATGCTTGACCGGCAACGAATCATCGCTGCCGGTTTTTTGCGCCCTTAATCAAATTTCAATTTCAAAAGGAGTATCAAAATGAAAGAATCTAAAGAATTCAACGAAACGGCCCTTGTTCCCAAAGGATTTGAGGAGATCGACTTTCCCATCACCAACAAGCTAGTCTTTGCTCTTGTCATGCAGCATCCCGAGATCTGCCACAAACTCATCGACCGTATAATCCCAGACCGCAAGGTAAAGGAGGTCAGGCTTCACAACAAACCCATTACCGTAGACTCTATGACTGAGGTCAGTATCATCACAGGTATCGCCAATCACGGTATTAGACTGGATGTGCTGTTCGAGGAAGATGACACCTGGTTCGATATTGAGATGCAGACAGGTGCATATGACCACATTCCAAAGCGCACCAGATACTATCACTCCCTTATGGATCAGGCATATCTTAAAACCGGAATGGCTTATGAAAAACTTGCTCCTCAGTATGTTATCTTCATCTGCACCTTCGACCCTGTCAGCTGGGAGAATCCTTCTGATCCTGACAGCACCTACAATCCCGGGCTTCCAATCTACAGATTCCGGATGCTCGAAGACAAAAATCATTTGCCATTGGGAGATCTGTCGTATACAATATTAGTGAACACTAAAGCAAAACAGGACGACATGCCAGATGAGCTCAGGAGTTTCTGTAATTATGTGAACAAACTGGGGCTTGATGAAACCGATGAGATGGTAAGTGAGATACATGACCAGGTCGTCGTTTTAAACAGGAATGAGAAAGCGAGGGGAGTATTCATGACATTAGATGAGTGGATCAAGGAGGAGGCATACTACAGGAGCATAGAGCTCAGTAAAGAGCTCAGTAAAGAGGCCAGAGAGAAAGCACTGATAGAGGGCCGTGCTGAAGGGCTTGCAGAGGGCCGTGCTGAAGGCGAGTTAATAGGCAGCCTACAGACTTTGTGCGGTTTTGTCAAGGATGGCATTATTTCTTATGAGGATGCCCTTTCAAAAGCTCCTGACCCTGTTGCCTTTGAGAAGATGTATAAAGAAATAAAATGATCAAACATTAAACAGAATTATGAACCTAAAACAGGAGATGTCTTCAAAGATACGAAACAATATCTTTTGAGACATCTCCTGTTTTTAAAGTAGTTTTGCTATTTTACTGAATCCATTATTTCAATATACTTCTCGATGACTTCCACGCATTTCTCTATGCTTATCTTCGAAGTGTTAAGGCAAAGGTCGTAGCATCTGGCGTCATTCCACTCATGATTAGTATAATATCTGTGGTATGCCGCTCTTTCCTTATTGATGCGGTCGATTCGCCTGATGGCTTCATCCCTGTCGCAGCCGTCATACTTGATGGCGTTTGTGATCAGGTCTTCATCATCCGCATGAATGAAAACTCTAATCACATCAGGTCTGTCCTTAAGAACGAAATGTGCACATCTTCCCACTATGACTGCGCTTTCGTCTTTATCTGCGATATCCTTGATGATGCCGGCAGTCATATTGAAGATGTTCTCCTTGGAGAGATACTTCTTCGATGAAGGTGACGCGATCTCAGATCCCGAGTATTTCTTGAATCTGCTCTCTTCATGCTTTTCATCGGCGCCGCTTACTATGGACATATTGATGCCATGCTCCAGGGACACCAGCTGCATGAGTTCTTTGTCATAATAGTGAATGTCAAGCTCTCTCGCGATGGCTTTGGCTACCTGGCGGCCGCCGGAGCCATAGCTTCTGGAAATTGTGATTATATGCTTGCTCATTGTTGGCTCCTTTCTTACTCACCGAGATATGCCTTACGGACGCTGTCGTTATGCAGAAGCTCGGATGCCGGTCCTGAAAGGGAAATCTTGCCGGTCTCAAGCACGTAGGCACGGTCCGCTATGGACAGGGCCATCTGTGCGTTTTGCTCTACGAGCAGTATAGTGGTTCCGGCTTCGTGTAATCTTTTAATGATCTCAAATATCTGTTCTACAAGAATAGGTGCAAGTCCCATGGAAGGTTCGTCCAGCATGAGAAGCTTAGGGCGGCTCATGAGAGCTCTGCCCATAGCGAGCATCTGCTGTTCACCTCCTGAGAGCGTACCTGCAATCTGTTTGTATCTTTCTTTAAGTCTTGGGAACTGTTCATATACGATTTCCAGATTATGAGGAATATCCGCTGCCTTGCCGGTGTATGCTCCCATTTCTAAGTTTTCCTGGACGGTCATCTGAAGGAATACGCGCCTGCCCTCCGGTACCTGGGAAAGGCCTCGTTCTACCAGCTTATGTGCGGGAACTTTACCTATGTCCTCACCGAGGAAATGTATGGATCCTGTCTTGGACCTCAAAAGCCCGGATACTGTGTTCAGCGTCGTGGACTTGCCCGCACCGTTAGCTCCGATAAGGGTTACGATTTCTCCTTCGTTTACCTCAAAAGATATGCCCTTGATAGCATGGATGGCGCCATAATATACGTTGATGTCGTTTACTTCCAACAGCTTACTCATTATTTCGCCTCCTTTTTCTTGCCGAGATATGCTTCAATTACGGCAGGGTTGTTCTGGATCTCTTCAGGTGTGCCCTTAGCGATGATACGGCCGAAGTTCAGTACGGCGATGCCCTCGCATACGTTCATTACAAGGCTCATATCATGCTCGATCAAAAGTATGGCGATCCCGAAGGTATCTCTGATCTTACGGATGTTGTTCATGAGTTCCGCAGTTTCAGAAGGGTTCATACCTGCAGCAGGCTCGTCCAGAAGGAGAACCTTAGGATTTGTAGCCAAGGCTCTCACGATCTCCAGTCTCCTCTGAGCACCGTAAGGAAGAGAGCTTGCCTGATAGTCAGCCATATCCTGCATATCAAAGATGGAAAGGAGTTCCAGAGCTCTTTCATGGGCTGCCTTTTCCTGTTTCCTGTATTTAGGTCCGTGGAAGATACCGCTTGCCAGGCCATAGCTCACTTCATTGTGCATGGCTGCCTTAACGTTCTCTTCAACTGTAAGTTTATCAAAAAGTCTGATGTTCTGGAAGGTTCTGGCGATACCCATCTTGCTTATCTGGGTGGTGGTCATGCCGGATGTATCCACTCCATCAAAGAGGAAGGTTCCACGGGTTGGCTGATATACCTTGGTGAGAAGGTTGAAGATTGTGGTCTTACCTGCTCCGTTGGGGCCGATGATTCCGGCGATCTCCGTACGGCCAATCGCGATGGTGAATTCATCAACCGCCGTAAGTCCTCCGAAGTCTATGCCCAGTCCTCTGATATCCAGTATGGGATCTTTGTCCTTATCTCTTTCAGGAAGGATGATCTCATCGACGGTGGACTTGGATTCGTCATAGTTTTCGTATACGTCGTAGACCGTGTTCTGGATCACGTCGTCTCTGTTCAACTTTGTACTCATACCTGCCCACCTCCTTCCGTTTGCGCCGTTGGTTTTTTGCGCTTAAAATTCTTATCGATGAAGCCCTGGGTGAAGTTTTTGATCTTCGGGCTATATGTGAAGATCATGACCAGAATGAGAACGATGGCGTAGGCCAGCATTCTGTAATCTGCGAACTGTCTCAGTGCCTCAGGAAGGATGGTAAGGATCGTAGCTGCTATGATGGATCCCCAGATGTTGCCAAGTCCGCCCAGTACGACGAATACCAGGATGAGTACCGAGGTGTTGAAGTTGAACTTGACAGGAAGGAGCGTGGAGTAGTTAAGTCCAAATAAGGCTCCGCCCATGCCTGCCAGGGCTGCAGAAACTGTGAATGCCATGAGCTTATACTTCATGACGTTAAGTCCGATGGACTCTGCAGCGATACGGTTGTCACGACAAGCCATGATGGCTCTTCCCTGCTTGGAGTTCATGATGTTCTGTACCACGAAAAGCGTGATCAACACCAGAACGAAGCCTGCCGCAAAGGTGGAGATTCTCTGTACCTGGGTCGCGCCCATAGGACCGTTCAAAAGCATTCTGCCGCCTTCTTCAAGGCCCAGATCCGGATTGGTCTTAAGGTGGAATCCGTGGCTGTCCTTACCTGCGTAGACGATATTCATGATGTTCTTGATGATCTCGCCGAAGGCCAGGGTAACGATGGCCAGATAGTCACCGCGGAGTCTCAGTACGGGGATTCCGATGAGGAAGCCCAGAACTCCAGCCACGATAGCGCCGCAAATGATTGCCACTGCCAACCTTCCGTAGATCGGAAGGCCTGATGTCTCAAGGATACCGGAAACTACGATTCCTGTGTAAGCTCCGGCGGACATGAAGCCCGCGTGTCCCAAGGAAAGTTCTCCGGAGATACCTACCACCAGGTTAAGGGATACGGCCATTACGATATAGCAGCAGATAGGCACCAGCTGTCCCTGAAGGGAGCTGGATACCATACCCATGCTGTTAAGTATGCTGACTATGACGAAGGCTCCTATGACAAGTCCATAGGAGATGATAGAATTCTTGGTATATGGCGAAAGTCTGCCGTTCTTTATTTGCATCTTCATGACTCTCACCTACACTTTCTCTGTGATCTTCTTGCCGAGAAGTCCTGAAGGCTTCACGAGAAGAACTATGATCAAGACGCCGAATACGATAGCGTCAGATAATTCCGATGAAATAAAGGCTCTTCCGAAGATCTCGATGACGCCGATCAGGATTCCGCCCAGCATAGCTCCGGGGATGGAACCGATGCCGCCGAATACCGCCGCTGTGAAGGCTTTGATACCGGGCATAGCGCCTGTAGTGGGCATGAGAGCAGGATAAGAAGAGCAGAGCAAAACGCCCGCTATGGCAGCCAGGGCTGAACCTATAGCAAAGGTCATTGAAATGGTCGAATTTACATTGATACCCATGAGCTGTGCAGCTCCGTTATCTTCAGATACAGCACGCATGGCTTTGCCCACCTTGGTCTTGCCGGTGAAGAGAGTCATGCCGACCATGATGATCACAGCGGCTATCAGAGTGAACAGAGCTTCCCAGGTGATGGTGAGTTCGCCATCGAAAAGGCTGATACTGTTACCCAGTTTGTCAAAGACCGAGGTGAATACCTTAGGTGCGCTTCCCCAGATGAGGAGCGCCGCATTCTGAAGGAAGTAGGATACGCCTATGGCCGTAATGAGTACCGCAAGGGATCCGGTTCCTCTAAGAGGCCTGTAAGCCAGCCCTTCAATGAGTATACCAAGTGCCGTACATACTATCATTGCCAGTATGACGGAGGCCCAGGCGGGCAAGTTAAGATAGGCCGTCCCGCAAAAAGAAATATATGCGCCGACCATGATAACGTCGCCGTGGGCGAAATTCAGCATCTTAGAGATGCCGTATACCATTGTATAGCCCAAGGCGATGATAGCGTATACGCTGCCAAGGCTCAGGCCATTTATGAGATTCGATAAAAAAATCATGGCTATTTCCTTAAATGGGGTGCCGTATTAAGCGGCACCCCGAAGATGAACTAATTTACTGTGTTGCCTGTTTCAGGTGTGAATTTTTTGCAATTTGATGCAAAGGTTTACTGGTCTACATAGATACCATCCTGGATTACGCAGACAACGGGAGTCTTGTTAACTTCACCCTTGTCATTCCATGTCATGGCTGCTCCGGTAAGTCCATCATAGCTGAATCCGCCTGTGAACTGTCCGATCATAGCGTCGCAGATATCAGCATTTGCTGCATCAGTTCCAAGGCCAGTAGCCTTGAATGCTTCATATAAAGCGTAGATTCCGTCATATCCGTCAGCTGCGAACTGGTTGGGAACTTCATTGTAAGCTGCCTGATATTTCTCTACGAAGGATGCTACGTTTTCATCTGTTGACCACGGGTTGAAAGGTGTCATGAGCATTACGCCTTCAGCGAGAGCTGTGTCGAATCCCTCCATATCAAGGATACCGTCCATACCGTCTACTCCGAAGAATACAGGTGCATAGTTCATATCCTTAGCCTGTTTCATGATAACTGATGCGGGTGTGTAGTAAATAGGAAGGAGTACTACATCAGCACCTGCGGACTTGCAGGAATTGAGCTGTGCGCTGTAGTCAGCGTTGGTATCATCGGGATAAGTTTCTGCTGCTACGATCTCGCCGCCCTTAGCTTCCATCTCAGCCTTGAATGCATTGAAGATACCGGTTGAATAAGCATCGGAGTTGTTGTAGATAACGCCAACCTTGGATCCGGCCATGTTCTCTGTGATGTAATCAGCTGCCTTAACACCCTGGTTAGGGTCTGTGAAGCAAACCTGGAATACGTTGTCCTTACCTGCGGTAACGTCTGCAGAAGAAGCGGAAGGAGTAAGTTCAAATACTCTATCTTCGAATGTAACTGCAGAAGTTGCGATGCAAGAACCAGTGGTAACGGTACCCATCATCATCTGGATGCCCCAGTCTTTGAGCTTGTTGTAAGCGTTTACAGCCTTCTCCCCGTCAGCTTCGTCGTCTTCCATCTTGAATTCGATCTGAAGGTCAGGGTTGGCTTCGTTGATCTCAGCTACAGCGATCTCAGCGCCCTGCTTAACAGCTGTGCCGTAGATTGATGCTCCGCCTGTCAGAGGGCCGGATGAACCGATCTTGAGTACTGCGCCTGCTGCGTCTCCGCCTTCAGATTCTCCACCTTCACTTGATCCGCCGCAAGCAGCAAAGGTAAATACCATTACCATTGCTAAGCAAACTACTAAAAATTTCTTTGCAAAACTACTTTTCATTTCTTTTCCTCCGTTTGAATAAATGATTTTTGCATTTACTTTCATCACTTGTTAGCCCTCAGAAGCTAATAAAGAAAGCCCGGGGCGATAGCCACAGGCTTTGAAAGTTCGTTAGTTAAATAGTCAGGTCGTATCTTATGAACTAATTACTTGCCCACAGCTCAATATTCACTATTCTCCGGCAGTATATCGACTGCAAGAATAATGCTGATAATGATGATCGAGCTGAGAACTATAGCAAAGTTCATTATGATACCTCCTGTATAAGATTTGTACGAATTGTACGCTCCTATATTATCACCTATTCACCACAATGTCAACAATATTTTGTTATTAAATCACAAAATTTCGCAAAAAATTGTATCTCGATAACAATTTTTGATGAGTTTATAAGCTTTTGTACTCCTCTTCAGTAATAATAGGTATGCCAAGCTCCTTGGCCTTCTTATTTTTGCCTGAATTGGAGGTGATATCGTTGTTGATCAGGTAGGTCGTCTTGGCGGATACGGAACCTGCTACCTTGCCTCCTTCGGCTTCAATCTCGGCCTTCAGGGCGTCGCGGTTGGGATAAGTATTGAGGCTTCCCGTGATAACGAAGGTCTTTCCGCTGAATTTGCTTCCTGCCTCTTCATATGCAGTGCTTAACCTTACTTCACTAAGGAGATCGTCCACCATTGCTTCCTTCTGAGGATCCTCAAAGAACTTTACATAGGCGTCTGCCATGACATCCCCGATGCCCTCGATAGTCACCAGTTCATCAGCTTTGAGCGCTCTCATCATCTCCCAGTCATTCTTGCAGTAATTAGCCACAAGTCCGCAGTTGGCACGGCCGAAATTAGGTATTCCAAGAGAGTAGAGGAATGCCTGGGGGCTTGCGTCCCTTGCCTTCTCCACTGCATCGCACATGTTCCTGAAGGACAGTTCTCCGAATCCCTCCATCTTAACGATCTCATCATGGTGATCGCTTATCCTGAATATATCGGCAAGATCTCTTATGAGTCCTCTGTCTATTAATTTCTCCAGAGTCTGCTCAGAAAGTCCTTCGATATTCATGGCATCACGAGATACGAAATGAGCGAATCCCTTGACCTGCTTGGCGGGACACTCAGGATTCCTGCAAAACAGCGTCTGAACACCGTTCTCATCATTTATAACAGTAGGCCCTCCGCAAACTGGACATACAGAAGGTATCTCTATACTGTCAGAACCTGTGAGGTTCTCTGCTATCTGAGGTATGATCATGTTTGCCTTATACACCCTGATCCTGTCACCTAATCCGAGCTTAAGCTCGCGCATTACTGAGATATTATGGACGGAAGCTCTGGATACGGTGGTGCCCTCAAGTTCTACGGGGTCGAAGATGGCCACAGGATTGATAAGGCCCGTACGTGAAGCTGACCATTCTATCTCTCTCAAGGCCGTCTCCGCCTCCTCATCCTGCCACTTGAAGGCAATAGAATCTCTGGGGAACTTGGCAGTTACTCCCAAAGATCTGCCGTACTCTATGTCATCATATGTGACTACCAGTCCATCTGAGGGAACAGGATTGTCCGCTATGCGATCGGCGAACCACTTGACATTCTCAGACACGCTGGCTCCGGTGACCAGTCTGTGCTCCACTACCTGAAATCCTAGGTCAGCCAGCCAGTCGAACTGAGCTTTACGGAACTTGAATTCCTTCCCTTCCGCAGACACCAGTGAGAAAGCAAAGAACCTGACTCTCCTCTCCTTGGTGATCCTGGGATCCAGCTGTCTAACTGAACCGGAGCAAAGATTTCTGGGGTTTTTATATTTTGCGCCTTCATCGGTTATGGTCTCGTTGATGCGCTCGAATTCCTTGTAGGTTATGACGGCCTCGCCTCTCAGTACCAGTTCTCCCTTGAAATCTATGGCAAGAGGCAGATTGGCGAACACCTTGGCGTTATTGGTTATGACTTCGCCGACCTCGCCGTTCCCTCTGGTGACCGCCTTAAAAAGCTTACCGTCACGGTATGTGAGAACCACCGTGAGCCCGTCCAGTTTCCAGGACATCAGTGCTTCATGGTCACCAACGAAAGTCGCCAGAGCATCCACATCCTTGGTCTTGTCAAGGCTCAGCATCTTTGATGGATGGGCTTCCTTGGGAAGCTCTGAGAGCACTTCGTAGCCCACCCTCTGGGTCGGGCTGTTGGAGAATACGACTCCGGTCGCCTTCTCCAGCTCCTCAAGCCTGTCATAGAGCCTGTCGTACTCCATGTTAGGCATGATCTCCCTGGCCTCCTGGTAGTACGCAAGGGCCGCCTCGTTCAGGGTCTCGATGAGGCCCTTCATTTCTTCGATGTGTTCAGTATTTTCTTTTGTCTCTGTTACCACTTCGGTAAACATGCCTATTTGTTCGTTCATGTCATTCACCATGCTGCTATATTTTCTTTATCGGTGCCATGCCTAAAGCAAGCTTCTTGACGCCGAATTCATCGAAGTTCACGGTCACTACAGCCTTCGATACATCGATGACTATGCCGTGTCCGAACTTGGGATGGGTCACCTGATCGCCCTCCATGAATTCACCGCCTGATGCGGTTTTCTTGACCTGCTGCTTGGCGAACCTCAGAGGATCATAGGGCTTCACAGGAGATTTCTTGGCAAAGCCGTCCAGAATGCTGTTACCGATCTCAAGCCTGTCGTCTATTCTTCTGGTGGGTTTATAGGTCTCGCCTATGACGTCCAGAAGCTTGTGGTCGATTTCTCCGATAAACATGGACTCTCTCGTGAAGTCGCCATGTCCATAGCTCACTCTGTACTGGGCGGAGGTCAGGATCAGCTTCTCCCTGGCTCTGGTCATGCCCACGTAGCAGAGTCTTCTCTCCTCTTCAATTCCGTCGTCAGAGTCCATGGATCTGAAGCTTGGGAACAGTCCGTCTTCCATTCCCGGCATGAATACCACGGGGAACTCCAGGCCTTTGGCCGAGTGCATGGTCATGAGTGTCACCTTGCCGTCTGCTTCATCGTACTTATCCGTATCGCTCTGAGTGGATACTCTCTCGAGGAATTCAGCCAAGCTGGCCTCTTCACCGGTATCTTCCTTCTCCTTTTCATAATCGTATATATACGATTTGAAGTCCAAAAGATTCTCGATCCTGGATTCAGCTTCCTGAGTATCCTGTGCTTCCAAAGCCGGCAAATAACCGGTCTTCACCAGGAGATTATCGTATATATCCGATACGTTAAGATCGTCTATATTATCGATGCAGTCTCTGATCACGTCCACCATGGATTTGAGGGATTCTCTGGCCTTCTTAGGGAAGGTCTCCATGGTTTCATCGTCAAGAAGGCATTCGAAAATAGATGTGCCGTTTACCTGGGCGAGTGCTCTATACTTGGCGAAGGTCGTCGGGCCGATACCTCGTTTAGGCTCATTTATGATTCGCTCAAGGGCCACATCGTCCTTAGGGTTCACCACGAGGCGCATGTAGCTTATCATGTCCTTGGTTTCTTTGCGCTCATAGAAGCTGAAGCCCGAGAGGATCTGATAGGGTATGCGCGATCTCTTAAAAGCATCCTCAAAGAGCCTGGACTGGGCGTTGGTCCTATAAAGCACCGCAAAGTCATCGTAGCTTCTGCCAAGCTGACTTAAGAACTGAACTTCTTGAGCCACATACTGTGCTTCCTCCTTGTCGGAGTTAAGGCGATTGTAGATCACCAGGTCGCCGGGCTCACGGTCGGTCCAGAGTTTTTTGCTCTTACGGTTTCGGTTGTTCCGGATGACAGAGTTGGCGCAGGCCAAAATGTTCTTATACGATCTGTAATTCTGCTCCAGTTTGATGACTTTGGTGCCCTTGAAATCCTTCTCGAAATCCAGGATATTTCTGATATCTGCACCTCTCCACTGGTAGATGCACTGGTCGTCATCGCCCACCACGCAGATGTTACGGTGCGAGATTGAAAGCAGCCTCACCATCTGATATTGGATGTGGTTGGTGTCCTGGTACTCGTCCACCATCACATATTTAAAACGTGTCTGGTACTCGGAGAGCACGTCCGGATTATCTCTTAAAAGATGATAGGCGTTAAGGAGCAGATCATCGAAGTCCATGGCGTTGTTCTTCTTAAGCTCCGTCTGATAGTCCTTAAAAATCTGGTAGTAGACACGGTTGGTCTGGGTGTCCATCTCCATCTCACGGAACTTCTCGGGCGACCAGTCGCGCTCCTTGCATTTGGATATGATGGAGGTCACCACGGGATATGGATAGTCCTTGGAATCGATGTTTCTCTCTTTATATATATTCTTAAGGACGGACTTCTGATCCACTGTGTCGTAGACCACGAAGCTCTTGGTGTAGCCTACCCTGTCCGGATACTCCCTGAGCATGCGGAGGCTCATGGCATGGAAGGTCATGATCCACATGCCGGGGCAGACTCCTACCAGCTTCTCGACTCTGTCTCTCATCTCTCTGGCAGCCTTATTAGTAAAGGTCACCGCCAGGATATTATATGGCCTTACTCCCTCCTCTATGAGATAGGCTATCCTGTGAGTCATGGTCTGGGTCTTGCCGGAACCGGCTCCCGCTAATATCAGAAGCGGACCTTCAGTGTACTGGACCGCTTCTCTTTGTTCTTTGTTTAAATGTTCTAAGTTCATGGCTATATTATACCATATGATATGGCAAATAAAAAGAGGCATTGCACGCTGCAATGCCTCCGTTTTATTTATTATACTAATTCCAGGAATACTGCTTCAGCAGCGTCGCCCTGACGAGGACCTAACTTAAGGATCCTTGTGTAGCCGCCGTTTCTGTCAGCATACTTGGGTGCGATCTCTTCAAACAGCTTTGTAACTGTGGTTTCATCTACGAGATAAGATAAAACCTGACGTCTTGCGTGAAGATCTCCGCGCTTAGCTAAGGTAATCATTTTCTCAGCTATTCTTCTGGTTTCCTTTGCTCTCATGTCAGTTGTTTCGATTCTGCCATACTTGAACAGGTCAGTTGTCAGATTTCTTAACATTGACTTTCTGTGAGCGGAAGGTCTGCCTAATTTTCTATATCCAGGCATATTGAGATTCTCCTTTCACATAAGATTAATCTTCGTTCGGTCTTAAGCTAAGGCCGAGCTCTTCCAATTTTGCTTTTACTTCGTCTAATGACTTCTTTCCGAGGTTTCTAACCTTCATCATATCGTCTTCGGACTTCTGTGTAAGTTCTTCAACTGTGTTGATAGCTGCGCGCTTCAGGCAGTTGAATGAACGTACTGAAAGTTCGAGTTCTTCGATAGTCATCTCTAAAGCTTTTTCCTTCTGGTCTTCTTCCTTCTCCACCATGATCTCCATGCTGTTTGTAGCATCGGTCAGCTGGATGAAAAGATTCAGATGTTCCTGCATGATCTTGGCTCCGATGGAAACACCCTCTTCAGGAGTGATGGATCCGTCTGTCCAGATCTCAAGGATAAGCTTGTCGTAGTCAGTTACCTGACCAACTCTGGTGTTCTCTACGGTGAAGTTGACCTTTCTTGCAGGTGTGTAGATGGAGTCTACAGGGATAACTGAGATAGGTGTATCTTCAGTCTTGTTCATCTCTGCAGGTACATATCCTCTGCCTCTTGCAAAGTTGATCTCCATTACGAGAGTAGCGTTTTCTTCAAGAGTAGCAATGTGAAGATCAGGATTGAAGATCTCCAGGTCGCTATCTGCCTGAATGTCAGCTGCAGTGACCTCGCAAGGTCCTACTGCGTTGATGATTGCTCTCTTGGTGTTTTCACCGTTGATCCTAACTGCCAGTTTTTTGAGATTCAATATGATCTCGGTAACGTCTTCCTTTACACCGGGAATCGTTGAAAACTCGTGGAGTACTCCGTCGATTTTTACAGAGACTACTGCAGCACCGGGAAGTGAGCTAAGAAGGATCCTTCTAAGTGCGTTTCCTAAGGTGGTGCCGTATCCTCTTTCGAGAGGTTCTACTACGAATTTACCGTAGCGTCCGTCTTCGTCAATGACCTTACTGATCGTTGGCTTTTCAATTTCAATCATTTGAAAACCTCCTTCTTTCCAAGTTTCGTGTGTCTTATCCAGTTGCTATATTACTTGGAATACAACTCGACGATTAAGTGCTCTTCAATTGGAGTATCGATCTGATCTCTTGTAGGATCCTGAAGGACGGTTCCTTCAAGTTTATCTCTATCAACAGAAAGCCATCCGGGAACGCCTACCTGCATTTCCTTGATCTCCTTGAACTTAGGAGAGCTCTGGCTCTTTGTCTTTACTCTGATTACATCGCCTGGTTTTACCTGATATGAAGGGATGTCAACCTTCTTGCCGTTTACGGTGTAGTGACCGTGAACTACAAGCTGTCTTGCTTCACGACGTGTCATAGCAAGGCCCATTCTGTAAACTACGTTGTCCAGTCTTTCCTCAAGCATGATGAGCAGGTTTTCACCGGTGATACCTTTCTTCTTGGAAGCCTTTTCAAAAGTAGTTCTGAACTGCTTTTCGAGAACGCCATAGATGAACTTAGCTCTCTGCTTCTCACGAAGCTGAAGGCCGTAGTCGCTCATCTTACGATTGCTCTGCTTAGGCTTTCTGTTGGATTCTTTATAGATACCAAGATGGCTTGGGTCTATCTGAAGTGATCTGCATCTCTTAAGGATTGGATCTCTATTTACTGCCATGTCTCATTTCCTCCCTTCTCTTATACTCTTCTCTGCTTCGGCGGTCTGCATCCGTTATGAGGGATAGGTGTGATGTCGCGGATCATAGTGATCTCGAGTCCGGCAGTCTGAAGAGCTCTGATAGCTGCTTCTCTTCCGGAACCAGGTCCCTTAACATAAACTTCTACAGTCTTTAAACCGTGTTCCATTGCGCCCTTGGCTGCTTCTTCAGCTGCCATCTGAGCTGCGAAAGGTGTTGATTTTCTTGATCCCTTGAATCCAAGTGATCCTGCGGAAGACCAGCTTAATGCGTTGCCTTCCATATCTGTAAGAGTTACTAAAGTATTGTTGAAGGTGGACTGGATATGTGCCTGGCCTTTTTCAATATTTTTTCTTTCTCTTCTCTTTTTTCTTACTGTTTTCTTTACAGCTTTAGCCATTATTTCCTACCTCCTTCTCAATTATTTCTTTTTCTTTCTGCCAACAGTCTTCTTAGGACCCTTACGAGTTCTAGCGTTGGTCTTGGTTCCCTGACCTCTTACAGGAAGGCCTCTTCTGTGGCGGATGCCTCTGTAGGAACCGATCTCCATGAGTCTCTTGATGTTAAGAGAAACTTCACGTCTGAGATCTCCTTCTACGATATACTCTTCGTCAATGATCTTTCTGATCTTACCAGCTTCATCCTCAGTAAGGTCCTTAACTCTGGTATCAGGGTTAACTCCGGCCTTTTCAAGGATTGCTGTTGCAGTTGGTCTGCCAATACCATAGATGTAAGTTAAACCGATTTCGATTCTCTTGTCTCTTGGTAAGTCAACACCGGCTATACGAGCCATATTTTTTCTCCTTCCCCTATCTTGCTTCGCCTTTCCGGGGGCGACTAGACAGGATCAATTATAAATACTAGAAAGGTCTTATTTGGAGGGATCCCGGTGATCCTCTCCGACCCATTTTTAACTTATCAGCCCTGTTTCTGCTTGTGCTTGGGGTTCTCGCAGATAACCATAACTTTGCCGTTTCTCTTGATAACCTTGCACTTTTCGCAGATAGGCTTTACGGAAGCTCTTACTTTCATTTTAATCTCCTTCCTAAAGCTTTACTTATCGCGCCATGTAATTCTCCCGCGGGTCAGGTCATAGGGTGAAAGTTCAACCTTTACCTTGTCTCCCGGCAGGATCCTTATATAGTTCATTCTGATTTTACCTGAAATGTGAGCGAGCACTTCAAAGCCGTTCTCCAGCTTCACCTTGAACATTGCGTTAGGCTGAGCGTCTACAACGGTTCCCATTGCTTCGATAGTATCTTTTTTTGCCATACAACATCCCTCCTTATAAGGTTATGATCTCCGGCTCTGAGTCGGTAATTACTACTGTATTCTCGTAATGTGCGGCCCAGCCGCCGTCCACCGTTACCGCTGTCCAGTCATCGTCCAGGATATCTACTTCCCAGTCGCCTTCTGTGATCATCGGCTCTATGCAGATGGTCATACCCTTCTGCAGTCGGGGGTTCGGTCCCGAGCACACGTAGTTCGGGATCTGAGGATCTTCGTGCATCTCGGATCCGATTCCGTGACCCACAAAGTCCCTTATAACTCCGAAGCCTTCGTCCTCAACGGTCTTCTGTACCGCCTTGGATATCTCCCTCAGTCTGTGTCCTGCCTTAGCGTATTTGACTCCCTCAAAAAACGCTCTCTCGGCGGTTTCCATGAGGCGGGCGGCTTCTTCGTCGATCTTGCCTACAGCATATGTCCTGCAGGCGTCAGCCATGTAACCCTTGTTATCTACCACAAGGTCACAGCTCACGATATCTCCCTCTTTAAGCTTGCGCTTCTTGTCGGGGATGCCGTGTACGACCTCATCGTTCACAGAGGTGCAGACGCTTGCCGGATATCCGCAGTAGCCTTTTTCAGCTGCCTTCATGCCGTGCTTCTTGCAGGTCATCTCCACATAGTCGTCTATGTCCTTTGTGGAGATGCCCGGTTTGATGAGATCTTCAAGACCCTTGAAGATCTCTGCGCAAACCTTACCCGCTTCTCGCATGAGCTGGAGTTCATGTTCTGATTTAATGACAATCATTACTATTCTCCAATCGCTTTGACGATGTCAGCGAAAACGCTGTCCAGTCCGGTAGCTCCATCGATATGTGCGATGTTGCCTGCCTCTTCATAGTAATTGATGAGAGGCATGGTCTGTGACTCATAGACATCGATCCTGTTGGTAACTGTCTCAAGGTTGTCATCTGCTCTCTGGATCAGTTCTCCGCCGCAGTAGTCGCAAACGCCCTCCTGCTTAGGAGGAATGTTCACAACGTGGAAGGAAGCTCCGCAAGTCTTGCAGACTCTTCTTCCGGTAAGCCTTGTGATCAGTTCTTCCTTTGCAACTGCGATGTCGAGAACTACGTCGATCTTTGAATCGTGGGCAGAGAGGAATTCATCCAGTTTTTCTGCCTGATAAACAGTTCTCGGGAATCCGTCAAGAAGGAAACCATTCTCACAGTCGGGTTCAAGAAGTCTGGAGGTTGCCAGGTCGATAACCAGGTCATCGGGTACGAGCTCTCCTCTGTTCATGTATTCCTGAGCCTTCTTGCCAAGTTCAGTTCCGTTCTTGATGTTTTCTCTGAAGATGTCTCCTGTTGAGATGTGTGGCACGCCATACTTCTCAACGATCTTTACAGCCTGGGTGCCTTTGCCTGCACCCGGAGGTCCTAAGAGTATAGTTCTAAGCATTTTGCTCACCTCTTTATTTCAGGAATCCCTGATAATTTCTCATCATCATCTGGTTTTCAAGTACTCTTACGGTCTCAAGAGCAACACCGACAGCGATAAGCAGTGATGTGCCACCGAAGTGGATGTTGAGAGCTGTAAGTGCGGACAGGATCGTAGGTAATGTGGCGATTACTGCAAGGAATACAGCGCCGACGATGGTGATCCTGGATGTTACCTTCTGCAGATATTCAGCGGTTGCTCTGCCGGGTCTGATGCCGGGGATGAAGCCACCGTTGGACTTAAGGTTATCTGCTATTTCTACAGGATTGAATGTGATCTGGTTGTAGAAATATGTGAAGAAGATGATGAGCAGTACATTAAGTACTCCATATACCCATACTCCCGGGTTTCCGTTAGGAGATAACCACTTAGTTACGAAAGCGGTAAATCCTGAATCAGCTGACAGGAAGTATGTGATGGTAAGAGGGAACTGAAGCAGTGATAATGCGAAGATGATGGGAATAACGCCGGACTGGTTTACCTTTACAGGAATGTGCGTCGACTGTCCGCCATACATCTTTCTGCCTACTACCCTCTTTGCGTACTGGACCGGTATCTTTCTCTGTCCTTCCTGGATCAGCACTACTCCTGCGATTACAAGAATTGCTGCGATTACAAGAAGGATGATGGTGATAAGGGTCATGTTTCCGCTGGTAAACTGTGTATAGATGCTCCTGATGGCGCTGGGGATTCTATCTACGATACCCGCAAAGATCAGGAGGGAGATACCGTTTCCGATACCTTTTTCATTGATCTGCTCACCTAACCACATGAGGAAAGCAGTACCTGCGGTAAGTACAAGTATTACAACGATGATGGAAAATACGCTCTTGTCGATGACCGCTCTTCTGAAGAGACCAACGGTCAGACCGATAGCCTGGATAACTGCAAGTACTACAGTCATGTATCTGGTTATCTGAGCCATTTTCTTTCTTCCTTCAACGCCCTGCTTAGCAAGATTCTCAAAGTAAGGGAATGCCATGGTAAGCAGCTGAACGATGATGGAAGCTGTGATGTAAGGTGTAATACTTAAGGCGAAAATTGTAAAGTTAGAAAATGATCCGCCTGAGAAGAGGTCGAATAAGTCAAATAATCCTGTCTCACCCGTGAATAATTCTGCAAGTGCCTGACGATTGATGTTAGGAACCGGGATGTTTGATCCGATTCTGAACACAAGAAGCATCAGCAGTGTGAATAACATCTTGCTTCTGATTTCCGGAATTTTCCAGGCCTGAGCTACAGTCTTTATCATACCCATTCTAGATCACCTCTGCCTTTCCTCCAGCCTTTTCGATTTTCTCTACTGCAGTAGCGCTAAACTTGTTAGCTCTAACGGTAAGAGGTCTGTCAAGTTCTCCTCTTCCGAGAACCTTAACGCCGTCCTTAACCTGCTTGAGAAGACCAGCTTCGATCATAGCTTCAAGATCTACTACGGAATCCTTTTCGAATCTGTTGAGATCGGAAACGTTGATAACGTCATAAGTTGTTCCCCAAACGTTTGTGAAGCCTCTCTTAGGAAGTCTTCTGTATAAAGGCATCTGGCCACCTTCGAATCCAAGACGAACGCCGCCGCCGGATCTGGACTTCTGACCATTCATACCTCTTCCTGCTGTGGTTCCGTTACCGGTACCAGTTCCTCTACCCTTTCTCTTAGGAGCGCGGGTAGCACCAGCAGGTGCTTTTAATTCGCTTAACTTCATTTCGTGCACCTCCCTTATTCTTCTACAGTAACAAGATGCGAAACCTTGGCGATAGCACCGCGGGTTGCAGCGTTATCAACAAGCTCTACGGTCTGGTGCATCTTCTTTAAGCCTAAAGCTTCTACTACTTTTCTCTGATGAGGGGTAGCTCCGATAGTGCTCTTTGTTAAAGTGATCTTAATCATTTCTGCCATGTCGCTTACCTCCTTATCCTAAAATTTCTTCTTTTGTCTTGCCTCTTAACTTAGCAGCCTTTTCCACGGTCATCATGGATTTAAGACCTTCTAAGGTTGCATAGGCAACGTTCACTGTGTTAGCGGAACCGATGGACTTAGCTCTTACGTCCTTGATTCCAGCAGCTTCCAGTACTGTACGTGCAGATGATCCTGCGATAACTCCGGTACCCTGTGCAGCGGGCATGATCAGAACTCTGCCAGCTCCGAATACGCCAAGGTTCTTATGAGGAATTGTCGTTCCAACCATCTGAACATATATAAGATTCTTCTTTGCATCCTCTTCAGCTTTTCTAACAGCTTCGGGAATTTCAATGGACTTACCAAGGCCAACGCCTACGTATCCGTTTCCGTCACCAACAACTACGGTTACAGAGAATCTCATGTTCTTACCGCCTTTAACGGTCTTGGAAACTCTTCTGATGTTAACGATAGTTGATGTTAATTCAAGCTTGGATGCATCAACGATATTACGCATTACTTCTTCCTCCTGTTAGAAT
>JAFPXY010000029.1 GCA_017394515.1 Bacillota bacterium | reverse complement strand
CTTTATGGTATCAAAAGAGGCAGCCAAATTGAAGCGACTGATGGTTGAAATCGCTCATCTATCGGTTGGATATTATCCAACTATCGGTTGAATTAGGCCTTTTTTGCCCCAAAAACGTGTTTTTTCTTATCAAATAACGCCAAGTGGGATGAGCACCACGAGGAGCACTGCTACCAGTCCCCAGATGGTGATAAGGAAGCGTTTTCTCCTGGCGGGCTCCATGTCCGGCACGTAGTTGCTGGCCAGGAAGAACGGAATATATGTGGTGATGAACACCGGCAGTACGCCCCACCATTTATAGACCCAGATGAAGGAATGGTTGGATGTGCCGGCCAGGAAGGATTCCACAAGGGCGAAGAGAAGCGCCATGCTGATGGCTCCTGCCAGCTTGCAGCTGATTCCCTTCTTACCGTTTTTTGCAAAATATCTGGTGCTGCGGTCCTTTGGAAGCATCTTGAAGGAAATGATCCCCGCCAGGGAGAACATCATGGAAAGCTCCCAGCACACGCCGATCAGCAAAATAAAAGTGGTGGACTCGTTGCTCACGGACCAGAGCGGATAACCTGCGAAGTGGGCGATAACGGCGTTTCCGATCTCGTAGAGCCAGTGGACTCCGTAGAGAGCCAGGCCTGCATAGATCACCTCGAAGTTCTTCTTATTGATCTCTGACCAGTAAACGTAAAATACTACCGCCAGAATGAATATAAATGTCCAGTTGAAGTTTTCAGTGCTGCGAACGACTATGGCATCGACCAAGTCTTTTGCAGCCTGAGAACCATCTCCCCAAAAAACAAACATGGCTTCTCCTTTCTTGTAGTTACCTCTTAAGCAATACCTTGCCTGCCCTGCCGCCGAGATACTCGCCGTCCTTCAGGACTGCGTGGCCGTTGACGTAGACGTGGACGATTCCCTCGGGACGGAAATCCGGCTTAGATTCGTCGACTTTCATGTTGTCGATATCGAGAACGGTGACATCTGCCTTGTATCCGGGCTTCAGATAACCTCTCTCAGGGATCTTATATCTGTCCGCAGTCTGTCCCGTCATCTTGCGGACGATAATTTCATATGGAATTCCGTGTTTCTTGGCCAAAAGGAAGAACTGTGGGAAGGTCTGGAAAGCTGCGATGTTCTGCAGTCCCTTGTCCTCCACCCAAGCGTCCGTCATGAACACGGAAAGATTTTCATTCATGAGTCTTTCAACGATCTCATCGTTGTAGTACTTGCCAAGATAGATGCTGCCTGCTCTATTGGACAGATCCACCAGCTTAAGGTACATGTCAAGATTGGACAGCCCCTCTTCCGCCGCGCACTGAGGCACGGTCTTTCCTTCATATTCAGGATGGTCGTCGGAAATGTATGCCACTACCATGTCGTCCCAGTCGATTCCCAGTACTTTGCGATACATGAGGATGGTCAGCTGGAGTTTGAAGCGGTTGATGGGCTTGGCGGCCTCTTCCTTGGTGAGCTGAGCGTACCACTCAGGGAACACCACGGTGATAACGGAAGCTCCGTAATGGAAAGCGTAGTTGTCAAAGGCTATTGGATTGCCGGCCTCGCGCTCGCGCTTGAATACGGCAAGCATCTTATCCAGAAGTTTCCAGCTCCTCTGCCCTGTGAAGATCAGGTGGCTGTACTCCAGCCTGCAGCCGGACTTATGCATGATGTCCACTGCCTCGTCAAGCCCCATCTCCAGGTGAGACTTCTTCGTCAGAAGCGGATAGTCAGCGCTTACTATGGAACAAGCTCTGGGATGGATGGTCACGATACCGTCGTACTTGGCGATCTCACCGGCAAAAGCTATGATCTCATCTTCCTTTGCGTAGCGGTCCGGCTCGTACATGAAGCCTAAAGATCCGCCGAATGCACCGCCCTCCATGGCTTCGCGCACATACTCCAGCTCCTTCTCTATCTGCTCCTTAGTATAAGGCGCAGGATCGTAGCCTGTCATGCCGGCCCTCACGGAACCCTGGCCGATGAGAGGCGCCATATTTACGAAGAGCCTGCCCTCCGCACGTTTTTTGAAGTCCGCGAAACTGCCCGGATGATGCGCATCGAAAAGCCCGCCTCCGATCTTGTCACGGTAAGGCGTATCCGCCTCCATGCCGAAGGGTGAAAAACTGCAGTTGCCCGTGATCTGGGTGGTTATGCCCTGCTCGATAAAAGGCCTGTAGTACTTCTCCGCGTCCTCCCTGTCATAAAAGAAATCGTTATGAGAGTGGGCGTCGATAAGGCCCGGGCAGATCTGCCTGCCCTCTATGTCCATGATCTCGTCAGTCTCATCATCGATGACGCCGCCCACCTTAAGGATCACGTCATCCTCGATCAGCACATCTCCCTTGAAGGGCGCATTTCCCGACCCATCGTATATCAATCCATTTCTGAAAAGCGTTTTCATATCTGCCTCCATTTCAAACTGAGGAAAATTTATCTATATCTATAATAATCTATAATCATGCAAAAAGGAAGTGCAAAAAATCGGCAGCAAGGTTCCACACCACATAAAAAAAGTGCTGCGCTCACGCACAGCACTTTTCTTCTTTTCTTGATTCGATTATTCGACAATTGCTCTTGCCATAGCTTCTTCGAAATCCTTGGTTCCTTCCCAAACACAATTGGAGTAAGGATTCTTGCCCATCTTGATGGAGCGCTGGATTATGAAGGCCATTACAACTACGTTGATGGCAAGAGCCGCGACAGCAAGTACACCCTGTGCTCTGGGATCTGCAGTGATTCCCATGTCAGCGATGATCTGGCCTGCCATTTCAGTCTTGCCCTGACCGCTCTTGAAGAGCTCAATAGCAGGTGTGTAAAGATCATATGCTGTGATTCCGTTAGCTGTAGCTCCGCCGTAAACGGAAGGAAGTGCAGCTGCGAATCTGGATGAAAGCTGGAATGCGGGAACGACCTGTGCCCACATGCACCAGATGGCCAGAGTGTTGGCGCGGTTCTGGATCCAACCGCCTTTGTTCCACAGTGCGTTTGCGAAGGTGGGAGCCAGCAGAAGGGCCACGCCGCAGTACCATGAATGTGTAGGCAGGTTGAGATATGTGTATTCGAAGTTCCATACATCGTAAGCGATGATGAACCAGATAGTCATATCAGGCCAGATCATGTCGGACTTGTTCTTATCCTTGGATGTAAGCAGGTATGTGCAGCCTGTCATACAGAAGATGTTGATAAGTCCTGCAAGAGCGTTGAGCAGGTTCCACCAACCGCCGTAGATGAATACGCCTTCGTTGGAAGCCCACCATGCGCCGCTGAAGTCGCCGGTGATGTGATATGCTGCAAGGAAAGATTCCATATCGGAAACGTTTGCGATCATGATGTTGGCTGCAACGATGAACCAAGGCCACCATTTGAACCAGTCATACTTACCAAGTCCCCATTTGTACTTGATCATCATGAAACCTACGCAGCCGATGTCAGCAGCATAAAGTTTGAAATAGTGGAACCATCCGTCCATGATTGCCACTGTAGGGTTGTTTTCTCCTCCAAACATGCCCATGTGAGCAAGGATGAAGTAAACCGTCAGGATAGCGGGAATGATTACGAAGATGACCATTCCGCCGGCTTTGGTCCTGCGGCCGATCTCGTTCATGAGAATCAGTCCTACGAAAACGAGTACCCAACCTAAAAGCTGCATTCCGGCATGGCTTGAATAAAGCTGGAATAACATTGAATAATACCTCCAAAATTAAATGAATAATAAATATTATGAAGCCTGAAATCAGGCATTTCATCGATATTTTGCTGATCGTGATCAGCAGACTTCTATCTCCTGAATGGTGAATTCATTGCCGCGCAAAAGATAAGTATGCGGGCTTCCGCACTTGGGGCAGGTTTTGCCGTACTTCACGGTCTCGTATTCGGCCCCGCAGTCCTCGCAGTAGGTCACAGCCGGGATGATCTCGATATCCAGGCGGGCGTCCTTCAGGACTTCGGTCTTTTTGACAGCCCAGTTCCAGCAGTCCGTCAGATATTTGGGAATGACGGTGCTCACCTCTCCCAGGTGAAGCTTGACGGCTGATACCTCCGTCACGTCGTTTTCCGCGGCCACCTCTTCGACCGTCTTTATTATGCTGAATACTACTCCTAATTCATGCATACCTTTCACCATCAGTCCTGGACCCGGCCGAAGCCGGGTCCCTGACTTTTATTTGTTCTTCTTGAATTTTAACTTAATGCCCTGCTTGATACCGTTTCCGAGAACGTACTTGATCTTGTCCTCAGATTTTCTCATGGTAGAGCAATCCGGGTTATCTCTTGTGAGATGGATGGCGTCGAACTCGCACTTGGTGGTGCAGACTCCGCAGCCTATGCACTGGTTTTCATCAACAAAAGATGCTCCGCACTCGAGACATCTTGCGGTCTCGATCTTGATCTGTTCCTCGGTGAATACCTGCTTGGGATCTCTGAAGGATCTGGCACCGGCCTTGGAAAGATCCACTCCGGGGATCTGTCTCTTGGAGTTGTCATAGGACTCGACCTTGATGTCTTCTTTGTTGAGCTCGATGAACTCGTTCTTTCTGGTCCTTGCCAACTTAAGATCTGAGCCGGGACGTACGAATCTGTGGATGGAAAGCGCGCCTTCCTTACCAGCTGCGATGGCGTCGATGGCGAACTTAGGTCCGGTGTAGACGTCTCCTCCGACGAAGATGTCGGGTTCTGCGGTCTGGTATGTTAGAGGATCAGCTACAGCGCCGTTTCCTCTGCCAAGCTCTACCTTGGAGCCCTTGAGCAGGTCTCCCCAGATGATGCTCTGACCTACTGAAAGTACAACGTGCTTGCATTCTACGGTCACAGTATCGTTCTCGTCGTATTCAGGTGAGAATCTCTTGTTTTCGTCATATACTCTGGTGCAACGCTTGAGGACGATGCCGCAGACTTCGCCATTGTCAGTGAGGATCTCCTTAGGTCCCCAGCCACAATTGATCTGGATTCCGTCTTCCTCGGCCTCAGCCACTTCATCGTCGGATGCGGGCATGATGTCTCTGGTCTCAAGGCAGTACATGCTGACCTTGGGTGCTCCTACCTTGACGGAGGATCTGGCTGCATCGATTGCTACGTTTCCGCCGCCGATAACTACCACGTCACCCTTGATGTCGTACTTCTCGTTAGCACCGACTTCTCTCAAAAATTCCACAGCGGTGGTAACTCCGGAAGCGTCCTCTCCGGGAACTCCGGTGTTCTTGCCGCCCTGGCAGCCGATGGCGATGTAGAAGGCTTTGTATCCCTGGGCTCTCAGTTCATCGAGAGTCACGTCTTTGCCTACTTCTACGCCGCACTTGATTTCAACGCCCATTTCTTTGATGACATCGATCTCAGCCTGGATGACGTCCTTCTCAAGTTTGAAGGAAGGTATGCCGTAGGTCAGCATTCCGCCGGCCCTTTCGTTCTTTTCAAAGATCGTAGGGTTGTATCCTTTTTCAGCCAGGTAGTATGCGCAGCTTAAGCCCGCAGGGCCTGCGCCGATGATGGCGATCTTTTCATCGAAGCCGCCTACTGACTTGGGAATGACCTTCTTAGGGATGTATCTGGTCTCTTCTTTAAGATCCTGCATGGCGATGAACTTCTTTACTTCATCGATGGCTACAGCCATGTCGATGGTGCCTCTGGTGCAGGCGTCCTCGCAGCGACGGTTGCAGATGTGTCCGCAGATGGCGGGAAGCGGATTGTTCTTCTTGATGAGAGCAAGGGCTTCCTGATATCTTCCTTCTTTAGCCATCTTCAGATATCCTTCGATACCTATGTGGGCAGGACATGCGGCCTTACAAGGCGCAGAACCGGTGTCATATGCAGGTCTGCGGTTGTTCTCGGTATAGTCAAAGTCCCAGTCGTCCCTTCCCCACTTCTTATCGGAAGGAAGCAGGTGCTTCGGATACTGAACTTCGGAACCGTCAGCTCTGCAGAGCTTCTGTCCCAGCTTGACAGCGCCAGCGGGGCAGAATTCCACGCATCTTCCGCAGGCTACGCATTTCTGTTTGTCCACGTGAGCCACGTAGGCGGATCTGGACATGTTAGGCGTATTGAAGAGCTGTGAAGTTCTCAGAGCGTAGCAGATGTCCACATTGCAGTTGCAGATGGCAAAGATCTTTTCTTCACCGTCGATATTGGTTATCTGGTGTACGAAGCCGTTGTCCTCAGCTTTCTGAAGGAGTTCCATGACTTCTTCTCTGGTGATGTAGCGGCCGTCTTTGTTGGTTTCTACTACGTAGTCGGCCATGTCGCCTACTGCGATACACCAGTCCATCTCATCGTCACCGCAGTTCATGCCGTAGGTCTGTGTGGCGCGGCGACATGAGCAGGAAGATGCGGCGTACTTGCCGTCATATTTATCCAGCCAGTGAGAGATGTGCTCTACACTTACGGACTTGTCTTCCATCTCGATGGCCTTTTCGACAGGTATTACGTGCATACCGATGCCGGAACCTCCAGGAGGCACCATCTTGGTGATCTTCTCCAGAGGGAGTCTGGTCATGAGGTTAAAGAAATATCCAAGTTCAGGATGTTCCCAAAGAAGGTTAGGGTTCATTACGGTGAACTCAGCGGAACCCGGTACGAACATGGGCACAAGCCATCTCTTCTCACCCTTGGGATTTTTGCCGTCAAGATTCTCCCAGTTGTACTCCAGGATACCCATCCATGAAAGGTGATCAAGAAGATCTGTGAGCTTGGCATCATCGAGGCCTGAAGCCTGTTTGATCTGCTCGTAGGTCTTGGGCTTTCTGATGCCGCCAAAGGACAGACAGAGGTTTGCCTCTTCATCCGTGAGGATGGTAGCCAGTGCCCAATACTCGGGATCTCTGGTTGTAAGCTTCTTAACTCCCAGATGCTGAAGTGCGCGGGAAGTTATCATCTTTGACAGCTTGATGATGGGCTCTCTTATGGGAGCGTCCGGGTCATAGCCTTCCGGAAGCCAGCCGTCGATGTAGCTTTTCTCTAAAAAGTCATTCATTTTCTTACTCCGTTATTTTCATAAATACACATATATAGCTTGTCAGACCTCCTGGAAGGCTCTGATTTCGCGTCTAAGCCAGTTTGCCCACTCTTCGAACCCCTCGCCCGTTTTGGCGGATACAAAGATGATATCGCAATATGGATTCCTCATGCGGATCCTCTCCACCACGTCTTCTTTGCTGAAATCGTCGAAGACCGGGAGCGTGTCGCACTTGTTGATGAGTACCACGTTTGCAACCTGGAACATCAAAGGATACTTCAAGGGCTTGTCATCCCCTTCCGGCACTGAAAGTATCATGGCGTTTCTGACCGCTCCGGTATCGAATTCCGCCGGGCACACCAGGTTTCCCACGTTCTCCAGCACCACCAGATCCAGATCCTCAGTTTCGAACTCGCGAAGGCCCTGCCTGGTCATATCCGCATCCAGATGGCACATGCCGCCGGTATGGATCTGTATAGTCCTGGCACCTGCCTCGGAAATGGTTTTAGCGTCCACGTCGGAGTCGATGTCCGCTTCCATTATGCCGATCTTGAACTCGTCCTTCAGCATGTTGATGGTCCTGACCAGAGTGGTGGTCTTACCTGCCCCCGGTGACGACATGAGATTCAGCAAAAATGTGTTCTGGGCTTTGAGTTCTTTTCTCAGTTCGTCAGCATCTTTGTCGTTATCAGAAAGGATGCTTTCCTTGACTTCTATGATCCTATAATCTTTCATGATTTTTCTCCTTTTCTGCCTAGTTGATACTAACATACTTGTCTGTTTATTGTCAATTTGAAATTGAACAAAAGTACATTTTCAGGTAGTAAAAGATCCTGCAGCAAAAAACTCGCCGCAGGACCCCAAATTTACTCTATTTATTTCCCACTATCAGGGCTTTACCGGCCCTCTGTAATGCATGCTCAGCATGGTCAGATCGTCGAACTGCTCCGCGTTCTTCACGAAGTCGTTTACAGCCCCTCTGACGTTACGAAGCACCTGCTCCGGAGAAGCTTCAGGATCCTTGTTAAGAGCCCTTAACATCCTCTCCAGTCCGAACATCTTATTGTCCTTATCCGTAGCCTCAGGAACACCGTCAGTGTAAAGGAAGATGGAGTCTCCGGGAGAAAGCTGAATATCGTACTCCTTGTACTTCATTCCTTCCATGCCGCCGATGACAAGTCCGTGCTTATCCTTGAACAAGTCATAGGTGCCTCCTGCCCTCTTGATGACAGGATACTCATGCCCTGCGTTGGCAGCAGTCAGTCTTCCTGTGGATATCTCCAGGATGCCAAGCCATACGGTTACGAACATATCCATACGATTGTTGGCACAGATGGCCTCGTTGGCTCTGTAGAACACCTCCGATGCGGATTGTCCCAGCTTGGCGTAGGTCTTCATGATGGTCTTGGTTATGGTCATGAACATAGCCGCAGGAATGCCCTTGCCGCTCACGTCCGCCATGACCATGCAGAGATGGTCGTCATCTACCATAAAGAAGTCGTAGAAATCTCCGCCTACCTCTTTGGCCGGATTCATGGATGCATAGATATCGAATTCTTTGCGGTCCGGGAAAGGCGGGAAATCGTGGGGCAAAAGAGCTGCCTGGATCTTTGTTGCCATGGAGAGCTCATTTCCTATCCTCTGGCGCTCCTCCTCTTCCTTGTGCTTCTTCTCGATGTCTGCCACCATCCATTTGATGTAGTTTCTGACAAACAGCGACATACCCAAAATAAAGGCGATACCTACCACCAGGTAGAACCACTTATTTTCGTAAAGTGCCTTTTCCTTTATGATGGAAACTGACATCGTCTTGCTGCCTCTTCCCATGGCATCCGTAAGATCCATAACGAAGGTATATTCGCCGCCTTTTAAGTTCGTATAGGTCACAGGATCCAGTTCACTGCGAAATACGGTGACGGGCTCACGATCGAAGCCCTCCAGGCTATAGGTTACCTTAGGATCTGTCAGGGAATAGTTGTATACGAAAGCGTATACCGTTACCTTTAAGGCGCTGGCCGGTATGTGGAATCTGCCCTTTTTATCCGGATAGTATGTCACGCCGTCCACGTCGATATATGGCACAGCCTGCTTCAGTTCGCCTACTTCCTCCATGGAGCCATTGATATTGACCTTGACCACTCCGGTATTACCGGCTATGTATAAATTCCCCTTGGAAGAAAGTGCGCTGTATGAATTGCTGGTTGTCGTGCAAGGCAAGCCGTTGGCCAGACCATAATGCACAGGTTTGAAGTCTTTGTTTTCGAGAAGCTCATCCACAGGAAGCACATATATGCCATCGCTTGCAAGGATCCACATGTCTCCCTTGCTGTTTTCGTACATGTCGAAATTGTTGGAGTAAGGGAAATCCTTCAGGGTGGTTATATTATAGTCCTGATCCATGTAGCCTATGGAGTTGGAGGTCACGATCCAAAAAACTCCATGCTCATCATCGCGTTTAATGCGCATGACGATACCTGATGACAGGCCTTCCTTTCTGCTTAATTTTGTAAGGCCTTTATCGTTAATGACATAGATGCCGTCTCCGTTGGATCCGGCCACTATGTCGCCGTTTGGCGTTGAACTTACAGTCAGTATTTCCAGATTATCGATTCCTTCTGCTTCACCGTAAGTGGCGGTGATCTCATTTCCCTCGATGACCGCAACACCACCGGTGTGAGCCACTATGATCTTACCGTCATCGGTTTCGGCTATGGCACGCACATGGTCCGAAAGCATTCCTTCCTTTTCGGTAAAGGCTACAAGTTCTCCCTTATCGTAGCGAAGAAGGCCCTTTCCTCTCCAGGTGGAGATCCAAATTCTGTCTTTGCTGTCCTTAAGAATGGAACGTATACGGCAGCCGTCCAGGTATTCCACAAGATTGGTAGTGTTAAGTGGCTCACCGGATGCCGTCACAGCTGAAGTTACCGGCATATTTCCTACTGGACCTTTTTCTTCGTCCAGTACTATAATGCCCGTATCCGTTGCCACTAAAAGTTTATCCTCATAAACGCAGGTGGAATTTACAACGGTTTCAGATAATGAGTATCTTTCATTGATGCTGATGAAGCGAGACTTTACCAGCTTCATTACACCCTGACGCGAAGATGTAAACCAGAGGTTTCCTTCGTAGTCGGTTATTATGTGAGTGACGGAGTTGTCCATGGGAAGGTTTTCAACCAGATGGAAGCCTTGTTTATCCACCGCTCCGATACCATTGTTACCGCATACCCACAGGGTATCTCCGTATTTCTCGATATCTATGATGCCGAAGAGCGGGCTCAGGTCTGTGTACTCCATCTCGCTCAGGTCATGCTTCATATCTCCATGATATAATTCAGCTCCGCCTGTGCTTAAGTATATCTTACCCGGCTCATCCGGATCCGGCAAAATCGCCGTAATTCCTCGAATCTCAGTCTCATCATGGCCTATGTACTCCTTAAGTTCAGAGCCCTCTAAGACCAGATAATCATCCTCATTGCTTATGACATAGATCAGGCCGTCGCTGCCCTTTGTCATGGTCTCAACGTAGATGTTTGAGATCTTCGGATCATCGAAATTGCTCAGTTCAAGGTCAGGAGATATCATGCTGATACCGTCGGTGGTTCCTACGTAAACGGTACCATCATCTCCCTCCGCTATATCGCAGATCTTGGAGGATCCCAGGCCATCATCTTCTCCCCAGAAGGTGTATTCCCCGTTCTCCATCATGGCAAGGCCGTTATCGTTGGTGCCTATCCACAGCCTGTCTCGGCTGTCGACCATAAGGCTTACAACGCTGACGATGCCGGTGGTGGAATCTACCCTTTCAAAGGTGTTTCCATCATATCGGATAAGACCGGAGTAACTGCCGATCCAGATGAATCCCTCGCTGGTCTGATCGATATCGTTAGCCTCTGATGTGGGCAGGCCGTTGGTATTGTTGTAAAGCACCGCAGAAAAACTGTCCTCATTGTGGATGGGATCTACGATAGTGGTGCTTTTGCTCTTTTTGGCAGCATAAGCTGATTCCATGGGCAAAAAAATGGCAAGCAAAACACACACCATCAATATCAGGCATCGCTTCATCAAGGTCAGTTTTGATCGGTTGGTAGTGTCCATGTGACTCCTCGCTATTTTTCTTTTCCGTAGCCTATACCCTCAAAAGTATATCTTTCGCGGGTTTTGGTAGCTGTGCCATACTGGATGGCTTTTTGAGGGCAATAGCAGATGCAGGCCATGCAATGGATGCATCCGTTTCCCCACTCCGGTTTCCCGTCTACGAGACTGATGTTGTTCATGGGGCAGCGCTCCACGCACTTGCCGCAGCCGATACAATCATCCTCTACGTCGAAGGCCTCGCCTCTGATGAAAAGCTTTCCTAAGGCAGGATTGATCAAACCTGTCAGAAGGAACTGTGCAAGCTTGACTCTGACGGGCGGGAACTTTTCGCCGGCTTTAAGATCTGCGATAAGCTTATCCATATCGGGAATGGACTTGGTCACGATCCTTCTGGCTTCAGCTGTTACCGGGGCATCAAACATGGCTATGTAGTTCTCAGGCATAACGATGATGCCTGTTCCCATGTATTCAAGACCCTTCTTAAGGGTGAGTTCCCTGTTATACTGGCAGGCGTTTCCGATGGAGTCGCCGCAGGTCATGATGAACCATGCCCTCTTGGCTCCGCTCAGGTCTGCCTTTTCTATCCATTCAGTTACAACGCTGGGCAGCTTCCACGCATAGGTGGGCGCTACGAAGACCAGGTCTTCATCATCCACGGGCTGAGGGATCCCTGCCTTGATCTGAGGCTTCAGATCGATCAGCTCCGAGTTGGTGTTTTTTGCTGTTCTCTCCGCTACGAAGCGGCTGTTTCCTGTTCCTGTAAAATACAACACTTTCATGATGGGCTCCTTTACAAAATGATGTCAGAATGAGTTTTACTCAAAACTAGTTGAGAGTGTCTTCCTTGCTTTCTATGCGTACGCGTCCCTCGTGGATCTTTTCATTGAAGAAATCCTTCACTGAGCAGCCGGCACGTCCGGATGAAGCGCAGGCGCAGGCGCAAGCACAGGATGAAGCGCAGGCGCAGGATGAAGCGCAGGCGCAAGAAGAGTGATGGGATGATCCGCCGCCACCGCTTCTTCTGGAACCTGTGGAGCTTGAAGAGCTTCTCACAGGGACGTTTATAACGTTTACATGAATGTATGTGTTCGGAGAATCGCCGTATCTGTAGGTGCCCTTCTTGATGTACTTCTCGGGCTCCTTGATCTCGCTTTCTTCGACGACTTCTTTGCTCTTGATCATGCTCCTACCGCAATACTGGCAGCTGTCCTTACCTTCTTCGCGGGCCATGCCGCAGCTGGGGCAGTTGTCGTAGTATACGATCTTGGTGCGGACGATCTTTTTCTTGGTGGGCTGGTTGGAGCCGAAGCCCAGACCGCCTGCGATCCACTTGATGAACTTGAACAGAAGTACGAAAGGAGCGACAAAGATTCCAAGGGCGATAAGGCCCGCAAAGAACTCTATGATTCCGGAACCGCTATCGTAGTCGTAATCGCCGCCTCCGTCCCAGTAGTCATCATCTCCCTGCTGACGATCTTCGGAGAAACCGAAGGCGTCGTTGGGATAGGTCACTTCCATGGTGTACTGGTAGGGATATGAGGCCTTAAAGGTCAGATAGCCCTTGTCCGTAAGGCAATCAGGCTGCCAAGCTATGGCGTTATCGGCGTTCCAGCGGATCACCAGATTGTCCACATCGATATCGTCGAACCAGGCAGGCGTGAAGGAATATACGGTCTCGCCGTCCGTGTACTTATCTATCTGATACATGTGATCCTGGGTCATGGAGAAATCTAAGCTTACGATCTCATCCTCACCGTATCCGCGATCCAGGTAGATCTCCAGCATATCACCCTCGTCATTTATGTAGTCGATGGTGCTGGAGAGTGCTTTGATATTCTCGTGGTGGCTGTTTGGCACGCCAAGATTGATCCACTCCAACTCTCCGATGGAGTCGTCCAGGACCTTCCAGTCGATATGATAGGTCATCTCAAGGGATGCGTCCTCGTTGACGTCCACGGTGATGGTGAAGTTAAGGATCTCATCTGTATTAGCTGCAAAGGCAGGCACTGCGGTAGCTACCATCAAAATCGTGATGACAGCTGCGACCACTAATAGTCTCGGTAATTTAGCAAAATATCTTTTCATCAGCAGCACCTCCTCAAAGGACATTCGCCGGTCATTTCAGCTGAGAAGTTTCTGTGCACTTCGCAGTCCGGGCTGTTCCAGATATTCTCCCAATCGTCTCTTAACATGTTTCCAAGAGGCTTGCCCGTAAGCCAGCTCTGGCAAGGAACCACGTTTCCTGCAGGAGTGATGGCCATGTTGGAAAGGCAGGCTCCGCAGGAAGGTGCGGGAATGTTGAGCTCTTCGAAGACCTTCTGGTCGATCCAACCGGGCGATGTGAAGGCTATCTCCATTCCGTTTTCGTTACAGAACTTCACCGCGTCTCTTAAGATCTCCTCAAGTTCCTGGCTCGTGAGCTGCATGCTTTCGGATTCCTCCGTAGTGGCATTTCCCGTCATAATCATGCCGGAGCATGTAACGTAGATTACGCCCTTATCACGAAGGTATGAAAGAGTCTTTACGTAATCTCTGTTAAGGGTGCAGAGCGGCGTATTGACGCTCACCGACAGACCCTCGTTCACGGCGTTCAAAATACCCTTAGCGGTATTTAAGAACTTATCAGCGCCTACCAGCTTGTTATGGATGGTCGGGTCGCTGGAATAGAAGGTGATCTGAACGCTGTCCAGCTCAGCTTCATGAAGCTTACGGCAATAGTCTTCTGTCAGCTTGACGCCGTTGGTATTAAGTCTTGATATGAACCAGCGGGCGTAGCTGATGAGCTCAATTATATCCTCACGCATGGTGGGCTCGCCGCCGGTGAAGGTGATCTGCGGTATGCAAGCCTCACGGCACTTATCTATGATCTTCTTCCAATCCTCTGTGGAAAGTTCTTCCTCTTCAGATAGCTCCTGCCCTGCTGCATAGCAGTGGACGCACTTCTGATTGCAGTGCCACTTTCCGTCCTTGGTCATGGAACTAACCAGTGCATCCATACGATGAGGCGCGGTCATGTATTCCGCATAATCGCCGATGCTCATGTAATGCACATCGGTGGTTACCGGCTCGCGATAAGCGATCTGCTTAATGGTAGTATAGATGGTCTGGATGTCACCGGCTAAACGACGCTTTGACAGGAAGGGCATGATCTTCTTGGTGCTTTCCACGGTCTTTGCCAGGATTCCTTGGATATCATCCTCATTGATCTCTCTTCCGTCATACTTGTTGGTCTCTCTGATCATCTCAGCCAGTATAACTGCCCATGCAAAATTAACCGGGACGATATCCGTTCCGTTTATAATGGCAATGCTGGGGTTGAGGGCACCTTCCTCCTTCTTAGGCGGAACCAGATGGATGCGGATGGCACCCGGCCCGTCCGGATTGAGAGTAGTATGCAGGACCTCGTTGAAATGAGTGTCCATATACTCATTTATCCCTCTCACAGTCTTAGTCTTCCTGAACAGTTTAGGTACAGGTATCATGTCTATTATCCTCCTTTAATCCAAAGGCTAATATCGTATTTAAATAATTATATCACACCTTTTGACTCGCAAAAACCATGAATTTATTTCTTCTTGAGCTGATTATATTTTGCGCTGCTTCCCTTGAACTCCTCCACAGGGTACTTGGCCTTGTTCTTCTCCAGTTTCTTCAGGGTGATCTCCTCCAGATCCACGTCCAGCTCATCAGCCATCATCAGGACATAGGAATAGACATCGGCCAGCTCCTCTGCTGTAGCCTCCAGGTCATAGTTATTGTCCCACTGGAAGCACTCCAGGAGCTCTGCGGCTTCGATGGAAATGGATTTAGCCAGATTTTCCGCTGTATGGAACTGCTCCCAGTCCATAACTCTATTGAATTCGCGGATCGCTTCAAGGGCTTTACTTTTTGTTTTCATCGATATTCTTCCTTGTATTTTAATTACACATCCAATCTCTTCTTGAGATAGCCTCTGGCGCATATTATCGCCCAGCAAGCGCCTGCGACGATGACACAGCCCATGGTTATGACGCCCGTTCCGTGGGTCATGGAAGTCCAGCCAATGGTCGCGATGGCAGTACCAATGGCGCCCACGATATTTACCACGAACTCCATGAGGGCGCTGGCAGTGCCGGCCACGTAACTGTACTCCTCAAGCAAAATCACCAGCCCCATGGGTCTGATGATACCCTCCGAGACGTACATAGGCACGACGCAAAGAATCAGCAGCACGGGGCTTATCTCTCCGATGGTCAAAAACATTATCCCGCTTGCCAGCATGAGCACGAGAGTCACCCGTGTGATCATACGGCTCGTGAGTTTTTTGGCCAGAGCCAGGTATATGAAAGGCGCCACCACGGAGAAGACCGTTCCCACGGCATAGTAAATGCCGTAGCCTGTATTGCCCACTCCGAAATCGTCTATGAAAATATATGAACTTACAGCCACGTAGGACCATACCGGTATGGTCAGGAAGGCGATTATTCCAAGGTAAAGGCTGAAGGCCGGAGTCTTAGAGATCTGCACAGCTTCCTTAGCGATGTCGCTGAATCTATTGCTGAATCTGTTTTCGGGAGGCAAAGTCTCTGTGTAGAAAAATATGGGCAGCAGTGTGATTAGAACTGATCCTGCCAGGATGAAGAATATCAATCTCCAGGAGCCCATATTGATGAGAAAAGCTCCCAGCCCGGGGCCGAAGATGGGTCCCACCGCGGCCACCGCCTGCAGGATGGTCATATTCTTTTGGAAGCGCTTACCGGTAAAGCTGTCCTTCAGGATGGCCATGGCCACCGTGTCCACGACGCCGGAACCGAAGCCCGCCACGCCTCTAAAGACGCAAAGCATGAAAACGCCGTTGGACAGCCCGCAGAACAGGTTTCCGATTATTCCCAAAAGCATTCCAGCCACCATCACCAGCTTGCGTCCGAAACGGTCGGACAAAGTGCCGCCGATTATGGTCGCCACTGCACAGGCGATGATGCCTGTGTTTAAGCTGACGTTGAGCTCGCCCTCGGTCACGCCGAATTCATCCACGAGAATGGGCAGCGCAGGCAGATACAGATCCAGCATGATCCACTGGATGGTCGTGATCACCATCATCCACACGGCGAGAAAGCCCATGGGCATATGCTTTTGTTTGAAAAGAACTTCCTTCATTTACTGATATCACCCTACGTATTCCTCCAGGGCGAGATTTTTCTTTGCTATTTCCTTGGCAGCATCCTTACCAACGTAGCGGATGTGCCAGGGCTCGTAACTATAACCTGTGATGTCTTCCTTGCCTAAAGGATAGCGCAGAATGAATCCGAATTCCGGAAGCCTGGCTGCTATCTTCGCCCAAGCATCCACGGATTCCAGATAAAGATCGATGGCAAGGCCCGTGTGGTGCTCGGAGTATCCCGGCACGGCCACGTAGTTCTCCCCGTATTCAGGGCCGTACTTAACAGTAAACTCCGCTGCCAGATCAATCTGATCCTGCACCGAGCGATATGCCATATTTATGTCAGTGTGGACGCCGTCCTTTAAGAGCGCCGCCTTAAGCTTCAGATAAGCCTCGTAGGTAATGCGCTCCACGCCGATCCTGTCGCCCACGTTATTTACCATATATGTGAGCTGGATCTTATCCTCCCAGCCCTCGGGCATGGCGTGCTCCTTGTTGACCAGCAAAAGATAATCGATGGAGGCCGGATCTTTGCCCAGGTACTCTTCCAGAGTGATACCCTTCTTATAGATCTTTTTTGCGACCTTCTTACCCACGTAGCGGATGTGTTGAGGCATATATTCACAGCCTGTATAGTACTCCCCGCCCTTAGGGTATCTTAAGATGAAGCCATAGTCCGCCAGCTTCTCCTGGACCTTGGCCCACTCGGTCTTGTTCTTACCGGTGGCTTCCTCACCATCCTTCAAAAGATACAGATCAAGTGCCAGACCGGTCTCATGTTCAGGATGATCCAAGCCACTCTTGTCATAGCAAGCGCCGGCTTCGATATCTATGCCCTCTTCATGAAGGGCATGTTTGAGCTTGATGAAAGCCCTGCCCGCCGTTAGATCCACCTGGAGCATCTCGCCCCTGGAATTCGGAATGTTCACCAGAGTAAGTCCCTTAGCCCAGTTGCCGGGAAGGTCTGTTCTTTCGTTCACCAGAACCATAGGATTTGTACTGGATGTCGGCGCCTTGAACTCATCATTAGTCGTAGAATTCGAAGTCGCCTCCGGCTCTATGCAAATGGTTTCTGAGATCTTAGCGAGAACCGCCTTAGCGTGCTTCTCGTCAGCATCTTCTGCAGTCTCCAATAGCAGTCGGAAGGTGTCTCCCTTAGTTCCGATTCCGTAATACTCTGCCCTCTTGCCTTCTTCACCATCTGCGATAAGCACCAGCTCAGCATCGTTTACCATGACGATCTCCGTAAGGATCTCATCACTCTGACCCACGTGAGCATCCATAGTCTCAATGTCCGGATAGATGTCGTCCGTCCAGGCGAGATTCATGCGAATCTCTTCATTAGCCAAGGCTATGCCCTGTCCTTCTCCCTTCGTCTCATCCATGTCCTCCGGAAGCATGATGGTAATGCCGGTATCCCCCAGCTCATGATTCACCCAGGAGGAAGTGTCGATCTTGATCCCGAAGAGAGCACAACCGACGAATGCAAGGGCTATGATAATTGTTATTAATGCGATGAATATTTTTTTCATGAGTTCATTATACTGGTGAGAAGCCCTCTAGTCAATCCAAAGAAAAGACCGGCATAAGCCGGTCAATTTCATATGCTTATATATACTTTTACTGTCTTACAAAGGTCATTTCCTCACCAAAGGAATCCTTAACGATCATGGTGTTTGCATCCTGGAAGCTGAATTCGCTGTCAAATACGTCGTCCTCTGAGAAAGTGTCGTTATTGACATATGTCACGAGAAGGTGACCTTCGTTTACCTCATACTTGAGTTCATAGGTTACTTCCTCTTCACCAACTATCATGGTATATGTGCCGGTTCCGTCGTCCTTCAGATCGTAAGTAGCGCCAATACCGTTTTCGTCATCGGAATATGACCATACGCCAACTATGGAAGGTTCGCCCTCAGCGTCGCCACCGTCGCTGCTTCCGCCGCTATTTCCGCCGCAAGCTGCCATAAATACACAAGTAAGAGCTAAGATGAGTACTAATACTAATACCTTTTTCATATTGCTTTCCTCCGTTATTTGTCTTTTAAGTACACACAGTTGTGTCAAATCGACATATATTATATCAAAAAACAACCGCTAACACAAGTTTTATATACTTATGGGCCTGATCAATTGGATGAAGATGCACTTGCACCGCCGCTGGATGACGCTGCGTTCCTGTCAGCGATCATATGCTGCAAAGCCACCAATATCGCTACTACCTTCTCCTCATGCTTGACGTTGTAGATATCCACGGCGTACTTATCATGAAGGGAGATGAGCTTCTGGCTTACCAGAGCGATAAGGCTTCCGTCAGCGTCCTTAATGGTAAAGTTCAGCTGCAAAAAATTGCCCTCCAGGATCCATCCAAGACCTTCGATATTGGTAACATCCCTGATAATATGGAAGATCTCGTTGGACAAGGTGAAATGAGTTCCATCCTCCATATCGATATAGTGGATCTCATGGAACGTGAGGAGTTTACGCTCCATATGCGCTATATGGACGTTATTAGCATTATATATGTCTGTCTTGTCATGAATGGATGGGAACTGAGTCTCAGCCCTGTATGCCACGTTGCCCTCACCGTCCGTGATATCGATGCGATGATGCAGCGTAAAAACCTTCGTCGAGGTGTACAGGCTCTTAATCGGCTCGCCATACTGCTCCACGTTTCTGTAATCAATCCCAGCTCCGGGTTCCTTGTACCTCTGCCTGGACATGGTAAGCGCAAAAAACACCACAGCTAACACCACAAAAATTATAATTAAAATGAATTGCATTTGCATAATCTCGCCTCCTTTTCTATCCTTTTACTTTCCGTTTACTATAATGTCATACATATTATTGATTATATCCGAGTCATACTGATAGTCATCTTCAGTATAGTCATCAGGGATATCGCCATTACGCACGAAGTCAACAACGTCCTCTCTAAGCTCGACTTCAACTAAGTCATCGCTCCCGCAGTGTGGGCATTCATCATCGTTATAGCCATCAAAGATATGGCCGCAATTATTGCATTTGATCATTGTAGGGTGCCTTTCTGAAATAAAATATCTTTAGTTCTACTTAAATATTTATATAATCTGGTTTCTCTTCTCTCACATTACCATTTGTATAATATATCTTTGTATAATATATTCACCCAATTTATATTCCCACAATTATTTCTTTATGATAAATCTTTAGATTCAGAATACTCTGTTGTCTCTGTGTTGGGTTCTTCTGCCACTTTACCTAATGGAACAGGGTTAAACTCATATACATCTGCTTCTTTGTTAGTAAACTTGGAATCTCCAATACCGAAGAATCTCTCAAAGAATGCTTTAAGCTTATCTATTATCGACTGCTTCTTTGCGGTTCTGTCTCCTCCGCCGAATCTGGAAACTGGAGGCATTATCTTGTCTAAGTCAGTTCCTGTTGTCTTGATTTCACCATTTCTAAAGCAGTCTTCAAGATATTTACGAGTCTCATCTTCTTTAAGATTCTCTTCTTTGACAATTTTCATAAGTTGACGCTCACGTTCCTCTGAAACAAAGGCTCTCCACTCGATCATAACATCGTCAATATCGTTTATACCAGCAATGAAAGTCTCAATTAAAGCCTTTTTGCTTCTGAGTTCGGGGGAAGCATCTACAGCTTTTCTTATGGTAATAAGAACTTCTTTATCCTGGCAATGACTGTCATGGTACTTCTTTACAAGAAGCAAAATGTAGTCGATATTAATTTCAATCTGTTTTATAAGTTCTACTTCAAAGATAATATCATCGTTGATGTCTTCCTTGTCACCTACTTTTTTATTCTTCCACTCATCTCGAAGATCCTGATACCTGCCCAGATAATCCTGAAGTTCTCTTTCAGAAAGGATTTCTTTGCCCTCAAACTCATCAAATGAAGACAATATATTTCTCATACGAAGAATAGCACCAAACAAAGCTATGAATTCTTTCTGCTTCTTTTCCCCTATTATCTGCGGTACTGTCAGCGGGAAATTATTCAGGAGGTCTTCTATAAGATCTACATATCCCGGATGATTCTTATCATCAGCTCCGATGTAACCGTAATAATAGTCTTTGAAGGTTTGCATCAATACGATTCCAGAAGCATTCTCATCGCCGAATAAAGCTATTGCATCATCAACGCGCTTCTGCAGATTTCTGAAGCAAACTATGTTTCCGAAAGTTTTGATGCTGTTAAGGATTCTGTTGGTGCGGCTGAAGGCCTGAATCAATCCATGCATCTTCAGATTCTTATCGACCCACAGAGTATTGAGAGTAGTAGCGTCAAATCCAGTAAGGAACATGTTAACTACGATGAGCATGTCCAATTCCTTGTTCTTCATCCTGAGGGAAACGTCCTTGTAATAGTTCTGGAATCTGTCTCCATCAGTAGAATAATTAGTATGGAACATCTCATTGTAGTCCTTTATGGCCATATCCAAAAAGTCTCTGGATGTCTTATCAAGTGCAGATGTATCCTCGGAATTCTCTTCGTACAGTATTCCGTCTGCTTCTGCCTCATTGGCTCCATAGCTATATATCGTCGCTATTCTTAAAGCCTTTTTCGGGTCTGCGACCATCTGTTTTTTAAACTCTTCATAATACAGTTTTGCCATAGACACTGAGGCAACACAAAGAATAGAATTGAAACCGTTGATCCTCTGCTTTTGCTTTATCTCTTCCACGGCTCCGTTGCTTCCGGAAGCCACATCAGAAATATTTGTTAGCGCATTGAAGACAAAGGTTTTGTTTCCTCTGTATGTCTTCTGATCAAAATGATTCAGTATATATTCTGTAACCAGCGAAATCCTCTGAGGTGCCATAAAGGCTTTTTCACGGTCTATGTCCCAGACTTCTTCGTCATCAATGTCCGGGTTATAGTCCATGGTCTTGATATAGTCCACCTTAAACGGAAGAACATTCTTATCGTTTATAGCATTTACAATTGTGTAAGTATGGAGCTGGTCGCCAAAGGTCTGCTCAGTAGTAAAGAACTGTGGATTCTTGTAAGCGCCGGCATTTTCTGCAAATATCGGAGTGCCTGTAAAGCCGAAAAGATGATATTTCTTAAAGCTCTTAACTATAGCTGTATGCATATCTCCAAACTGCGAACGGTGACATTCATCGAATATGATTACTACATGCTTCTGATATACATCATGCACAGGATTCTTCTTGATGAATGTAGAAAGCTTCTGGATCGTAGTTATAATGATCCTGCAGTCATCATTCTCAAGTTGTTTCTTAAGTATGGCGGTGGAAGTGTTACTGTTTGCAGCACCTTTCTCGAAGCGGTCGTATTCTTTCATAGTCTGGTAGTCCAGATCCTTACGGTCTACGACAAACAGCACTTTGTCAATGTATGGCAGATTGGTTGCCAATCTTGCTGCCTTAAACGAAGTAAGCGTTTTACCGGAACCTGTGGTATGCCAAATATAGCCGCCTCCGGCTACACTGCCGTATTTCTTGTAATTGGTGGCTATTTCAATTCTGTTAAGTATACGTTCTGTCGCCGTTATCTGATACGGTCTCATGACCATCAGCACATTTTCAGAAGTGAAAATGCAGTACTTAGTCAGAAGGTTAAGGACCGTGTGTCTCGCAAAAAATGTTCTGGTGAAGTCCACCAAATCAGGAATCACAACATTCTTGGCATCTGCCCAGTATGAAGTGAACTCAAAACTATTAGAAGTCTTTTCTTTCTTAACAACACCATTCTTATGATCCTTGATGGCATTGTATCTGGTGCTGTTTGAATAGTATTTGGTATTAGTACCGTTGCTGATAACAAATATCTGGACATAGTTATATAAGCCGCTTCCGGCCCAGAAAGAATCGCGTTCATAGCGATCGATCTGATTAAACGCCTCACGGATAGGCACACCTCTTCTTTTCAGTTCAATATGAACCAAGGGCAAACCATTTACAAGAACCGTAACATCATAACGATTATCATGCTTGGCTCCCTGCGCCTGGCTGATAGCATACTGATTAATTACCTGCAGATAGTTATTGTGAACGTTCTTCTTGTCTATAAGAGTGATGTTCTTACTGGTGCCATCGTCCCTCTTTAATACCTGAACATGATCTTCCTGGATCTTGCGAGTCTTCTCAACATGCCCTTCGTTCTGATTGGCAATACTATCAGAAAAGAAGCGAACCCACTCATTATCTGAAAACTGGTACTTGTTGAGTTTCTCCAACTGAAGCCGAATATTATTGATCAAATCTTTTTCATCATGAATCTGAAGGTATTCATAGCCCTGCTCTGTAAGCATACGAATGAATTCCTTCTCTAGTTCAGCCTCACTTTGATAACTATCAGACTTTGCCTTAACAGGCTCATATTCAGTTACTACAGTGTTTTCACTTGTCTGCGCGACAATATTGAAGTATGGCATGGTTTTACCTCATACTATTAAATAAATCGAAATTATATATCAGTGTCGTTGTCTTTTTCTTCATAGTTAATGATAAAATATGGGTTCATACTGTGTTTGGATACCTCGCCTAAAACAGCACCTGACGAAACCACGAAGCACTTAGACATGATATCACGTTTTGCTGGCTCAAAAGCAGTGATTTTGAACCACGTTGTAAACTTTTCTGGCATATCTCTGTAATAGGCAGGTATTCCTTTTAAATCTGGAATATCCCTTGTGATTTCAGATACATATGCCCAATAACGATCTGCTTTTCCACTGTTTATGAGAAGTATCCTCGTGTCCTCCTGAGCTTTGAGCTCATCAATGATACGCTTTGTGACTGGATTACCCATTTTCCCATACCAAACATAACCCAGCTCATCAAGCAACTCTTGATGGGCTGCAATAGTTCCACACTCAGGGGAAAAGTGCTCCCCAAATCTCAACGCTATTGTCTTCATATCTGTAACTCCTTAAATGTCAGCAACTTATCCCTATAATACTCGTATTGTTTTCTACGAACTTCAATCTCGGCAGGCAGACCAGTATACAGGTTGGAACAGATAACATCAAAGATATCCAGAATACTGACAACACTCTCTTGAATATCTATCGTTGGAACAGGTATAGTTTCTTTTTTTAGCATAGGAGCGGTCAGCTGAGGTATTCCACTGGTTGGAACACTATATTGTTTTCCCTGAAGGCAATAATAGAGATACTTCGTATTAAGTATCGCTTTATCTTTAGGAATCACAGAAAGCAATCTAATAATAGGAAAATAAGGATAGTCTCTGTATTCCGCATATCCTATAGTCCCTCTGGCGGCAACCGTTACAGCAGGTTTATCAATCCTCGGCTCGTTGGTATAGCCATATAATGCATTGGAGCCAATACCGTTGCTTATAACTGGAAACGTGTACTGTTCTGTTTTTTCCTTAGACATTTGTTCCTTTGGTGCATCACTGCCTGCGGAAATATCACACAGTTCATCCAGCGACCTGTACGGAATATCTTCTCCATATGTTAACAGTTTTTCTCGGTAATACTCATACTGCTTTCTGCGAGCTTGAAGCTCCGCTGAAAGCTCCGCTGAAAGCTCCGCTGAAAGGAACGTGAAATTGTCCAGAATCCGAACGATTTCACGTTGTACCTCCAGTGGAGGTACAGGGACTTTGAACTCTGAGTATATACTAATCCATAATCTTTTGTGTTCTGATGAAGTAAAGTTAAGCCAACCCATAAGATGAAACAGATATCTAATGGATGTCAGCTTCTCATTTGCCTTTATCATCTTCATAGCTGATGATTTGACCTTAAAAGGAAAGTCAACCCATTTAAAAGCTCCTGTAAAATCATCAAATATTATTACTGGATTATCTTTTGAAGCAGCATAAACATTATCAGTTTCATTTGTATATCCTAATATAAAGGTTTGCCCGGCTGTTAGAACTGGAATAGCAAAGGTATTATCATATTTTGTATCCCTTACTATATAACTAGTTGGTTGTTCATAATATGTCAAATCGCCAATTGGTCTATATTCCACTCCATCTGGGCAAAGCTCAGCAATTAATTCTTCTAATCTGTTCATGCATCCTGCCCTCCTTCAATTTCTGCGATGATTTTCTCTATTTCATCACGGAGGACTTGCTCGCGTGCAACGATCTCCCTTATTTCAGCATTGAGCTTTACAATGTCTATTTTTTCTCTTGTATCCTCTGCTTCTACATATGTTGAAACTGAAAGGTTATAATCATTCTCTGCTATTTCATCATATGCAGCTAGATGTGAGAAATGTTCCTCTTCAGCATGTTTTGCATAAATATCGACAATATGATCGATGTTTTCGGGTGTAAGTTTATTGTTATTAGTAACTTTAATGCATTCCTTGGTGGCATCTATGAAAAGTGTTTTGCTGTCAGCTTTACTACGCTTGATCACCATAATACATGTAGCTATGGAAGTGCCGAAGAACAGATTACTTGGAAGCTGAATCACACAGTCTACAAAGTTATTATCGATGAGATATTTACGGATCTTTTGCTCTGCTCCTCCGCGGTACATGATTCCGGGGAAGCATACTATTGCAGCAGTTCCGTTAGGTGCGAGCCATGAAAGCGCATGCATAATAAATGCAAGGTCGGCTTTGCTCTTCGGGGCAAGCACTCCGGCAGGCGAAAACCTGGGGTCATTTATCAGAAGTGGATTCTCATTCCCTGCCCATTTGATTGAATATGGCGGATTGGAAACAATGAGTTCAAAAGGCTCATCATCCCAGTGCTGAGGACTGATCAAAGTATCCTCACAAGCAATATTGAATTTATCGAATCCAACATCGTGGAGGAACATATTGATTCGACAAAGGTTGTATGTAGTAATATTGATTTCCTGGCCGAAGAAGCCATTTCTGACCCCTTCTCTTCCAAGAACCTTTTCTGCCTTGAGAAGAAGAGATCCTGAACCGCAGGCCGGATCATAAACCTTATTGACTTCAGTCTTGCCCACTGTTCCAAGTTTGGTAAGCAACTCTGAAACATCCGCAGGAGTAAAGAACTCTCCACCAGACTTACCTGCATTGGAAGCGTACATAGTCATAAGGTATTCATATGCATCACCAAAGGCATCGATATCATGGTTCTTCACATCTCCAAGATCCATATCACCAACGCCATTAAGCAGCTTGACAAGCTTTTCATTTCTCTTTGCTACAGTTGCCCCGAGCTTGTTGGAGTTTACATCGAAGTCATCAAAAAGTCCGGCAAAACTCCCTTCAGAAGTGCTGCCTTTGGCTGAGTTCTCAATATTATTAAAGATCCTTTCAAGAGTCTCATTCAGGTTTTCATCTTTTGGAGCCCTGGCTCTGACATTACAGAAAAGCTCCGATGGCGGCATAAAGAAGCCTTTCTCATTGATGAGATCTGCCTTAATATCATCGCTGATGGCACTGTCCGGAAGCTGTGAATAATCAAAGCCTACATTGCCTGCTTCCCACTCGCCCACGTTTATATAATTCGCAAGGTTCTCTGAAATATATCTATAGAACATTGTGCCAAGAACATAGTTCTTGAAGTCCCATCCGTCTACAGAACCTCTGAGTTCATCTGCTATTGCCCATATGGCGCGATGCAGTTCCTCGCGCTCCTGTTCCTTTTTAAGATCTGCCATATTAATCTCCTGTTCTTAGGTTAATTAAGCCTAGACTTATACATAGTATATTATATCATCTTTGCTCTATACTTACAATTATTATCAGTTATGTTATTAACAAATCTAACCCCTACAGCCCCCTCCTCCACCCTTGATTTTTTGCGCATTCTGATTATAATTAAATGCAGAACGCATTATTTTGACGATCAATTTAAGAAACGAGGAAACATTTATGAGAGAGAAACTTAAGATTACAGAAGGCATTTTTCCGATGCCGGTGCTGATGGTGGCAACATATAATGAAGATGGCAGCGTAAACGTCATGAACGCAGCTTGGGGAACCATGCAGGAGAGAGACCACGTCGCTCTGAACCTGACAGAGTCTCACAAGACCGTTATTAATATCAAGGCCAGAGGTGCTTTTACCGTGAGTATCGCTGATGCTACTCACGTGGTGGAAGCGGACTATTTCGGCGTCGAGACCGGTAACAAGGTGCCTGATAAGTTTGCCAGAAGCGGCCTGACCGCTACTAAGGCAGAGATGGTTGATGCACCTGTCATCAATGAATTCCCTCTGTGCCTGGAGTGCGAATTCGTCGAATATCAGAACAACGAATATGGCGTAGGCGTCATCGGCAAGGTTGTAAACGTCACCGCAGATGAGAGCGTCATGGTTGATGGCAAGCTGGATATGTCCCTAGTGAACGCTATCGCTTTTGATCCTTACACACACGGCTATTACAAGGTGACCGAGCGCGTCGGCGAAGCCTTCAAGGACGGTCTGAAACTTAAGAAATAATATGGCTAATACCGGAAATGCAAAAAACGCCTGCCCCACATTATCTCACGGCACGGCTGAATTACCCACGGAGCGCATGATTTTGCGCAGATACCGCACTGAAGATGCGGAGCCTTTGTACCAGCACATGGGCACGGATCCTGCTATGTACGAGTACTCCGGATGGAATCCCTACGCGACTCTGGAGATGGCTCAGGAGACCGTGCAAAGATTCATCGACAGTTACGATGATGAGCACTGCTATTCCTGGGTTTTGGACGTGGATGGTGAACTCATCGGTACTGTCGGAGCCTATGATTACAAGGGCGACCAGATCGAGGTGGGCTTAAGCGTCTTGCCGGCTTGGCAGGGGCAAGGTTATGCCACGGAAGCTCTTAGAAAGGTTCTGGAGTATCTGACTGTAAATGAAGGTATCCCCTGCGTGACCGCCTGGTGTGCTTCGGACAACGCCGGATCCTTTAAAGCCATGGAGAAGTCCGGCATGAAGCTCGTTCGTACCGAAAAGGATGGCCTCACAGTCGGCGACAAAGTCTATGACAAATTAACTTACGAATATCGTATGGACGCTTAACATCTGAATAAATGAGCAAAAAAAATCCCTCCGGGTCATCACTCCGGAGGGATTTTTAGGTTATTATCGTTATTTGTTATTTGTTTGGAAAGGATTTTTATAAAAAATTGTAATTAGCTGCTTTGGTTTATCTTTATTCTTTTCTTTTCGGTTTTAAAAAGGAGTTGTCATCGGGGTCATCACTCCCGCTGACAATTGTTATATACCCCTCCAAAAATGTTTTAAACACAAAATTTTAAATTTTTTAAAAATTTTTTATACCATTTTAGCCGGGTCTACCCATGCATTAAAATCTGCTTCACTTACAAGCCCCAGAGCCAATGCAGCTTCTTTCAAAGTTGATCCTTCTTTATGAGCTTTTTTTGCGATTTTAGCTGCGTTTTCGTAACCGATATGAGTGTTGAGCGCGGTTACAAGCATAAGGCTTTTATCCAGATTTTCTGCTATCTTTTCCTTATTGGGTTTAAGTCCTGAAAGACAGTTTGCAGTGAAAGATCTCATAGCACCTGCCAATAGGTCAGCGCTTTCCAGAAAATCGTATGCCATTACAGGCATGAATACGTTCAGTTCGAAGTTGCCCTGGGATGCAGCGAAACCTATGGTCGCATCATTTCCCATGACCTGAGCGCAAACCATGGTCAGTGCCTCGCACTGTGTTGGATTGACCTTACCTGGCATGATGGAACTTCCGGGTTCATTCTCCGGAATGATCAGTTCTCCGATACCACATCTTGGTCCGGAGGCAAGCCATCTGACATCGTTGGCTATTTTCATCAGGTCTGCTGCTAAAGCTTTCATGGCACCATGCGCGAAAACAAGTCCGTCTTTGGAAGTCAGAGAATGGAATTTATTCTTTGCGGTAATATAGTTTCCATCCAACTTTTCTTTGATATATTTGGCTGCCAGAACATCAAATCCTTCCGGTGCGTTAAGTCCGGTGCCAACCGCAGTAGCTCCCAATGCCATCTCTTCCAGTGGAGCTGCTGAACCGAGAATCATCTCCTCACTGTGCTCCAGCATGGATCTCCAGCCACTGATCTCCTGCCCCAAAGTAAGGGGCACAGCATCCTGTAGATGTGTCCTTCCTGTTTTGACCACATCAGCATTCTCCTTTTCAAGGGCAATCAGCTGATCTTTCATTATATTCAGCGCTGGAATAAGTTTATTCCGTATAGCCTCATTTGCTGAGATATGCATTGCTGTAGGGAAAGTGTCATTGGAACTCTGGGATTTATTGACATCATCATTTGGATGAAGCAATTTCTCTCCTGCTATCTCATTTCCGCGATTCGCTATCACTTCGTTCACATTCATATTTGACTGCGTGCCGCTTCCAGTCTGATATACGACCAAAGGGAAATGCTCATCTAGCTTGCCTTCCAGTATTTCGTGGCAGACTTCACAGATGATCTCTTTTTTGCGGTCACTAAGTACACCAAGGTCATTGTTGGCTTTAGCAGCTGCCATTTTAAGAACTGCAAAAGCTCTTATTATCTCCTTCGGCATTAATGAGTGATCTCTTCCAATATCAAAATTATTGAAACTTCTTTGAGTCTGAGCGCCCCAGTATTTATCTGCCGGTACCTGCACTTCACCCATAGTATCATGCTCTATTCTGTATCTCATATCTTCCATGTTATTTCTCCCTATTTAGCCAAGCCTCTTTAACTGCTGCTGCAACTCTTTCCACCACCAGCGGGTTAAATCCATCTGGCAAAACATATTCAGGCGAAAGTTCATCTTCAGGAATTACTCCTGCTATCGCTCTGGCTGCAGCTTCCTTCATCTCTTCAGTTATACGCTCAGCCCTGCAGTCCAAAGCTCCTCTGAATATTCCCGGGAAAGCGATAACATTATTTACCTGATTAGGGAAATCCGATCTTCCGGTTCCTACAACGCAAGCTCCGGCTTCTTTAGCAAGATCAGGCATGATCTCAGGTACCGGGTTTGCCATGGCAAAGACTATAGGATCCTTGGCCATGGAGCGGACCATCTCCTGGGTCACAAGGCCAGGTCTGGACACTCCGATGAACACGTCCGCGCCCTTCATGGCATCTTTAAGGCTGCCTTTTACATTATTTTTGTTTGTAATCTTAGCCATTCTTTCCTGCTCTTCGTTATTATATGGTGATCCCTCATAGATGGTACCTTCTTTGTCAACCAGGATGATATCTCCCAAATTAAATCTCATGAGCATTTTAGCAATGGAGATTCCCGCAGCACCTGCTCCGTTTATAACCAGTCTGAGATCCCCGGGTGTTCTTTTAGTGACTTTGACCGCATTGAGAATAGCAGCAGATGCAATTATAGCTGTTCCATGCTGATCGTCGTGGAACACGGGGATGTCACAAAGATCTATAAGTCTTCTTTCTATTTCAAAGCATCTAGGCGCAGAAATATCTTCCAGATTGATTCCTCCAAAGCTCTTTGAAATCAACTGTACTGTCCTTACGATCTCATCGGGATCTTTTGAATCTATCAAAATCGGTACCGCATCAATACCTGCAAAAGCCTTGAATAAGGCGCACTTACCTTCCATTACAGGCATACCTGCAGATGGACCGATATCGCCAAGGCCAAGGACTGCTGTGCCATCCGTGATTACAGCCACAGTATTTCCCTTGCCGGTATAGGTGTATGCCAGGTTTTCATCTTTTTCGATTTCAAGGCAAGGTGCTGCGACTCCGGGTGTATATGCGACTGAAAGTTCTTCGCGATTTGTTATAGGTGCTTTGCTCTCCACGCTGAGTTTACCTCTCCATTCAGCATGTTTTTCAAGAGCCAGTTTGCTGTAATCCATGTTCTCTCCTTATTCATGAAAGGAGACGGCCAAAACAGCCGCCTCCTCCCCTATTAGATATGTCTTTATTTAACGCTTTCAAGCCATTCGCGGCCAGATTTGATCTGTCTTTCAACTTCTACAGGTGAAGTGCCTCCAAAGCTCTTTCTTGCCTCTACACAGGCAGGGATGCTAATGTCACCAAGCATTTCCTTGGTAAGTCTCTCATCAACTTCTTTGAGAGTCTCTGCATCAAGTTCTTCAAGCTGACAACCTTTAACTTCTGCCGCTTTGACCATACGTCCTACGATGTTGTGAGCTTCACGGAAAGGAATGCCCTGCTTAGCCAGATGTTCAGCAACGTCTGTAGCGTTGAGGAAGCCCTTTGACAGCTGCTCATTGATCTTGTCCATTCTAAATTCAGTCTTGTCCAGCATTTTAGTAAGGATCTTTACGCTTGCTCTCCAGGTATCAGCAGTGTCGTAGAGACCTTCTTTGTCTTCCTGATAATCCTTGTTAAAGGACATAGGTGTTCCCTTCATTACTGTAAGCATTCCCATGAGGTGTCCATATACCCTGCCGCACTTTCCTCTTAAGAGTTCTGCGATGTCCGGATTTTTCTTCTGAGGCATAATGCTGGAACCTGTGCAGAAGCTATCATCTATGTCGATGAAAGCGAACTCTGAGCTGTTCCACCATACAAACTCCTCAGCCCATCTGGAAACGTGCATCATGGATGTGGATGCTGCTGAAAGAAATTCAATCACGTAATCTCTATCACTTACTGAATCCATGGCGTTTTCAGTAGGTCCATAAAATCCCAACTCCTCAGCAGTCATGTGACGATCTGTCGGAAAGGTGGTGCCAGCCATAGCGCATGATCCCAGCGGGCTCCAGTTCATTCTGTCATAGCAGTCCTTCAGTCTTGTAATATCCCTTCTGAACATCTGGAAGTATGCCATAAACCAGAACCCTATGGTGATGGGCTGAGCGTGTTGTATATGCGTGTACCCTACAGTGATTTTGTCTTTATATTGCTCGGCTTTTCTCAGAATGACTTCTTCAAGTTCTATCAGTTCTTCAAGCATTGCAACGATCTCTTTTCTGGTATAGAGTCTTACATCTAACTGTGCCTGGTCATTTCTGGAACGAGCTGTGTGAAGTTTTTTGCCGGTGTCTCCGATTTCCTTTATAAGTCTGGACTCAACTCCCATGTGGATGTCTTCGTCCTCTACATCGAAGACGGTCTCACCTGTCTCGATCTGATTTCTTATCGTATTAAGACCGCTGACGATTTTGTCTCGCTCTTCTTCGGATATTATGCCGCACTTGGCAAGCATTCTGACGTGAGCGATGCTACCATTAATATCTTCGTTATACATTCTTTGGTCGAATCCTATGGACGCATTGAATTCTTTAACGATCATGTCCATATCTTTTTCGAATCTTCCGCCCCAAAGTGCCATAATAGTTCCTCCTGTACAAATGTTTTGATCTATTAATTAAACTGCAAGTTCTGCATCGAGTTTCTCAACATCTTCTGCAGTGAGGTTCTCGATCTTTTCGCCCTTTGCCTTTGATACCAGGAGATATACTGCTACAAGAGCAACTGCGCAAAGAACTGTAACGATAACGTTGTTAACAAGTCCGGCAATTACGAATCCAACCAGTGAAATGCCTGCTACTATAAGTGCATAAGGAAGCTGTGTCCACATGTGTTCCATGAGTCCGCATCCCGCTCCGGTAGCTGCAAGGATAGTAGTGTCGGATACAGGTGAGCAGTGATCTCCGAAAAGTCCACCTGAGAGAACCGCTGCGATAGTTACGTATAAAGGTGCTCCAAGCGCATATGCCATGGGGATAGCGATAGGCATTACGATAGCGAAGGTTCCCCAGGATGTGCCTGTAGCGAATGACATGATCGCTCCTACCAGGAAAATGATCGCAGGTACGGACCATGCGGGAATAGTATCTTTTGCAAGGCCTACGATGTAAGCTGATGTTCCAAGTTCGCTGCCTACGGTTGAAAGTGACCATGCCAGCATGAGCATCATGATGCAGTCGAAAAGCTTGCCACAGCCCTTGAGATATATTCCAAGGCCACCTTTAATAGTGTTGACCTTATAGTACTTCATGAGAATGATCATTGTGATAGCTGCAAAGAGATATCCGGTGATCAGAGCGATCCTGAACTGTCCTCCGGGAACTGGAGTTGTGGGGAATCCAAGAGGGATGAGGATTCCAAACAGTGTTACAAAGAGAACTGCCAGGGGGATAAGTGCTACGAGAGGGCTTACATTGTTGTTGAGGATCATGTTCTTTCTATCAAGTTCCTCTCCTCCAAGCTCTGAGAAGACACCCTTCATGGCTTTCTTTTCCGCTCTTGCCATAGCTCCGAATTCTCTGCCGCTCATAGCTACAAGAGGTACCATGATCAGGCAAAGGATAGGATAGATCTGGAAGGGAATAGCCTTGATGAATGCTGTCCAGTCATTCACATCAGTTATGCCCAGGTTATCAAACTCTGTCTGGATGAGACCCATTGAGTATACGCCCCAGCCGATGAAAGGGATAAGTACGCATACAGGAGAAGCTGTGGTATCAAGTACCCACGCAAGCTTTTCCTTAGATATTCTCATCTTTTCAAATATAGGTGTGAAGATGGGGCCGACGATAAGCGGTGTTCCCAGTTCTGAGAAGAATACCAGAATTCCGCCGATCCAGGCTGCGATCTGTGTTTTGTGTCTTGTGTTTACAAACTTTGCCACACTTCTGGCAAAAGCTTCAGCTCCACCTGACTTCTCAATGAGGGTTACAAATCCTCCGATGAATACGAGAAGCAAACAGATACCTGCGTTATAGCTGTCCATCATGTTTGTAAGAACATAATCTGAGAACAGCGACTGAATGGATTCAATAGGATGTCCACCGTGAATGATAAGCACTCCGGATAAAACACCGACGAATAATGATAAAATAACGTTTCTTGTCCACACTGCCAGACCGATGGTCAGGATGATGGGAATGATTGAAAGAATACTCGGCTCCATTTTTTCCTCCTGTTAAATAATTGCATTTGATATGTTGTATCTTTGCCTATATCAAAAGCAAATGCCGTGCCAACGGTTTTAGGGCTGATTTTAGGTGTTTAGATCGAGTATTGTTTAAATTTATAGGTTTAATAGGCTAATTATACCCCTTTTACTCCTTTTATTTCCTCTAATAACCCTTTGCCCTTTTCCAAAATCTTGCTGCCGCCTCTACCTCTGTCAGACCGAATAAAACCTTGTTCAGACAATTTCCTCATGGCGGTCCTGACTTCTGTTTCCGTATAGTTCTCACCCATAGATCTGATCCTATCTGTTATCTGAGTTCTTCCCATTTTAACTCCTGCTTCTGCTGCAGCCTCCATGACTGTCAGAATCATTTCGATAAGATCAAGATTTTTGCCCTCCAGTAATATGAAGTCCATAAATCCTTGATCCGTCAACTGACGCTTAGTAAATGAAGGCATGTCAATGGGCGCTGGCTTCTTTGCTTTGATCCTTTCACCAATAAGGGGTGGAAGGTCCGACTTTTCTATGCGATTGAGGCCTAGGCTGTCCAGATACTGAACCACATTTCGAAGTTCACGAATATTGCCCGGCCATGAATATTCCTTCAAAAAAGATTCTGCAGTCTCTTCCAACTCCCATTCTCCTCCATCCATATCTCTCAGGTAATACATGATCTCCAGTATGTCTTCCTTTCGGTCTCTTAATGGAGGGATAATGAGTGGAAGTACATTAAGCCTAAAATATAAATCGGATCTAAACTTCTTTTCAAGGACCAGGTCCTCCAGATCTTGATTAGTCGCTGCAATTATCCTTACGTCTACATCTATCAACTTTGAGGATCCGACTCGAGCGATCCTTCTCTCTTCAATGGCTCTCAAAAGTTTGCCCTGAAGGAGAAGCGGCATTTCGCCTATTTCATCAAGGAATAGCGTGCCTTTATGTGCCAGCTCGAAGTATCCTGCCTTGCCATTCTTTTTTGCACCTGAAAAAGCGCCCTCATCATAACCGAACAATTCGCTTTCGAATAAGTTCTCCGGAATAGCAGCACAGTTGATCGCGACAAAATTATAATCTTTCCTGCCGGAACTGTTATGGATACTTTGGGCAAATACTTCTTTGCCCGTGCCGGATTCGCCCGTGATTAAAACAGATGCGTCGGTCGCTGCCATTCTTTTAGCGATCTCGATCTTATTTTTCATGATTTCACTGCTTCCGATTATGTTTCTGAAATGGAACCTGGCGTCGTGACTTCCACTATATACACGCCTACCTTTATCGGTTCTGAAACTTCTCAGGGGTTTGAAAGCTTTGCTTTTATCTGATATGTGATCTAAAGCTTTTTTTGCACTTTCAGAACTAAAGACCTCATTTGTGTCAAAGCCTAATTTGTCACATATCTCTACGACGCATTCTGAGTTAATGACTCTCTGTCCAATGTTAATGACTCGCTCAATTCCAGGTGGAACCAGCTTCTGTTCGTCGGGAGTAACAGCTACTTTAATGCTACTGTCTACTTCATCAAAATTTCCTGAAAACGGAATAAACTCAATATGCTGGAAGCCTGCGTCATATAGTTCTCTTATGACATTTGTACAAAGCCTGTAATCAATGTTTACCAGATAAGCTCTATCAAAGGGCTCAGCATCGTATGCTTCTCTTAAGGCTTCAGCATTATCAGTCGATAGTGCCTGATCATAGTTGATGATAACCGTATCCTCTGATAGTTTTGGGATAACCTTAAGAAATATAGTATTTGCTGAAAGCAAAACCATATCCTCTCTGAGCATAGGAATGGTTTCCAATTCCTTTACAGAGTAACTCCGTATTTTAGCTTTTGTTTCAAGGTATTCAGCCAAATTATCTTTTATATACTCAGCAAAAGATTTTTCATTTGCTATGACGGCGATGGTTTTCATACTGGTTTTCCTTTCATTCTCAAGTCAGCGCTTAAAAATCAATGTTATAAATGGGTTTATAGGCTAATTATACACCTGTTTATCTATGGCTTCAAGGCAAAACAAAAGCCCTCATAACTATCCGTCGTGAGAGCTTTACTATATTTACTCGTTTATATCGCGGTAGAGCTCGTTGATTTTTTGCTGGGCGTACTCAGCCTCATGCTTCTCTCGGATGCGGTCGCGATCGCTTAGTATTGCAAGCATCTCGTCGGCCACGTCCACAAGGCTATGCGGCTCGCGCCCTATGTATCGCATCATGCGATCTGCGGTATATTCCGTGCTGAGTTCCTTGGCGATGAGCTCCGAAAACTCCTCGGGATAGCCGCGCTGCACCATTAAATTGTATAATTCTATACTTTTATCTGTCATTTTTATATTCCAAAATCCATGCTGATCTGCCCATCGTCCTGCTCTCTCATGAGCTCACCGGGCTCTCTTTTATAGAAGTCTGCGGCGTAGTCGTCGTCTCTGATCCACTGGTGGATCTCCTCTCCTGTGAGGGTCACCGGCATGCGGTCGTGAATGCCGATCATGGATCCCACAGCCTCTCTGGTGAGCACCGTGAACTTACTGATGCCGCTTTCCACTCTGTAGATGCCTGCCAGCATGACAGGCTCTTCGTCTTCTCTGAAGAATTTAAATCTGGCTTTGTGGACGTTCCACTCATAAAAGCCGCTTGTAGGGATCACGCATCTCCTCTTCATGAAGCTATCGGAGAAGCTGTACTTTTCCTTAACGGATTCGGCTCTGGCGTTGGCCAGAACGCCCTTGTCCACCGGGCTTGCGAAGCCCCAGTTCATGGGCCCTGCTGCCAACTGATCCTTGACTCCTGCGATAACCAGGGCGGTCTCCGTAGGGTGCACGTCCCTTGGAAGGATGAGCTTGCCCAGGTCCCTGTCAGGCACAAAGATGCCCTTCTCCGCCATCAGCTTATTCACTTTTCTTTTGAAAAATAGATCTATATAGAATCTGTAGCACATTTTGTATGCTCTCCTGCTCTTATTTATCTAGGTTTGCCACGCAGACCTCGAATTCCATTCCCGGGTTTACCTGACGAAGGTCGCACTCCAAGCGCTTCATGGCTTCTAGTCTGTACTCCACGCTGGTGTTGGCATTTCCCTGCATTACGAAAAGTACGTTCTTCGTCTCATCCGACATCTTATAGAACTCGCTGTCTCTCACGTCCAGCCAAGCCAGTATGCCCTTTTCATCTCTATACACAAAGTCCATAGGCTCCACATGCTTTTCCTTGCCTCCGATGGCTGTGAAGCTGTCTTCCTGTCCGCAGACCGTGACTATAATATCTCCTTGGACTGAATCCAGATCGTGGCCACCGATGGCCAGTGACGATCTGATGCTTTCGATGTTATACACATCAACGATGGAATTGATGCGCGGCATGGAGCCTCTGTGCTTGATGTTATCGATGAAGCCCGGCGCTGTTGGTGGGTTCTTCTTGACCGACCGTCCTGCCTTCTTGATGAGCTCACGGTAGCCCTCCGTCACGTCGTTGTTGTATATGTCGTCGTATTTGCCATTTACCACGTCTTCGCCCATCTGCCGAATCTCGTCCTCTAAAGCTTCTGGGATTATTGCATGGGCGTCGAGTCCTTTTGCGGTGGCGTACACCACGTCAGTTATTCCTATGGTTCTCATGGATTCATCAATTTTGAATTTCATTTTTTTGCACCTACTTTAAGCTCTGCTTATGGTTTTCTGATAATAAGTATATCACAGTAGCGGCGCTTTATGTATAGAAAAGCCACAGAAAATTCTGTGGCTTGAATGTTTTATAGTGATTTTCCAAGAAGATATGCTTCCTTGAGGTAGCGGCTCCTTCTCGTCATTTCAGGGGCTCCGCAGCCATATCCCAGAACCATACCTTTGTCATCGAAATTGATATAGCGGACCAGAGTTTTGTAGTGTGATTCAAGGGCTTCAAAAGTCCAGTCGTCTGCGTTCCACGCTACCGTCAAAAGTGCCGACTTGAGGTGTCTGCTGTTCAGGCTGCTGTTAAATGCGCAAAACCTATCCACCATGGTCTTCATCTGAGCGCTCATACCGTAATAGTAAAGAGGCGTTGCAAAGACGACCATATCAGTTTGGAGGAGTTTTTTGCGAATGATCTCCACATCGTCTTTTTGGACGCAAGGGCCTTCATAACCGCAGGCTACGCATCCGATGCAAGGATGTATATCGGCGTGGCACACATCTATCACTTCACAGGTGTGTCCGGCTTCTTCGGCGCCTTTGATAAACTCATCCGTGAGCATTCTGGTGGAGCCTCTTCTGTTAGGGCTTCCGAAAAGTATCGTTATCTTCACTTGATCTCCTCCCTTACTGCAAGCCTTCGATCCACTCACGAAGTTCATCTTCGGTGGTACTTCCGCTGAACCTCTGGCCGTCAAGCCAGTTGCCGGTTCCGGCGTTAGTCTTAAGGTGCTCACTGCTTCTTCCGATGCCGCTGCTTCCTGATGTGCAGAAAGGTATCATGGTGATTCCATCGAAGTTATAGCTCTCAACGAAGGTGTCCATGATTCTGGGTTCCTCGCCCCACCAGATGGGATAGCCGATGTAGACCGTGGTATATCCGTCGAGGGATACCGGGTCGCTTCCGATCTCAGTTCTGAAATCTGAGTCGTCCTGCTCCATGGATGTGCGGCTGTTGGGATCGTTATAGTTCAGATCATCAGATGTATATTCCTGGGCTGCCTCGATCTCGTAGATGTCTGCGCCTGTGATGGCTGCGATCTTTTCTGCGACGCCCTTGGTGGTTCCGGTGGCGGAAAAATATACTACCAGGGTCTTGCCTTCTTCACTAGTTTCGGGCTCAGTTGCCTCGGTGCCCTCCTCTTCAGCATCATCTGTCGGAGTCTCAGTTTCTGCTTCTGCTGTGGTTTCAGGTGTGCTTTCTTCAGCAGGCTCCTCGCTGCTTCCTCCGCAGGCCGCAAGCCCCAGAACCAGTAAAAGTGTTAATATTATTGCCAAAAGTTTTTTCATGCTGCGCTCCTGCTATTTAAGCTTGTTATAGTCTTCATCTGATACAGCTTCCAGCCACTCGTTGCTGCCCTCTTCACCGGGGATCTCAAGGGCCAGATGTGAGAACCATGAGTCAGGCGCTGCCCCGTGCCAATGCTTGACCTCCGCGGGAATGTTGATTATGGTTCCCGGAGTCATCTCCACTGCTTCCTTGCCCCACTCCTGGTAATAGCCTCTGCCGCCGACGCAGATTAGCATCTGACCGCCGCCGGACTTGGCGTGATGGATATGCCAGTTGTTGCGGCATCCGGGCTCAAAAGTCACGTTGAATACCGGCACCTGCTCCAGTGTCAGCGGTGCCAGATAGCTCTGTCCCACAAAAAACTCTCCATAGGGATTGGGCTCTCCGATAGGGAAAAATATGCTCTCCTGATATTTATCTTTTTCCATTATTCTATTTCCTCCAAATCTACTTTCTCAGGGCCATTGAAAGGAATGAAATACTCATACTTTTCATAGCCCTCTTCCGCTTATACCTTATTTATTAGAAGCTGTGCTCTGTCAGCCAAGCGACTGCCTTTTCAACCATTTCAGTGATGTCTCTGCCGTCCTCGGTGATCACTTCCTGCTTTTCCAGTCCATTGTGGAAGTCTACCTTTTCTTCTTCAGCAAAAGCATTCTTCAGATAGTTGTTATCGTCGGAGAAACCGGGATCCGGCTGGATCTGGCAGATGCTGTAGGCCTGAAGGATAGCGCTTACAGGAACGCCGTGATACATGAGGTCTTTGTACTGTTCGATCTCGCTCTGCTTGATGGGCGCGCTCTCACGATAAATGCGCATAGCTTCGGCCAGCACTTTGTGGTCTTCTTCGGTTAGCTTTTCTGCAGCATTGCTGGTAGCTGTGTTGTCCTTGACCTGCTCTAAAGTGCTCATGCCTGAAAGAACTGCGATAACATCTTCCAGTTCGAGGCAGAAGCGTACAGACCAGGATGCGATAGACCAGTCAGGATGTGCTGCCTTAAGAAGGGTTTCGGCTTCTTCGGGAAGCTTTGCAAGGCCGCCGCCCTTTACGGCTTCCATGATTACAACCTTGCGACCATGCTTGCGGATCACATCGTAGCAAGCCTTTGCCTGTACGAGTTCGCTGTCCCAATCGATGGGATTGAGGGCAATCTGTACGAATTCGATCTCGGGATGCTCGGTAAGCACGCGGTCCAATAATTTAGCTGAGGAATGGAATGAAATGCCCAGGTGGCGGATCTTACCCTCAGCGAGCCAGTTTTTTGCATGTTCAAAGAGATTTGTGGTTTTGACGATGCCGCCCTTTCCATCGTATCCGTCATAGTAAACGGTCTGGATGTTATGAAGAAGATAATAGTCCACATAGTCCACGCCCAGATTGTCCAGCTGGCTCTGGAATGTCTCCTCGATCTTCTCCTCGGGGATGAGCATGAAGGTCGGGAACTTGGTGGCTACAGTGAAGCTATCTCTCGGGTGGCGCTCCACAAGGGCCTTGCGGGTAGCCCCTTCACTCTTGCCATCGTGATATACAAAACTCGTATCAAAGTATGTGTAGCCTGCTTCCAGGAAAGCATCTACCATAGCATTCAGCTGCTCATAGTCAAAATCCGTCGGGCCGGAGATGACCGGCAGTCTCATCATACCAAAACCTAAATTCTTCATTTTATGACTCCTTTCCATTTGATTGTTTCAATTATTTTAAAGGACTTCTTCAAGCCACTTTTTAATGGTCTTTTCGTTGGGGCGGTTGATTTGGACGCCGTCCTTCCATCTGACGTTTCCGCGTACATTCTTGTGAAGCGCTATGTCGCTGCTTCCTACGCCGCTTCCGCCTGAGGTGCAGAACGGAACGATGGTCTTTCCGGAGAAATCATAGCTCTCCAGGAAGGTCTCGATGATCCTGGGTGCGACGCCCCACCAGATGGGAAAGCCTATGATTACCGTGTCGTATTCGTCCATGTTGGAAACGCTTGTTGCGATCTCCGGTCTGCTGGATGGATCATTCATCTCCACGCTGCTGCGGCTCTTTCTGCTGAGCCAGTTAAGGTCGCTCTTTGTGTATTTTTCTTTAGGTTCGATCTCGAAGAAATCTCCTCCGGAAATCCTCGCGATCTCCTGTCCTACTTTCTTAGTCACTCCGCTGGCGGAAAACACCGCCACTAATATCTTATTTGCCATTTGGTCCTCCTCATTAATTATTCAAAAGCTTGATTAAGCAGTTATATGTTATTTCGTAGATCGTGTGCTTCCGGAAGCCTACCTGGGCAGCTTCCATAGCCTTCTTCTGTTTCTCAGTCACCTCCGAGTAGGGATAGATGCCGAACATGAATGGGAAGAACACGTAAACGATTCCTTCCAATTCCGCTTCAGCTATCTCCGGGCAATGCTTCTTAAGGATCGCCCTGAAAAGCCCAAGGGACTTTCCGTAGGCGTGCTTGAAGTCTGCCAGCAGTTCCTCGCGGCTCTCGGCTTCCATGTCGTAAGTATTCATGGAAAGGAGTTTCAAGAGCTGTTCTCGTTTCTCAAGAGTTTTCGCGATCTGCTCGGCTAGTTGATCTCTGGTGTACCTTTGGTCACTGTTAAGAATGCTCTCCAGATCAGCGTTCCATCTTATGTACTCTCTTTCGAAAAGCGCCAGGAATATCTCTTCCTTCGTCTGGAAATAGTTGTATATGGTCGGACGGGAGAATGACGTCTCCGTTCCGATGTCCTTCAGTTTTATATCCTTGAAGCTCATGGTCTGATAAAGCTTCTCGCAAGCATTGACGATCTCCTCTCGTCTCTGTGCTACGATTTCCGGTGTTCCTTTAAACATGGTGTTATCTCCTTTTTACTTTGGTTGACACCGTGTCAACTATTTGTATTATAGCACCTGGTTGACATCGTGTCAACCACTTGTTTCAAAAAAACTCCACACCGATTTTTCGGCATGGAGTAATTTAATTTTTTGCATATTTTAAAGCAGAACGTACCCTCTCCAACCGCGTACTGAATAATATGAATCTGCTCCGTTATGGAAGGTAAATACTGCGCCATAGCGCCTCTCGCAAAAAAGTGCGCCGCCCAGTTTTCTGATATCGACAGGAGTTTCGATCCAACTGGATGTCTTAAGGTCGAATTCGCCGACCTCCTGCAGTCTGCGATACAGTTCTTCCGGCATAAGTTTAACACCTATATCCTCAGCTTGCTTCATGGCGCTTCCTGAAGGAGGATTTTTTTTGCGCTTCATCAAAGCCTCTTCATCGTAGCAAAGACTTCTTCTGCCTTCCGGCGTTTCCTTCGAACAGTCGCAAAAGATGAGTTTTCCGGTCTCTGCATCAACTCCGATGGTGTCAGGTTCTCCTCCGGTCTCTTCCATCTTTTTTAATATCTCAAGGGCGCCTTCGCTTAAGCGCGCCTCGACGTCCTCCCACTTCAGACCGGGATGGCGTGTCATGTTGTCTTCAAATCTTTTCTTGAGTATCTCGATCATAATTGCACCTCATCTCATGCTTAATTGCTTCGCCTTTTTTATTTATTTTGCCTTAAGTTCTTTGATCCAGCGTTTGATTTTATCTGCGGTCTCTCCCTCTGTGGTGTCCCATTCGTTGGCCAGGAGTTCAAGTTCCTCTTCAAGGGCTTTTATTGCTTCGTCGTATTTACCCTGTATCTCATATACCATGGCCATGGATTCCAGACAGTCCACGAATTTAGGTGACTGCTGGTGCTCCTTTGCCTGACGATACAACTCGACGGCGTCATCATATCTGAGTTCCATGACAGCCACGTCAGCAAGGCTCAGATATACAAGCCAATCCTCCGGGAATTCTTCAGGGAGCTTCTCCCAGATTGCGTGAGCCTCATCAGCCTTTCCCTGATACCAGAGGATCAATCCCCTGTAAAAATTCGTACGGTATGAGTCATCCACCTTCGCCATGCTCTTAAGTACTGCTTCCGCTTCATCGAAGCGTCTGTCGTCAAACAGATTATCCAGTAGCCACATGTGTGCGCTCCTGTTTTCAGGATGCTTCTTGATGAAGTCCTGTAAGTATTCTATCAGTTTATAGTGATTTCTCACGCACCAGTCAGGAATGAAACCATTCATGGCTCCATTAAGTTCTGAAAGTGCATCCCTGTTGTTCGGATCGATAGCAAGAGCTGCCTTGGCCTCTTCAGCTGCAGCTTCCTTGAGGAAGTCTGCCTGATGATTGTAAAGGTCAGCTTTCAGTCTGTGGCATTCCGCTGTGCGGTACCCTGCTGCGATCTTTTCATCGATCCAACGTTCTGCCTGGTCGAATTCATCGTGAGATAAAAGTCTTTTGTCCCAGATCACGTTCTGGATGCGGTCAAATTCTTTTTCTTCCGTGAGGCCGAAAAGCTCGTCCAGAGACACTCCGAAAAATACCGCCAATTCCGGCAAAATACTCACGTCCGGCATTGTGGTTCCGCGCTCCCATTTGGAGACCGCCTGAGCTGTAACTCCCATGGCTGTGGCCAGAGCTTCCTGAGTGATTCCGCGAGATGTGCGCAGGCTGCGTAATTTATTTGTAAGTTCCATTGTTTTTCTCCTTTTTTGCTTAGATCAGCGCTGTCATGTATATGATAGCAAATTTGTTGTCCTGTGACCAGCGCTTATTTTAACAGCCAACTCAACCTGGGGTTGATTTTTGGTGCGTATTCAGTATTCATATCGACTGAAACAACTAACCTTCATAGTGAAAAGTGGGGATTCAGAACATTCGGAATGTTCAGAAATTTCTGAAATCAAATGTTTTGGCGGATTACATGTATCTGGCACTTTTTTCACAACAGAAAAGGCTATCTATTTGAAGATAGCCTCAGTCATTTATCTTTCCTTCTTAAGAAACTCCAATATGCGGTCTTTGTAATCCGGTGCGGTATCGTAGGCTGCGTGGCCAAAGCCCTCGTACATGTAGAGTTCGCAGTCCTTCAGCTTATCTGCCATACTTTGCGAGGCTTCCGCTCCCACCACCTGGTCGTCCTTGGAACCGAGGACCAGTGCGGGGCATTCAATATTACCAAGATCGCCGCTCAAATCGAATCCTCTCATGCCTTCTGCCAGGATCACAAAGCGACTCATATCTTCGTCTGTCACTGTCTTGGCTGCTCCCACCAGGAGTTCTTTAGACTGCTCGTAGACCGCTTCCGGATACACCTTTTCTCCGAAAGCCAGGTACAAGCCTTCGCTGTCCCCTGCCTTGGCAAGGTCGATCCACTTATCAATTGTTTCGAACTGCTCGCTATTTAAAGCGGCGGATGTGGAACCGAGCACCAGTTTACTCACAAGCTCAGGGTGATTGATGGCGATATCCATGGCCATCATGCCGCCTTGGGAAGCGCCGAAGAGATTGACCTTCTTAAGGCAAAGTTCCTTAATTGCTGAAACACTATCCTCAGCCATTTCGTGAATTGAATAGGTTTCGGGCAGTTCCTTGTTTCTGTCGAAGAGGTAACATGTATAGTTATCCCCCAGCACCTTATATGCGTCAGCCACTAAACCAGCGAAGCCCATGACACTCTGAACGCTTAAACCGGGCAGGATCACAAAGGTCTCCTCGCCCTGTCCGAACTTGAAATAGTCCACTTTAATGTTTTTCACAAGAAAGTCCTCCTAATGCGTTAAATAGTGATACCGTCTATCTCCTCTGTCAGTTTGCAGATCTCGTCAATTATGGATCCGATATAGTCGATGGTAGCATTCAGCGGGCCGTCCGTGGAGATATCAAAGCCTGCTATCTTAGCCATGTCCACAGGATTCTTTGATCCGCCAGCAGCCAGGAATGCTTTCCAATCCTTAACTGCAGGTTCACCCTCTTCTCTGATGCGAAGCATTGCCTGGGTGGCAACTGTAAGGCCTGCGCTGTAGGTGTACGGATAGAGTCCCATGTAGTAATGCGGTTGGCGCATCCAGGTGAGCTCAGCGCCCTCAGGAATCTCTACGGCATCGCCCCAGAAAAGTTCCAGATTCTTGCGGAACAGGTCGTTAAGAACGTCTGCGTTTACGCTGCCGCCTGCATCTATGATCTTATATACTTCACGCTGATACCAGGCTTCCCTTAAGTGGGTCACGAAGTTGTGATAGTAGGTGTTGGAGATCATGCTGGAAAGCACCCAACGACGGAAGCGCTTGTCTTCACTGCTCTTCAAAAGGCTATTGGCCAGAAGCAGCTCGTTCATGGTCGAAGGAGCTTCTACGAGATACAGGGATGGCTCGCAGTCGTAATATGACTGTGCTTCATCGCTGTACATTCCCTGCCCTGCGTGTCCCAGCTCGTGAGCTACGGTGAATACGTCTGCCATACGGTCATTCCAGTTCAAAAGGATATAGGAATTGAGGCGGAAGATATCCGAGCAGAAGCCGCCGGTGCTCTTGCCTTTGTTTTTTGCGAAATCTATCCAGCGCTCTCTGTAAGCGCGGTCTATCATTTCCACGTAATCCTCGCCAAGGATGGAGAGGCCTTCGCGGACGTATTTGTGGGACTCTTCGATGGTGACTCTGGGATCGTACTCAGGATCCACAGCGATCTTAAGATCAGCAAAAGTCATCTTGTCCAGGCCGTGCTTTTTCTGAAGGAGCTTGGCGAAGCGGCGCATGTGCGGAGCCAGACGCTCTGTGATCACGTCTATCTGACGATCGTACATCTCCCTCGTCACCTTCTGCTCGAAAAGCAGGCTGTCGAAGACGTCGTTGAACTTGCGCAGCTCAGCCATGACCTTTTCCTGGCTGACCAGGGAGTTATAGGCTGCTGCCGTGGTGTTTTCGTATTTCTTCAGAGTGTCATAGAAGTTGCGGAAAGCTGCCCTTCTCACCTCTGTGTTTTCTTCATACTCGTAATCGTCCTCAAAGAGCGAGTATCCCATGGGATATTCTTTGCCGCCTGCGGTAAAGGGCTTGAAGTCGATGTCCGCCAGTTTCAGGGTATTGTAAATGGTATAGGGCACCTCAAAGGATCTGCCCAAGGCAGCCAGAGTCTTCTCTGTCTCGGGAGAGAGCATGTGCTCCTTCTTGGCAATGAGATCTTCCAGATATCTGCGGCAGCCCTTGGCCTTTTTAACGGCTGCTTCCAGCTCCTCATCAGGAGCCAGAATTATCTCACTGTCCACAAAAGACATGTCCTTGGACAGGCGAGTCATCTCATCGCCCACTTTTTCTTCGCGCTCGCGGATCTTATTGTCGGTGTAATCGGTTTCCACCGCAAGGCCGGAGTACTGCCAGATGCGCGACATCTCAGGAAGGATCGCTTCCATATCGTCCAGGCACTGAACGATGTTATCCGCAGTATTCAGCTTACCTGCATATGTATCAACCAGTCTCTGGACCGCTTTTTTCAGTTCTTCAAGCGCGTCCCACATCTGCTTTTCATCAGCAAAGATCAGGGACAGATCCCAGGTTTCTTCAATGGGTACGTCTTTACGTGCACATAATTCCATATTAATTTCTCCTTTTCTCTATTTGTTATTTGCGTATCTGCGCAAAAAATCCTCTTCAGGGTCTGTGGATAGCCTTAGGCGCTACTCCTATGGCGCCTGTCCTGCAAACCAGCCTGCAAAGGTGGCATCCCACGCATCTGCTTCCGTTCAGTTTGGGCTTGCGTGTCTCAGGATCGAATTCTATAGCCTGATGACCGCCATCCATGCATGACACATAGCATCTGCCGCAGCCATTGCAAAGATCAGTATTGATCACCGGGAAGACTATGGTGTCTCTCTCAATGCTCCTATGGTCGACTACGGTTCTGCTGGCGCCGCCAACGAGATCCTTGATGGACGCGATTCCTTTGCGCTTCATATATTCTGCTAAGCCTTGGATAAGATCATCGATGATCCTATAGCCGTACTGCATGACAGCAGTGGTGATCTGAACGCTTCCAGCTCCGAGAAGCATGAATTCCAGAGCGTCTCTCCAAGTCTCGATGCCTCCCATGCCGCTGATGTGAAGGCCCTTTAAGTCCTCACATCCGTTAAGGTCCGAGATGAACCTTAATGCTATGGGCTTGACCGCCGGTCCGGAATATCCGCCGACTATGGACTTGCCCTGCACCGCCGGCTGGGCCACCAGAGTATCGATGTCCACGCCGGTGATGGAATTTATGGTGTTGATGGCGGAAATGCCGTCCGCACCGCCGCGCTTGGCTGCCAATGCCAGAGGAACCATATCCGTAATGTTGGGAGTAAGTTTCGCAAGGACAGGAAGGCTCGTGCCCTTCTTTGCTGCTCTGGTGAACTTCTCCACCAGTTCCTCGGATTGGCCTATGGTTATTCCCAGGCTGTCGGATTCCATGTTAGGACATGAGAAATTACACTCGATAACCGAAGCTCCGGCCTGCTCGCACTTAGCTGCTAAGGTTGTCCATTCCGCTTCGTTCTGACCCATGATAGAAGCTACGATGACCTTGGTGGGGAACTCTTCTCTGAGTTTCCTGAAGATCTCCATGTTCTCCTCCACGCTGTGGTCAGAGAGCTGCTCTATGTTTTTAAATCCACAGAAGGAATTGGCATGGCTCCTGATAGCCGAAAACCTCGGTGAAGCCTCATGCTGGGGGAAATTGCAGATGGTCTTAAAGGACGCTCCTGCCCAGCCTGCTTCAAAGGCTCTTTTGCACATGTCGTAGGTGCTTGAAACGACGGAAGAAGAAAGCAGGAAGGGATTATCAAGTTTGATGCCGCAGATTTCCGCGGACAGATCCACTTCTTCGATTCTTTTCTCCGGCAGATACTTACTGCTGGCAGCAAGCTCCATGTTCAAACGTCCTATCCTGATGGGAATACCGTCATTCTTTAGGACGCATGCTTTCTCACAAGGGGCATTGCAATATGTACAATCCGTATTGCCTATCTTCTCGATGGCACCGATATAGTTTTCAAAATAGAAAGATCTTAAGATATCTCCGACAGGAGCTTTCTGAGGACATACCTTGGTACATACCGGGTCGTGACAAATATAGCATCTGCTCACCTCAGATGTGTCCATAGACTTAATATATTCGGTATATTTGATTTTTTCTTCCATTATCAGTATGCCTCCTTTCCAACCTTCGTTTATTATACCATGATGTGCTAAAGCAGTCACTACGTAAAATTGTTTGGATACTACAAAAGGCTGTCTCATGACAGCCTTTTTTAATGCAGCAAAAAATTTGCCGCATACTTTCAATGTATCCTGATCAAAGTACCTACTGAAATGAGTTCGTAGAGTCTCTTGGCGCTGCCCAGAGGCAGATTAACGCATCCGTGAGAACCGTTGTACTTGTAGATGTCTCCGCCAAAGGCACCTCTCCAGGTGGCGTCGTGAATTCCGAAGACATGGCCTTTGAAAGGCATCCAGTAGTATACGAAGGAATCATATTCGGTGACTCCGTCATCTTCCATTCCGATGAGGTGCACTTCCTTGGCTTTGCCGTTAAGATGGAAGGTTCCTCTCGGTGTGTCGTGGCTCTTAGGATACAGCCTGCCGCTTACGATGGGAGTGCTCATTACCAGCTTACCCTTGCTGTAATAATGCAGGTACTGGGATCCGATGCTAATGAAGACATAGGGTTTAGCATAGATGTATCCGTCGCTCTGGAAATAGTACCAGTGACCGTCCATCTTGGTCCACTTGCTGTGGTACATTCTGCCCTTCTCGTCCACGTAACGCTTGCCCTTATCGTTCTTGACCCATCTGCTCTTTGCCATGTAGCCCTTGGAGTTGAAATAGTAGGTGTTGCCCTTTATCTTGACCCACTTATTTTTTGCGACTCTTCCCTTACTGTCCACCCAGCGCTTGCCGGCCTTGAGGCTTATCCACTGGCTCTCGGCTCTATAGCCGCTGGACTTGATGTAGTAGCGATAGCCATTATGGGTGATCCATTTATCATAGATTACTCTGCCCTTGCTATTGAGATAGCGGTAGCCCTTGGAATTCTTGGCGAACTGGCTCACAGCTCTGTAGCCGCTGGATTTAAGGTAATACAGATGTCCGTCCTTCTTAAGCCAACGGCTGGTAAGGAGTCTGCCCTTGGAGTCCACATATTTATATCCCTTGGCGCACTTGACCCACTGACTTGTGAACAGGTGTCGTCCGGAACCGATATAGTACTTGTTTCCCTTGTAGGTGATCCACTTCTTGGCGACTGACTTACCGCTGGAATTAACCCAGCATATTCCCTTACTGTCTTTTACAAAGCAGCTGTAAGATCTGTAACCATTGGCTTTCAAATGATACCAGTATCCTCTGCTCTTAATCCAGCGATCTGTAAGGAGTTTGCCATTTTCATCTACACGTTTATAGCCGTTTTCGCATTTGATCCACAGGCTGGTGGCCATCCTGCCGTCTTTCTTTAAATAATATTTATCGTTACCGACAGTGACCCAAGCACTTTTGATCATTTTACCGTTTTTATCGACACGGTACTTGGCGTCATTGTAGTTTACCCAGGCGTCAGTTATAAGTTTGCCGTATTTGCCTATCCAGTACTGATTGCCATCGACAGTGACCCAGGCGCTTTTGATCATCTTACCGTCTTTACCCAGTCTGTATCTGTCGCCATTTTCATCGAACCAGGCGCTTTTGATCATTTTGCCGTCCTTGTCCACCCTGTATCTGGCTCCGTTGTCGTCGACCCAGGCGTCTAAGACCTTTACGTCGTCCACATAGTAGTACATGGCTCCGTCTTCTTCGACCCAGCCGTTCTTGACTTCTACAGGGTCTACCGGTGGTTCCACCGGCGGATCTTCAGCATTGATCTCTGCGCTTTCTGTGTTGTCCTGTGCAAAGGCTTTGTCACAGTCCACACGACCCGCAAAACACAATACCACCAGGATCATCAATAAGATCACGAGTGATTTTTTTGATATAATTTTCTTATTTAATGGGAATAACATGTATATCTCCTGTGCTTTAACACTTATCAGCTCTGTTGTAGCCGTTTCTCATGATGTTGGATGCAAATCCAAGGACTGAATTCAAGCACTTGGTGGTCTCTTCCTTGGTCATGTTTGCGATCTTCTCGTTGGCCTCTTCATAGAGATCGAACTTGCCGGAATCCATCATCTTCTTATCATATTCCATGATCAGCTTGCGACCCTTGGCTGCCACAGTATCCTTATATGCAGCTACGTACATTATGCTCTGTCCGTAGCAGGGATCTGCCAAAGCTCCGATGAGTCTGCTTGCCCAGTAGAGGTTCTCAGTGGTGGTGTCCATGGTGACATCTGAGAAATATTTAGGAACCTTCTTCACGTTGGTATAGAGAGGAACGAAGGCGCTGTATGTGCTGGATGCGAAGCATACCCACTCTACTGCCATGAGTTCTTCGGGCATGTAGCCTCTGATCTGGCAGATGGAGGTAACGCCGGTCCTGTTGATGCCGATGGGTCTGTAGATGCCCGGCTTCGTTGAGTATTTTGAGAAAGGATCGTAAGGCGTATCTTCGTAGTGAGATGACAAAAGTTCCGCCACATCCTCAGCTGCGAATTTTCTCTCGGGAACGAAGGACCAGGGAATATTGTCGCTTACGGGCGTGAAGTCCGCATCCTCGCCGTCCCATTTGTACTTGGTAGGGCAAATGGCCCTTCCCATGTACCACGCTCTCGGAGTGTTGTACACGTGGTCGTGAGAAGATCTGGTACCGAAGGCGTCTCTGGGATTGAACTCGCCTTCCAGGCCGCGATCCAGGAAGTTATCCTTTACGAATTCCCTGAGGTCTGCGGAGCAAAGGTTTTCCTTCTGAGCTCCGAAGGCGTCGTCGAAATCGAATCTGTCCATGCCGAACTGGTTGGGCATGATGACGATCTCCTCGTCCTTTACCCTTCTTGCGATCCAGTGATGTCCGCCTATGGTCTCCAGCCACCAGCACTCGTCCTTATCGTTGAAGCAAATACCGTTGTTCTCGTAGGTTCCGTAGGTTTCCAGAAGTTCGCCCAGGCGAAGCACGCCTTCTCTGGCGGATCTGATATACGGCAGCACCAGGAGCAAAATATCCTCTTCACCGATTCCTCCGGGAATGTCCTTTTCTCCTCTTTTCTTAGCTTTGACGTACTGAACCAGAGGATCCGCGGCAAGTACCCTGGGATTGGTGGTTATGGTCTCGGTGGCGGTCATACCAACGTTTGCTTCGTTGATTCCCGTAGCCGGCCAGACGCCATTGGAAGGGTCCACACTGGGACATGCTGTATATCTCATGGGATTATCCGGAAGTGTGATCTCCAGATGTCCGTTAACGTTCTTATACTTTCTGGGTTGGTCCTTAGGCTCCACTACGACCATTTTTTTCACGTCAAAATGGCCATCGTCGGTCCTGGCGATCATGGTAGAACCGTCGTTGGTCGCTTTTTTACCCAATAAAACTGTTGTGCAAGACATATACTTGCCTCCTTTATCGATCAATACTTTTGGCTAATTGCCCATTTGACTATATCATAAAAAATTTAAACATCCAAGTGTTTTTTTATTTCGGGCCTTCTTCATAGAGGCCGCTTTTACCGCCGGACTTCATGATAAGCCTCACATCGCTGATGATCATGCCCTTGTCTATGGCTTTACACATGTCATAGATGGTGAGGAGCGCCGTGGATACGCCCGTCATGGCTTCCATTTCGACTCCCGTCTTGCCATCGGTTTCCACCTTGCAGCGGGCTTCGATCTCACTTCGTTCTTCATTCACTTCAAATTTAACTTCCACGTTGGTAATGGCCAAGCTGTGGCATAAAGGTATGAGTTCCGGCGTCTTTTTCACAGCCATAATGCCTGCGATCTGGGCCACGGTGAACACGTCTCCTTTTTTGAGTTTTTTGCCGAGTATGGCATCCATGATCTCCTGGCTTACTTTGATGATGCCGGCAGCTTCCGCGACCCTGTGGGTCACTTCCTTCTGGGACACATCGACGATTCTGGCGTTTCCTTCACTGTCAAAATGTGTAAATTCCATCTTATCTCCTTCGTTTAATTCACTGAAGCCCATGAGCTGAGCGGCTTCTTCGGTCTTAGGGTCAGTCACCACCTCACCCTCATGAATGATGAATATCTCATCGCTCAGGCTTAAGAGATCGTCCTTATCGTGGGAAACGATAATTATACTTATGCCTGATTCTTCAAGGGCTGTAACGGTCTGCTTCCTTATCTTATCCTTTAGGTATGAATCCAATGCCGAAAAAGGTTCATCCAGAAGGACCAGCTTGGGCTTGCCCGCCATGATCCTGGCCAGTGCCACCCTCTGCTGCTGTCCTCCTGAGAGCTCATGAGGATAGCGTCCTTCCAGGCCCTTCAGATCGAACTGCTCTATGTATGTATTCACCTCGCTATCGGTTTTTCTGTCCTTATCTCTTATGCCGCATCTGATGTTTTCTTTTACGGTCATGGCCGGGAACAAAGCGTAGTTCTGGAAAAGATAGCCTATCTCCCTATCCTGAGGCTTCACGTTGATCTTCTTAGATGAATCGAAGAGAGTCCTGCCGTCCAGGGTGATCACTCCGCTGTCCGGTGTCTCTATGCCTGCGATGCACCTTAAAGTCATGCTCTTGCCGGAACCGGATGCTCCTAAGATCCCTATCTTATCAGCCTCGCTTGAAAACTCCATATTCAGTTTGAAATCGCCTATGGTTTTACGTATATTGAGATCCAGTTTCATCGCTACCATCTCCTTACGTTCTTGGATTTTTTGCTGATGATAAGGTTTATGGCAAAAATCATCAAAAAAGCTATGACGATGACTATGATTACCCAGATGCCTGCCGTCAGGAAGTCTCCGTCCTGAATGACCAGGGCGATCCTCTGGGAAATGGTGCCGGTCTTCCCGGGGATGTTTCCGGCGATCATGGAGGTGGCGCCGTACTCGCCCATGGCTCTGGCAAAGGTGAGGATAGTCCCGGAGGCTATGCCGGGGCCCGCCGTAGGCATGACCACCTTCCAGAATATGGACGTCTCGCTCATTCCTAAAGTCCTTCCCGCGTTTACCAGGTCAGGATCCACGAGTTCAAAGGCTGCCCGAGCATTTCTGTACATGAGTGGGAATGCTATAACTATGGCAGCTATGACGCAGCCTGTCCAGGTCTGTACCACCCTGATGTCGAAGGTGCTCTCTAAGAACATGCCAAAGGCCCTCCTTCTGGAAAATATCAGAAGCAGGATGAAGCCTGCCACCGTGGGCGGAAGCACCAAGGGCATGGTAAACAGGCCATCCACGAAAGCCTTGGTCCCGGGCTTCAATCTGATGACCTTCCTTGCCGTGTATATCCCTAAGAAAAAGGATATGATGGTGGCTACTATTCCTGTTTTGAGAGATATGATGAGGGGGCTCCAATCCAGCTCCCTCAGTACATCCATGATGCCTTCCATCGCCTTCTAATTCTATTCTACATCCGGGTCAAAGAGATGCTTCGCGTACAATTCTTTTGCTCTGTCACCTGTAATAAATCCAAAAAACTCCGCCGCAGCGCTTGCTTCCTCATCAGATGCGTCCGGGTTAGCTATCAGGGCTGCGGGATATATGATATTTCCTGTCACCTCGTAGGGCACTTCCTCGATGATCCTGACCTTTTCTTCCTGGCCATATGTGTCCGAAAGATAGGTGGTGCCCACCTCGCAGGAACCCTCGACCACCGCTGTTAGGACCTTGCTGACGTTGCTCTGTTCACTGATCTCAACTCCGCCTAAAGCGTCGGAAACTTCCTGGGTGGTGTAAGCCCCGGGTTCGTCAGTTTCATCGAGCATTCCCAGATGGACCAGTGCTCGTCTGGTATAATCCCCCGCAGGCACGCTGCCTCCTGCCAGGGCGATGCTTGAAGCTTTCCCCAAAGTTGTGATGCCTGTGACCTCTGTATCTGAGTCTGCCTGAGTCAGAACCACCAGCTTATTATTTAAGACGTTCTTCCTGGTCCCTTCAAGAAGCATGCCCTCTTCTTCAAGAATATTCATCTGCTTCTGGGACGCGCTGAAGAAAAGATCGCAGGCCGCTCCTTCCTGAATCTGGGTCATGAGGACTCCTGAACTGTCTGCGTTTATGAGAATGGTTACATCCTCATGCTCAGCTTCAAACTCAGCTTTCAATTCTTCCATTACAGAATTAAGGCTGGCTGCCACAAAGACGCTGACTTCGATTTTACCTGAAGAGCTGCCCTCTTGAGATGTGCCACAGGCCGTAAAGCCCATGACAATAATTATAGCCAGTATGATCGCGTATATTTTTTTCATAGTTTTCTCCTTTATTTGGAGCCGCATTCCGTGGCGGATCCTCTTAATACTTCCAGCCCATGCTTAAGAGCAGGAAGTATGTATTCCAAAGATTCCCTTACAGCTTTCTCGCTTCCCGGAAGGTTGATGATGAGAGTCCTTCCTCTGATACCTGACACTCCTCGGCTCAGCATGCCGTGGATGGTCTTGGTAAGTGAATATGCCCTTATGGCTTCGGATATTCCCGGGGCCATCCTGTCGCATGCCTTTATGGTTGCTTCAGGCGTCACATCCCTTACAGAAAATCCCGTACCTCCTGTGGTTATTATGAGATCAACCTGCCTCTGATCTGACAGGCGGATCAGTTCTTTCTCTATCAATTCTCCTTCATCGGGAATCAAGATCATCTCCACCATTTCATATCCTGCGGCCCTAAGCATCTCATCCACCAAAGGTCCGCTGGTGTCCACTCTCTCACCCTTAGAGCCCTTGTCACTCATGGTTATCCTGGCCGCTCTGAAGGGTCTGTCATAAGAAGGAACCTCTATTTCCACCGGATCTCCGACCTGGATAGTTCCTCCCTTGATCACTTCAGCAAAGATCCCTTCCCTCTGCATGATGCATTCTCCCACCATGTCGTAGATGGCGCAGTGAGTGTGACAGTCCTTTCCTATCTGGGTGATCTTAAGTTCGGTTTCTCCGACTTTGATCAAGGTCTCCACGGGGATGCTGTTCAGATCAAAACCTTCTATGATGAGGTTTTCTCCGAAGGCTCCGAAGTCCACCTTTCCGCCTTTCTCCCTGAATCTTTCTATGTTCTCAAGGCCTAGGATGCTTACCTGTCTATGCCAGTTTCCCGCGTGGGCATCTCCTTTGAGTCCGTGGGCTTCTAAAAGCTCCGCACTCTCAACGGGTCTTTTGGCAATGCCTCGCCTTTCACTTATATTTATACCTGCAAGTTTTCCCATCTCATCCTCCTATGGAGATCATATTATCCGAAGTATCCCTTTCACTAAAGCAATGCCTCTCGGGCTTTTCTAAGACAGCCTTTCTCATGGCTTCTCTGAGTTCAGCCTTGCCTGCCTTAAGATAGGGTTTCAGGTCCGTGCCCTCTGAATACCCAAGACATGGCCTGAGTTTCCCCTTGGAATCCAGTCTGACCCTGTTGCACTCCTCGCAGAACCCCTCGCTTAAAGCAAGGATAAAGCCAACGGCTATATCCTTTCCGGGTAAGCCGTAATACCTGGCAGGTCCGTTTCCCCTTCGGCCGTCTAAGGGTTCCAGCTTCCCGAATTCATCTTCGATCACTCTTACGACTTTCTCTCTATCCATCCCTCTCCAGGACTTACCCATGCCGATGGGCATCATTTCGATGAAACGAATGTCAACGTTATTTGCGCTGGCAAGTTCTATGAGACCTGTTACATCCTCATCTTCTATGTCCCTGTGGAGAACGCAGTTCAGCTTGACCTTGAGCGGACTCCTTGACGCCGCTACTATGGCTCTCAGTACCTTCTCCAGGTCGCCTCCGCCCGTGATCCCACCATAACGGTCAGAGTCCGTAGACTGGATGGATATGTTCACCCCGTTGAGTCCGGCCTCTATGAGCTCGTCCAAGTGGTCCATTAGCATTACACCGTTGGTGGTCAGGGTGACCTCTTCAGTCCCCGGTATGCCTTTAAGACCCTCCACCAGAGTTCCGATGTCCTTTCTGGCCAAAGGTTCTCCTCCTGTAAGCTTGAAACGGTTTATGCCAAGGTCCACGGCCGCTTCAGCTATGGATATGATCTCCTCGTAGGTCAGAATATCCCTCATGGGTATCTTTTTTATTCCATGGGGCATGCAATATCTGCACTTAAGATTGCACCGATCCGTAACAGAAATCCTCATATATTCTATTTTGCGCCCAAAGTTATCGATCATAATCTATATTCCGAATCCGCAGTTGGGGAAGTTGCATACTTTGCACCCAAGGCAAAGTCCTCCCTCACCGTATGAGTCAAATATCTCTCTGGTAATCTTCTCTCCCGTCATGATCCTGGGAAGGACCAGATCAAATATGGTGCGGCCCGCGTACATTACGCAGCCGGGCAGTCCCATGATGGGTATCTCCCCGTCGATATATCCCAGCATGAACATGGCTCCAGGAAGCACAGGTGCTCCGTAGGTCACCACCTCATCTGCAACTGTCTTTATGGCAAGAGGCGTCCTGTCGTCAGGATCCACACTCATGCCTCCTGTGCAAAAAATCATCTCCGCGCCTTTATCAAGGAGCTCCCTGATGGACGAGATGATCATCTCAGGATCGTCTCCGGAGATCTTTTCTCCCAAGATGGTCGCTCCGTATTCGGTGACCTTCTCCCTTACCACCGGCGTGAAGGTATCTTCAATCCTTCCGTACATGACCTCGTTTCCCGTGGTAACGATACCTACCTTCTTAGGGATGTAAGGCTCGACATTGAATATTTTAAGGTTTCCGACCCGGGTCTTGACCGTATTCATGACATCTTTTTCGATCACCAGGGGAATTATCCTGGTGCCTGCGATCTTGTCGCCCTTCTTGATGGGTCGGTCTCCATGGCGGGAAGCGATCATCATCCTGTCCATGGTGTTTACGGCCATAAGGGCCTCTCTGTCTATTCTGAGCACGCCATCCATGTTGCTGAAGATCTCGATCTTACCTTCTGAAGGCAGATTCTGATAGGTGTTATGGCCCATGCAAATATTCGCCAGGATCTGGGCGGCTTCATCTTCATGAAGCATGGTTTCGTCCTTTTCCCAGACGTAGATGTGCTCCTTCCCAAGGGACAGCAGCAGGTCTATGTCAGCCTCGGTTATGACGTGTCCCTTGCGGAAGGCAGGGCCTTTCTTCACGTCCTTTATTATCTGTGTAATGTCGTGGCAGAGCACCTGCCCTACGGCATCTTTGGTATCTATGAGTTTCATTTTTTCTCCCGTGAACTTTCCCTAAAAGATCTGTAATGTGGCTAACGCAGGCTTAGGCCTGCGCTATGGTTTTATAAGTATTGCTTGGAAGTCTGACAGGTTTCAGCATAATCCTCTGGGGTATTGCAGTTTTTAAGAAGGCCTTCGGGCCCGGTGTATGGAACCCGGCGGAGCGGCGCATATTTAAACAGTTCACGCACCGGCGCGCCGTGATCCTTGATAAGTGGCGGTATCACATCCGCAAGTTCGGCGTCATAGATGGCTATGAGGGGCTCGTCGTATCCTTCTGATTGAGCTATGGTGATCCCTGATGCGTGTCGTACTATGAGTTCCTTGAGAAAGTCCTCCGGAACCAGAGGCACATCTACTCCGAGGAAGAGACAGCAATTGTTCTCGCAGGCCTGAAGTCCTGCGTGTATTCCTCCTAAGGGACCTCTCTCAGGATAAAGATCGGTCACTCGTCTGGCTCCCGGCACCTCCACATCTTCACCTCTCACGTAGAGGATGTCCTCGATGCCCATGCTCTTAAGCTTATCTATCTGTATCTCCAGGAAGGTCTTATCTCCAAGCTTCAGCAGGGCTTTATCGGTGCCCATCCTTTTGGAAGAGCCTCCTGCCAGGACGCATCCGCTCACCTTGGAAACATCCATTTCAGTTTTCCGCCTTTCTCACTTCCACCAGATTGGTGTGCTGTGGATTGGCGTGAGCGAAAGGAGTATTCCTGTGGGTCATGGTGAGCACGTTGATGCAGCCTCCCTTATCTCTTCCTTTCTCGTCCGGTGCATACCATGCGCCTTCGCTCATGGCCACCACGCCGTTTACTATGTTTTCGGTGACTAAGGCTTCTATTTTGACGGTTCCTCTGGCGTTGTAGACTTCCACCATCTCGCCGTTTGATATGCCCCTCTTAGAAGCGTCCAGGGGATTGATCCAGACTCTGGGTGGTTCCAGCTTATTCAGATAAGAATTACCTTCACCGATGGAGTGGCAGCGTCTCTTGGAATGATAGCCGATCAACTGAAGTGGATATGGACCGCTTCCGGCCTGTTCCGCGCCTTCTTCGATTGGCGTATAGCAAGGAATTCCCGGCAGCTGATCGCCTTTATATAAGCGTTCGGAGAAGATCTCTATCTTGCCCGAGGGCGTATCGAAGGGAATTCCCTCTTTGATATTTTTTGCAAAAGCAGCGTCACGCTCCACGGCAGGAAGTACCAGACCTCCATTTTCTCTTACAGTATGGAAGTCAGGAAAATATCCCTCGTTGGCCTTTCTGTGGTCTTCGTAGAGCTTCTCTATCCAAGTGTTATGGGAATCAGTCCTTCCATCGTTGAATTCCTCCTGAAGACCGAGGCGTCTTGCGACCTCCTGGATCCAGTAGAACTCCGAAAGGCTTCCGAAAAGCGGCTCTACGGCCTGCCTGTTATATAGCATGTAGTCTGCGCTGGACCAGGAAAACATGATGTTCTCAGTCTCAAAGAATGATACTCCCGGAAGCAGCAGATCTGCGAAGCGCGAGCCCGGAGTCATCAGTATATCTGAAACTATGAGGGTCTCAAGATCAGGCCCCTTAAGGACTCTGGCAGTTTCGTTTATATTCGAATGCTGATTAAGGAGGATTCCGCTTGCCAGGCTGAATATGAGCTTTATTCCGGTGCTGAGCTTCTCAGCATTGAGAAGGCCATCCTTGGGTGTGATGGTCTCAGGGCTTTCGATGGCTCTGGTCCAGATAAAGCTTGGGATGGACGCCTGATCGGCGACTTCCTTCCATGCAAAGCTAAAGGCAGGAAGATATCCGTCCTTGATATAGTTTATAGCCCCTGCTCCGCCGCCGATCTTTCCTACGTTTCCGGTAAGGCAGGCCAGCATGGCGTGGCTTCTGGTGGCCTGCTCTCCTGAGAGGGTGCGCTGAGGACCCAGTCCGGGCAGCAGGCATGCAGGTTTGGTGGTAGCGAATTCTATGGCAAGAGATATGATCTTGCTCTCGGGGATGCCTGTTATGGGCTCAGCCCACTTGGCGTTCTTTACGATTCCGTCTTTGACACCGTAGAGATAGCTTTTGTAGCTTTCACCATAGGGAACGCCGGGCGGCATGTGCTCCTCGTCAAAACCTATGCAGAACTTGTCTATGAAATCTCGATCTTCCAGGCCGCGGCTCAGTATCTCGTAAGCCATGGCATCAGACAGAGCACCGTCCGTAGCTGGTCTGATGGGAATCCACTCATCGGCGAAAAGCTCCGCCGTATCCGTACGTCTCGGATCGATGACGATGACCTTCGCGCCCTTTTCCTTGGCGGCTATTATACTTTCAGCATGTTGATCCCCGAAATGAGTAGCCACAGGATTATGTCCCCAAAGGATCAGAAGCTTGCTCTCCTTAAGATGCTCTTCGGCAGATCCACAGAATAAAGTTCCGTAAATGTAGGGCAAAATATGCTCAGCACATGAAGCACTGTAGAAATTATAGAAATCCAGAGAGCCTCCGTCTATGTTTAAGAGATGCTTGATGAGGCGGTCTCCTCTGATCAGCGCGCAGTTTCCTGCAGCAGGAAGCACGAACCTGGATTCAGGTCCGTAGCTTTCGCGGGTGCGCTTTACCTCCCGGGCCACATAGTCTTCCGCTATGCTCCATGAGACTCTGCGGAATTTGCCCTCACCTCGCTCCCCTACTCTCATCATGGGATAGCGCAGGCGATGAGAGGAAAGGAAGGTGCTGCGGTAGGCCAGTCCTCTGGGACAGCCAGCAAAGCTCTTGCCCATGAAATCCTTGTCTGGAAGAATGGATAATACGCATCCCTCCTGGACCTGGGAGAGCATCTTGCACTTGTTACCGCAATCACAGAAACTCACGTGGCTTACAGTATGGAGAGAGTCTAGAGGTATAGCTTCTCCTCGCCTGCGCTTTAACTCTTCAATATCTATTGCATCATAAAACACAGCTACGTCTTTACCTTTGGCTGAGTCCAGCAAAAGATTGACGACGCTTATTAAATTATCTTCGAATTTGTAGTTTTTTGCGCATTCGGCCAGCTTGTATGCGCAAGGCATTAGAAACCTGTCCAGGAATTCCTCGGCTTCTTGGTTCTCACAGCTTTCCATGTCTTCCGAAGAAGCGTAGAGATACTCCATAAAGCGGCACTGCTCGCCGATGTAGTCGGGAGGGTTGCCATCCATGCGCACAGGCCTGTAGCCGAACTGCTTGTAGTATTTGATCACCTCCAGGGTGATCTCATTAAGAAGAATGTCCTCTCCGGAAAGGCATGCTGAAGCCCAGAGAGGCACGTAGGTGTCCGCATCTGTTCCCATGAGAAGGCGCTCGTATTCTTCTAAACTGATATCTTCGTTAAGACCCACCAGGGCGGAAGCCTTCTTCCACTCATGGAGGCCCTCGAAAAACTCATGCAGTGCATGCCAGCGTATCAGATTTTCACCATTGGTCATCACAAATCACCTTCCTAAGATCTCTTCCTTGATCTCATTCATGGATGTAAGATCTCCTATCAAAACGGCTCCGACAAGCTTGCCATCCTTGAATATCTTGCGGCTGAAGCCCTCCTTCTCCGGCCTTCTGGGGTCGATGAGAAGTCTGGCTTCAGGCTGCCATTCTCTCTCTTCTATGACATAACCTTCGCCGGTCTGTCCCAGGTCTCCCATGGAAAAGAGTCCCAGATCGTCCATCATCATCACCAGTGAAGTGTCGCATCCGGTATAGATGCTCTCATCTCCTGCTGCATTTCGTCCTGCAACTTCGCCCTGAGCAAGGCCTTCGCCCCAAAGAGCAGCGTTAAAACCTTCGAACTCCGCGCAGTCTCCGCAGGCATAGACGTTCTTGGCTGAGGTCTCCATCTTCTGGTTTACCATGATGGCTCTGTTACATGCGATGCCCGCGTCATGTGCAAGGCTTACGTCTGCCCGCACTCCACAGGATACTATGAGGAGATCGCAGTTCCAGCTGCGGCCCTGATCATCTTCAATGACCGTTTCCTCACCTTTTCGGCTCAGCTTAAGGATGTTGACTCCTGTGAACACTTCAAAGGGAAGTCTCTCAGTAAGCAAGTCTGATGTTCTCTCATCTATTAAGCGCGGCATGAGTCTTGGCATAGCTTCAAGCACGGTGACCTCCATGCCGTATCTTCTTATCTCCGCTGCCATTTCAAGGCCTATTACTCCGCCTCCGATGACCACGGCCTTTCCTCCCGGGAAAGCCAGTCTTCTCAGATGCTTGAGGTCGGAAATTTTACGGATATCGCAGATATCCACCTCTTCCCTTCCCTTAAAGGGCGGGATGAAGTTGGAGGCGCCTGATGCGATGATGCACTTGTCGTAGCTTATGGATCGGCCTCCTGCGAGGATGTTTTGCTCCTCCACATCAAGCTTATCGACGCTCACGCCCAGTCTAAGATCGATATTCTGCTCCCTGTACCACTCCTCATCATGGAGCGCAAAAGATTTAAGCCCCAGGGACAGAAGCGGCGACTTGCTCAGCATGGGGCGGGAGTATGGAAGTTCCTTTTCATTTGAAAAGATCATGATCTCTCCGTCCTGATCCAGAGACCTAATGGTTTCTGCTGCGGTGATACCCGCGATGCCTGCACCTATGATGACGTAGCGTTTCTTCATTCCTCCTCACCTCCTCTTCTGAACTTTCCGAGGGTCGTGGGAAGGGTCTTATCCGGAGAAGGTAAAAAGGATGCGGAAAGTCTCTCCCAGCCTTCCCCTTCTTCGTGATCTCTCCAGCCTATAGCGTTCATGGGGCAAGCAGCTACGCAGTAAGGTGCGAGACCTTCTGCACGGCGCTCAATACAGCTGTTGCACTTCTGGGAAACACCCCTGCTTAAGCTAATGGAAACCGAGCCGTAAGGACAGTTCCAGACGCAGCAACCACAGCCTATGCAGATGCCATCGTCGTGGAGGACCACGCCTTCTTTTTCGTCCACATACATGGCTCCTGTGGGACAGGCCTGAACGCAGGCAGGTTCTTCACAATGATTGCAGCTTCCGGAGTATGCGTGGGACTGGCCCTTTTCGTCACTGATGATAACTACACGACGGTAGAACTCATCGGCATTTAAGCCGTGAGACGACTGACAAGCCACCTGGCAGCCTCCGCAGGAAACGCAAATTGTACTGTTGTAAGTAAAACCTATATTCTTCATGATGCTCTTTATATATCCATGTGAAATATGATCAAATTGCCTTAGAGCAGAATTCCTCGCATTTGGCATCGATCTGTGATAATGCGCCGTCCCAGAATTCCGTCGAAGTAACGTCTATTCCTGCAAAAGAAGCAACGTCTTCAATAGAAGCCCTTGAGCTGGCTTCTAAGAAAGCTTTGTATTTGAGAGGGAAATGTTCCTTATCCTTCAGATAACTTGAATACAGTCCTTTGGATAAGAGCATTCCGAAATAGTATGGATAACTGTAATAGTGAAATCCCGGTATGTAGTAATGGACCTTGTTCATCCACATATATGGATGGAGACATGATGCGTCCAGGGCATATCCGAAAACTCTCTTTTGAGCCTTCACCATGAGGCTGCAGATCTCAGATGAAGCAAGTTTGCGGGAAGCCCTCTCCTTTAGGAAGGCGTCCTCAAAGAGATAGCGGCTGTAGATATCCATTACCGTCTGGACAGCTTCCGTGAGCTCCGTATCCAGAAGTTTTACAGAGTCGATCTGCTCCCTCCTGAGAGCCTCTGAAACTATGGTCTCATTGAAAAGAGACGCCGTTTCACAGATGGGCGTTGGCACATCTCTCAGGATAAAAGGAGCCTCATCCAGCTGGCGGTTGTGGTACGCGTGACCCAGTTCATGAGCCACGGTCAGCACGTCGTGAAGACTTCCATTGTAATTGACGATTATCCTGTTTTCTTTTAAGGCAGGAATGTCGTAACAGATGCCGCCGCTGTATTTGCCTTTTCTCGGAAGTGCGTCGATCCAGCGAGAGTCAAAGGCCCTCTCAGCCAGCTCCCCCAGTTCATGGGAAAAGTCCCCCAGGGCTTTCGTTACGATATCATGAGCGGTGTCATAGCTAATACTATTTTCTTCTCTTGAAAGCGGTGCTCCCAGGTCATACCAAGGTAAGCCCTTCTTACATCCCAGGATCCTTGCTTTCGTCTTAAGATAATCTCTAAGGGACGGCAGATGGGCCTCGATGGACTCATGAAGAGCATCCAGAGTGGCCTGGCTCATCTTGTTGATATCCAGCATCTCGTCCCTTACGGAATCGTATTTTTTAGGTGCTAATTCATCGATAGCTTCACCCTTTATGCCGTTCAGACAGTCCGCCATAGGACCTTCCCATGAAGGGTATGAGGCTATCTCGGCCTCATAGGCGATCCTCCTGATGTCCGGATCGCCGGAAGACTGGAGCGCTCTTGCCTGGGCAAGGGAAAGTATCTTCTCCCCTTCAGGCAGCGGGACTTTGACCTCAGCTTTAGCATCCAGGGTGTTCCTGAGTTCTGCCCAAACTTTGCTTCCCTTTTCGCGCTTACTGAGCATCATATCCCAGATCTCAGGCGCCGGTCTGTGGGAGGCAAGCCTCATACTCTCCTCTATCATGTATCTATAGGGCAAGAGTCCGCTTTCCTTAAGATCCTCTTCGCTGGGTCTAGTTAAAGCGAAGTTTGCCAGATCGTGCTCTATTTTGGATAAAGCCTTTTGCTTTAAAAGGGCTGTGTCGCCGATGATCTTTTCCGCAGATCCTAAGCCATCATCGGACTCATGAGTCCGCTTCCACATGCTTAAGTAGGTCTCAGGCGTTGAAAACAAAAGCGCCGCCTCATGGAATCTGCCGAGTTTCTCAGCCAGTTCCGAAGCGTCCGTAATTTCTTTGCTCTTGGAGAGCGCAAAAAACTCTCCCCCGGCCTTCTCCACTGCGCCTTTAAATTCCTTGTCTTCAAAGCCTTTATATATATTGTCTATGTCCCATGTCATATGGAACTTGCTCATACTTCATACCTCCACAGGATTTACATGTACGGTAATATGTTTTACTTTAGGGAAGGTCTCTTCAACCGCATCATGAACGCGTTCAGCGATTTCATGGCCTTCCTTCAGGGAAAGACTTCCGTTAGCACTTATCTCCAGATCCACATAAATGCGGTTCCCGAATTCGCGGGTGTTGAGAACATCTATGGACTCAACTCCTTTCTGAGCACTTACGCAGTCTCGGATCTCCTGCTGGACTTCTTCCGGGCAGGCGTGATCCACCATCTTCTGGACAGCTTCCATAAAGATGCTGTAAGCTGCCTTTAAGATGAAGAGACAGATGATGATACTGGCTATGGGATCCAGAACCTTGACTCCCAGTCTGGCACCGGCGATACCGATCAGAGCGCCGATGGATGAGAAGGCGTCGCTTCTGTGATCCCAAGCGCTGGCCTTTAAAGCGCTGGAATCATGCTTATCAGCGTAGTGTTTGGTGTATCTGTACATGGCTTCCTTGGAAACCACGGATACGATGGCCGCGATCAGAGCGATCAGGGAAGGAGTCTCAAGGGAGTTATAGTCGCCGGAAAATATCTTTTCCCCTACCTCTGTTCCGATGGATACTCCGGTGGCCGCCAGGATCACCGCCAATATTATGGCCGCTACTGGCTCGAAGCGCTCATGGCCGTAGGGATGGGATTCATCTGAAGGATGAACTGAGATCCTTATGCCGATTATGGCTATTATGCTGCTCAGAACGTCCGAAGCGGAATGTACAGCGTCACTGACCATGGCGCTGGAATGGCCGATAATACCCGCTACCGCCTTGAATACGGTCAGTATCAGGTTGCCGAATATGCCAACTGCAGAAACGATGGAAGCATCTTTTTTGAATTCTTTGCTCTCGTTCATTGGTCTTCTCCTAAGTCATTAATTCTCGTCATCAGCTTTAGCGGTTACTTTGGAGACTTTCATAAGATAATATGGCACCATGATCACAAGGCCGAAGAGCCATCCGATCAGATAGCACCAGTGCATATTGTTCTGGCCGAACAAATTGGTCAAAAGATAAGCAGAAGGAACTCTTCCTATCCAAAGACTTGCAAGGGCGGCCAGCGTAGGCACCATGGATATGCCCATTCCCCTGAGCAGCGCGATGAAGATGTACTGCAGGGCTGAAATGACATAGAATGGTATGACCCTTACAAGGTATGCGTTACCTGCTGCAATGACCTGAGGCTCGTTGGTGAACATGCCCATGAGCACCGAACGGAGTGGCAGCACTATGGCGCAAAGAACTACGCACATGGCGATGGTCACCTTAGTGATGTCCATTACGCCGCTCCTTATCCTGTCAGGCCTGTTCGCTCCGTAATTCTGAGCCACATATGTGGTGGTTGCCGAAGCTATGCTGTTACAAGGTATGAACACAAAGCCGTCCACCTTGATAGCCGCGTTGTAGCCTGCGATAAATACGGTTCCGCAGCTGTTGATGAGTGGCTGCATGACCATAATACCGATGGAATAAAGGGCATTCTGCAAGCCAGCGGGAAGGCCGATCCTCAGGATCTCCTTGAGCACCGTCTTATCAAAACTTATGCCGAGGAAATGGCATTCCAGCTCGGGGTGTGTTCTCTTTAATATGATCATGCTCATTATCCAGCTGGTGTACTGGGCGATGACCGTGGCCGTTGCAACTCCTGCAACTCCCCAGCCGAAGACCACCACAAAGACCAGATCCAGCAAAATATTCAAGGTGCTGGAAGCCGCAAGTATCAGAAGCGGTGAACGGCTGTCCCCCAGCCCCTGAAGGATTCCGGCGTTGGCATTGTATCCGAACTGACCCAGCATTCCCAGATAATATATGGTCATATATGTCTTTGCAAGACCGAAGATCTCGTCGTTTGCCCTTAAGAGTTTAAGGAATGGACCTGCCGTAAATATGGCTATGAGCACGAGAGGTATGGAGCAGACTATGAGAAAAGAATGCATGGTCATGACGCATTTTTTCATGTTATCCCTGTCCCCTGCTCCTACGTACTGTCCCATGAGGACGGAGGCTCCTATTCCCAGGCCGAGAAAAACACAGGTCATCATATATGTCACTGAAAATGATGCCCCGACAGCCGCCTGCGCAGCGTCGCCTATGTTTTTTCCGACCACTATACCGTCTACTACGGAGTAGAGCTGTTGAAAAATATTTGCGAGCAGGATCGGTACCGCAAAGGGTATGACTGACGCAAGGGGCTTGCCGACAGTCATATCAATATCCTTTTGTTTTCTAACTTTGCTCATACGATCACAATTGTCCTGTTACATATTTTGCCGTCAGAAGAGCACTCTCTAACTGAACGGAAACGAGTTTTCTGATGGGTATTACATCTGTGGCGGCATTTTCTTCCACCCAAGCGCAAAGTCTTTCGGCATTATCCAGAAATTCCTTGCGGCACTGGGTCAAAATCTCCGCCTTATGCTTATCATTGGGTCCCAGCTTCTTAAGTTCATATTCGCATGCTCTGGCACTGAGCCCGAAATTAACTATCTCAAAGATGCGGGCGCCATAGATATTATCGAAGACCTGGGAAACCGTGGCTTTCTCCTGTCCTTCCTGGTTTTCAGGGTTCAGATATTTTGATTCTGCCGTTATATCAAAAGCGTCTATGCAAGTCTTGACGAATTCATGGAAAGGATTATCTTCGGTGAAAAGATGGCTGACCATGTTCCATGTCTCGAGAAGCTTGACGTAGCTTGTTCTTTTCAATCTTGCATTCTCACGCATTGCCTCCCCATGAGTCATGTCGCTGGGGGATTTATCTTCAATGCGCGGATCATAGAAATACGGAAGTTCCGCTATCACAGTCTGGCAGTCGCAGATGGTCTCTATGTAATCACCTGAACATCCGCCGCAGGACTGTTCTACCTTTTCGGTAACTTCCTCCGCAGGCTGCATATTTGCCACGAATTCTTTGATGGACATCATGGGAAATACTGCGTCCGAATAGTTTTTCATATACTCCGCTTCCGGCTCACCGAGGTGGATAGGCACGTTTTGACGTTTTGCGGCGTTCTCAAGTGCTTCGCAAAGAACCGGATCTCCTTTGGTAAGATACCAGTAAGCCCCGCCGTATGCAGAGTTGTGTAAGGATACCAGCAATTCCGGCTTCAGTTCCTCCATGTATTTCATGAGAATCTGAGTCTCTGGAATCGGAGAATTGAAATACCAGCCGGGAATGTCTACGGGAAATGTCCATTCCACCTGCCTGTATCCGGGAGGACGATAAAAGTTTAGTGCGTAATTTTTAATGGTAAAAGGGCCCTTGAACCAGGCCTCGTTGAGACGCGTTCCATCCGGGTCTATGCATGGTATGAAGTACCATGTGAATCCGAGCTCATCCGCGAGTTCACCGTCCCCTGCCAGAATCTCGGCCAGGGTCAGGATCGTCATGGCGCCGATGGGTTCATTGGGATGCGGACATGCAAAGCAGAGCGCATTTCTTTCTCCACGCCCTATCTTCATGCATCTTATGGGGTGCCCTTCACGGGAATTCCCTGCAACGAAAGTTTCTATGCTTCCGGGATATTTTTCCTCAAGCAAAGTTATCCGACTATCCATCTCATCAACTGTGTAAAAGACTTTATAGTCGGGTACCTTTAAAAGAATATCTTCGATTTTCATATCTGCCCTCTCAAGAGGGCAGGCAAAGCTATGTTTGCCTGCCCCAGATTCAGATCTTATTGATTATTGCTGATCCATCCAAGTTTCAGACATATCGGATGTTCCGACCTTGTCCTTTACCTCGTCGGAAAGAGGATAGTTGTGGACGTATGCAGGAACAGGTGTATATGCTACCCATTCACCGATAACCACGATAGGAAGATCCTCAGCGAGGATTCCGCAAACCTCCTGATAGTAAGGTGCTCTGTCTTCTTCAGCTACTAAACCGGCTCCGCTTGTCATAAGTTCGTCGACCTTTTCATTGGAGTAGTTCATGAAGTTGAAGTAACCACCTGTTGTGATGTGAGGTGAGAAGTTGGATACGTCAGGTCCGATATATGTACCGATAACGGTCATATCAAAGTCATGGTTCTGAGCTACATTTTCATCCCATGCAGCGTATTCCATCATGTTGATCTTGACATCGATACCGATCTCAGCCAGCTGTGACTTGAGTACCTGGCTCATGCTCGGGAACGGCTCATAGTTATATGTAGCCAGTTCTACGTGGCAGTAGAAGCCATCAGCATCCTTTTCGAGTCCTGTAGCTTCCATGTATTCGGCTGCCTTAGCAGCGTCATATTCAGGAAGTGTAACCGCAGGATCATTAGCCCAGTTGAACAGAGGTGAGAAGTAGTTTTCGCCCTTTACGCAGCAGGTCTCCATAGCCTTGGTGATCAGATCATCCTTGTTGATACCAACTGCAACAGCGTTACGGAAGTTGATGTCATTGAAAGGTTCCTTATCAAGATTGAATCCAAGATAGAAACGAGATGCATACATGTTGACGTAGCAATTGTAGTTGGGATCAGCCATCAGTTCCTTTGTGGATGCTTCTGAAGGGATAAGTCCCATGATATCAAGTTCTCCGTTCTTGAATGACTGAAGAGCTGTATCAACGTCAGCGATGAAGCTGTAGGAAATACCATCAAGATAAGGAAGATCAGGTCCCTTGTAATAGTTTTCATTCTTTACTACAGATAAGCTTACGCCTGAGTTGAACTCATTGAATACGAAGGGTCCGGTTCCTACAGGAGTCTGCATTCCGTCTTCACCAAGCCAATCCTTTCCGGCATAAACATGCTCAGGAAGAATGTATACGCCATCATATCCAAGACTTCCAAGGAAGGCAGCGTTAGGGTTGTTAAGTGTGATAACAACTGTGTTGTCATCGGGGCATTCAATGGAGGCTACATCGGCAAATACGCCAGCTGCCTGGCCTCCCTGCTTAACGATCTCTTCAAATGAGAATTTTACGTCATTTGAAGTCATGGGCTCTCCATCGCTGAACTTTACGTTTTCAGGAAGATGGAAAGTATAGGACAGATTGTCCTCTGAAAGCTCATAGCTTTCTGCAAGATCACAGACGATGTTTCCTGTGGCGGTAACGGTCATCAGCTTTGAGAAAAGCAAGGGTGCGATGATACCCATGTTGCTGTCTACCTTACCATTTGGATTGAGAGTGATCGGTTCAGTTCCCATACCGATAAGCATTGTGCCTCCGGGTGTAACTTCACTTTCAACTCCTTCTCCACTGTCTGTGTCGGTGTTGTCTGTGGAGTCTCCTCCGCATGCAGTGAACATGCAAAGTGCCAATGCAATGCATAAGAAGAGACAGAAGAATTTCTTGATGTTCATTTAAATTTCTCCTTTCAATTAACTGTTATATAGATCCCAAAGCGGATATAATAACCAAAATTAACATATAGCTGAGCCACAGCGAACGAGCCTTCCGTTGATCTCCACGAGCTCCTTCTCTTCTTCGAAGCAGGTGGGTTTCACAAATGGACAACGAGGCGCGAAGTGGCAGCCTTTAGGAATATTTACCGGTGATGGCGGTTCGCCCTCCAGTTTGATTATCTCGCGTTTTTCACGCGGATCTATGCTGGAACAATTGGAAATGAGAGCCTTGGTATAGGGATGCATGGGGTCAAGCGCGATATCATCAGCTTTGCCCAGCTCAACTATCCTTCCCAGATACATAACTGCGATCCTGTCCGCGATATACCTTGTCGTGGTGATATCATGACTGATAAATACTGCAGCAGTGCCCTCCGCCCTGGCGGTATCATAAATGAGATTTATGATATCAGCACGAATGGAGATGTCCAGCATGGACACCGGTTCATCCGCTACCAGCACCTTTGGCGAAAGGAGCATGGAACGCAAAATGGATATTCTCTGAAGCTGTCCACCTGAAAGTTCATGGGGAAAACGCTTCATAAAATCTTTTGCGGGGATCAGGCCGGATGCGTTGAGCTTCTCAAGGACCATATCACGCCTTTCTGCTGTGGAACTGCCGATGCCGTGCAATTTGAGAGTGCCCACTAAAGCCTTCTCTACGGTATAGCGAGGATCGAAGGTGTCGAAGGGATTCTGGAAGACCATCTGGATCTGCTTGCGGAATCCGAGACGATCTTTTTTGATCAGATCCTCTACGTTATTACCCTGCAGCAAAACATTCCCGCCGCTGGTCTTCTCAAGTCTTACAATAAGTCGTCCCAGGGTACTCTTGCCGCAGCCGGATTCCCCGATAACTCCCAGTATCTCTCCCGGGGCCAGGTCAAAACTCACTCCATTGACCGCCTTAGCGATGGAGGTCCTTGTAACTGTTCCATCATCTTTGACCAGTTTCTCCTTCTTTCTGTAAAAACGGCTGACATTTTCACAGGTGAGTACCGGAGTCGTTTCTTTCAAGTTACTCATTGTTCGATCCTCCTGCAAAGAAGCATGCAGCCTTACGATTTCCGGGATAATCCTTCATCTCGGGCTTAGAGTTAAAACATATATCGCTGGCCTTCGGGCAGCGAGGAGCGAATACACAGCCTGCCGGCAGATTAGCCAGGTCGGGCAATGAACCGGGTATGCTCTTAAGTGGTTCATGAGTATCCGTTTTGAAGGTCGGAAAACTCTCCACCAGACCCTGTGTATACGGATGGATGGGTTCTACCAGAACCTTTTCCGTAGGGCCGGATTCCATGAGACTTCCCGCATAGAGTACTGCGACTTTTTTACAGGATGATGCCACGACTGACATATCGTGGGTGATCATTATCCTGGTTATTCCCTTCTGCTCCTCAAGGCGCTTTATTTCCTCAAGGATCTGGTTCTGGGTAACTACGTCGAGAGCCGTGGTAGCCTCATCCATGATAAGAAGAGAAGGATCCAGAATAAGGCTCATGGCGATGGATACTCTCTGCAGCATTCCACCGGACAACTCATGAGGATATAGTTTGAAGATACGCTTCGGCAGGTTTACCAGCTCGAAAGTCTCCTCTACAACGCTTCTTATCTCCTCTTTGGTAGCCTCCGGCTTGTGAACGCGGTAAATATCGCCTATGAATCTGCCTACCGTATGTACCGGGCTCAAGGCGTTAAGTGCCTTCTGGAAAACGATGGCCATTTCGGTCCAGCGGATCTCCGACAAACGCTCCGGAGTCATTTGGAAAATATCCTCTCCCTTTAAAAGGGCTTCTCCTGTAACATCGGTGGTCTTGGTATTGAGCAGTCTCAGAACAGCCATGATAAGGGTCGTTTTGCCTGAGCCGGATTCGCCGACAATGCCGAGAGATTCGTTTTCTTCAACGTCGAGGCTTATATTGTTTATAGCGTGTACTTCCTTCCCGCTTGAACGGTAGGTCACGCTTACATCACGAAGTGAAAGTATAGCCATATATCCCGCCTCCTTTATCTACTGCGCAGCTTCGGGGAGAGGATCCTGTTGATGCCATCGCCCAGAAGGTAGAAGGTAATAACGGTGTAAATAATTGCAAGTCCGGCAAATACGCAGATCCACCAACCTGTAAGCAGATAGCTCTTTCCGTTCTGGATTATCTGGCCCCAGCTTATGATGTTAGGATCTCCGAGTCCGAGGAATGCAAGGCTTGATTCTGTAAGAATGGCAGATGCAACGCCCATGGTGGTATTGGCGATTATAGGGAAAATACCATTGGGTATGATGTGCCTGAAGAGGATCTTTAGCTTGCTCTCACCGATGGACTCTGCCGACTTGATGTAGGTTCTCTCCTTGATGCTAAGAGCCTGAGCTCGCATGAGCTTGGCGTTACCTACCCAGCTGGTGAGACCTATGACTATCATGACCTTTAGCATTCCGGAACCGAAAAGCGCAACTACTATCAGGATAAGGAAGAAGGTTGGCATCATCATGAATATGTTGATGAATCCGCCGAAGATCATATCTACCTTGCCTCCGAAGAAGCCTGCAACTCCACCGAGAAGCGTACCGATAACGGCTGCGATCAGGGCTGAGATGGTACCTACGAGAAGAGATACTTTTGCGCCATAAAACAGCATGGAAAGCAAGTCTCTTCCAAGGTTGTCAGTCCCCAAAGGGTGGGATGATGAGGGTGATACCAGGAGATCCTCTGACAATTTGTAGGGATCATAGGGAGAAAGCACACCTGCAAATAATGCTATGAAGAGCAGGATGGCAAGCATGACCAGTCCGACTTTGAATTGTGTGTTCCCGTAAAGTGCTTGTTTGAATTTTTCAAAGTTTTTCTTCATCTGACCATCCCTCACTTTCCCTCGCTGCGGCTGATACGCGGGTCAAGATAGGTATATACCACGTCTACAACGATCATCATTACTGCGACCGAAATACTGATGACCAGGTATATTCCCATCAGGGTCGGATAATCTCGGCGGGAAATGGCAGTCATCATGTAGCTGCCCATGCCCGGCCACGAGAATACGATCTCGACGATGGCGGAACCGCTGACAATGTAAGCAAGCTGGATTCCGAATACCGTTACTACAGGAAGTATGGCGTTGCGGAATACATATTTTCTATAGATGCGATCTTCTCTCATACCGGCGCCGCGCAAGGTGGTGATGAAGTCCTCATTGCCCACCTGGATGACAGAAGTTCTCGCGATACGGAAATAGTACGGTATGAGGGTCAGCGACAAGGCCGTGGACGGAAGCACCAGATGATACAGCACGTCCACTACCCGTGCAAATCCTTCCGCATTTTGTCGTACGTTAAACATTCCCGCCGTCGGGAACAAATGCAGCGTCGACGCAAACACCAGGATCAGCATGAGTCCCAGCCAGAAGCTCGGCGTGGAGTCGAATAAGTAACTGATACTTCCCAGGAAAGAATCCAAAGCTGAACCTACATGCCGTGCGCAAAATATACCGAGCAGAGTTCCCAGTATCAGCGCTATTATGCTGGATGTCAGGCACAAGAGGAGCGTGGGCCCGAGCTTCGATATGATCTCATCAGCAACAGGCTGACCTGTGTAGATCGAAACGCCCATATCTCCTTTAAAAAGATTTCCTACATAGCGGAAAAACTGAATATATGCCGGTTGATCCAGTCCATATTTCTGAGTAAGTTCCGCTATCATTTCTTCATTGACGGAATCAGTTCCGGCAAGGATACGAATAGGATTGCCCGGCGCAGCATGAATGATGATAAAATTAAACAGCAGCGCAAGAAAAACACACAACACTGCTGTCACTATTCGCTTGCCTAGATAACTCTTCACAAGTGCCTCCTTCCTTCGTTCAAACAACGATGAAATCAACTATCCTCATCTCTGAGGGACTTTACACTAATGATGTAATCTGCAATAACTTCTATATTATCAATCTCAAATTTTGTAACAGGCTCATCGATATCAAGATCCGTGACCACTGCCATATAGCGTTTAAGCGGAGCTGCAAATCCTTTGCCGTTGGCCTTTCTGGCCACCCCGATCTGTGGGATATCTGCGTTCTTGAAACCTTCGACTAATACCAGATCCACATTTTCTATAGTATCTATCGCTTCTTCTAAGGATGGCCCTTCCGGACCGCAAAGCACGCACTTAGCTGCTCCAGCTTCCCTGAATCTGGCTGAATCTTTACCTCTGTCTTCTTCATCGATGCCATGGACATCATGTTTTATAACAGCTGTCCTGATACCCTTTTTTAATAACACCGGGATGAGTCTTTCTATCAGAGTAGTCTTCCCTGCTCCGGACCATCCTGAAATGCCGATAATCTTTGACATGCACCCCTCCGCGCATCAAATGATCTTAACAACTCTATATAAGAAATCCGTTTAAGACGGTTCCTGCCTTAATGGGACCGCTGCCTGGAGGGATCTCAGCCATTACGTCGCACCCTATGGCGCTTCGGATCACAATGTTTCCCTGGTTTTCGAAGATCTTCATACGGCAGGTTCCATCTGACAGATCCAGAGTCCCTCGGAGGATCCTGGTAGATCCGCTCGCTTTCGGGAACGAGTTTATAAGAGTGATGGGAAACATAGCCGTCTCAAAGGGATATTGTCCCGCAAGCTTTCTTAAAACCGGCAGGATCACCATGCAGAAATTGGTGAATGCCGCTGCGGGATTTCCTGAAAGCCCGCATACCAGCTTGTTCTCTGAAATGCCATAGCAACATGCCATGCCCGGTTTGATCTTTATGCCCTTCACCAGAAGCTGGCAGCCAATGTTTTTCATGGCCGTGGGAGTCAGATCCAGATCTCCTACGCTGACACCTCCGGTCAAAAGCACCATGTCGCAATCCCTGAGGCCTTCTTTTAAAAGACCTGCTATGCTGCCCACATCGTCCTTGGCAGTACCGATAAAACGAGGAATGCAGCGGTTCTTCAATATGGCTGAGGTTAAAATAGTGCGGTTCGTGTCACGAATAATCGGACCTTCAGCATTTACTTCAGGTTCCACAAGTTCATTTCCGACAGATATGAGTCCTATGACAGGTCGTCTGAAAACTTTAGGGCTCGTGATGCCCTGTGCCGCCATGGCGCCTGCAAGTCCGGGATCTATAATGCTTCCCTTACTCGCGAGGATTTCTCCCGCATGAACGTCTTCACCAGCGTAGATGATATTTTCCCCCGGCGAAAGTTCATTAAAAAGAGTGACTGTTCCTTCCTCCGCTGAAACCTTTTCCTGCATGATCACCGCATCAGCTCCCTTAGGGATCTCCCCTCCGGTCATGATCCTCGCTGCCTCGCCCTTACCGATGAGTTTCTCAGGATGATACCCAGCGGCGATATACTCCTTAATATTAAAAACAACAGGTTTCTGATCAGCACGAACTGTATCGCAGGCCCTCACTGCATACCCATCATAAGGCGAACGGTCGAAAGACGGAACATTCTCTAAAGCTACGATATTCTCGGAAATGACCCTGCCATAGCACTGGTCCAAATCTATAGTTTCGACTTCGACCGGTTCAGTAAGTGAGAGAAGTATTTGTTTTGCTTCTTCATAACTGATCCCTGTTTTCATAACTTTCACGATTTACAACTTTTTTATTGTTTTTTTAATTATATAACCCCATTTGTTATTAGTCAACAACTCATTACAACAATCTATGTTATTATATACAAAAGAACGCCTTCTTTTATCAGTAAAGCGGTTTTGTCTAAAAATCATTATCTCGTTAGATGCAAGTGTTCTCTATACAATAAAACGGCCAGTAAAAACTGACCGTTAGTTATCTTTATATGTTTACTATCTAAAAAACTTAATTATCTGCTACGTAATTTATTAAGGGTCTGGAACACGCTCTGATGATTCACATCTCTCGGCTCAAACTTGAGAGCATTGAATACCATCTGCATGACTACACCTGAGCCAAAGGTGGTGACGATGGTGCCGATTCCTACAGGTCCACTAAGGAGCCAGCCTATCAAGAGCACAGTTCCATAAAGTATGACCAGCACCGCCCCTATGGGAAGGAAGCTGAGGCGTTTACCTAAGCCCACGAGCAGAGCGTCTCTCGGACCGCAGCACTGGCCTGCAGACATGTAAAAGAACTGTCCGACGGCCATGAGGGTAAGACCTGCAATTATGATCAATATTCCTATAAAGACATTCGTCGTTTCCGGGAAGTGATCAAGGTCATTGAATACCTGTACGCAATTTCCCGTAAAGAGTGCGTCGATGATGGTGCCAAAGCCGATTTTTTCCTTCATGAGAAGGTCTATTATCAAACAGATTATGGCCGTTATGGTCATGGAAAGACCGTAGTTCAGCGGGGTCTGATTGGCGAGGCCCATGCCCAGGCAATCCCAGGGCGCAAGGCCGAGGTTCGCTCTGATGGTCAGGTGCACGCCCAATGAAAATACGATCAATCCAAATATAATTTTTATCCAACCGAGAATTACGTCTTTTCGATTCATTCTCTTCTCCCGGAGAGTTCCAAACTCTTACTTGCTGTTCTGATCAAAATGCTTGCGCATGTATTCCACCGTCCTGTGCAAAACATCCGCTTTATAAATTTTATCCAAATTTCCAGCAAAGTCAAGATGGTATCTTGTCTGAAGTCTCTGAAGGAGGTCTGTCATGCTGTTATTATGGTCAATATCTCCGGAGATGAGATCTTCGATGGTCATCTGTCTGTCCTCTTCACCGGACAGATTATATATACCTGCTCCCACAAGGCGTACAGGCCCTCTCTCCACTCCATCCAGGAGCTGGGCTGCATTCTGATATATCTTAGCAGCTGAGTCACAATGCGGTGCCAGCCTGGAACGGGTTATGCCCTTCATGTCTCCATAAGTGATCTTAAGGGTCACGCCGTTTCCGTGAAGGCCATAGCGGTCAGCCCTGTGCTCCACGCAAAGAGCCAGAAGCACCAGCACGTCCTTCAGGAACTCGAAGCTCATGACGTCCTCCTGAAAGGTCACTTCTCTGCTTATGCTCTTGGCATCTTCAGGGCGATAAGGTGTGACTGCGCGATCATCTATACCGTACGCCAGCTGTGTTATCCACCTGCCCTGCTTACCCAGCAGGCTTATGACCATGTCCTTTTTATCCTGGATATCACGAACGGTGTGAATCCCGTAGGAATACAGTTTCTCCGCCGTCATGGCACCCACAGTGTACAAAGAACGCACGTCGCGGTCTATGACCAAATTTATGAAATCTTCGGGAGTGCGGATCTCGAAATATCCGTCAGGTTTCTTTTCTTCACTGGCAGTCTTGGCTGCTGTCTTGGAATAAGCCACGCCAACAGAACAGGTTAGCCCCAGTTCTTCAAGGGTCCTGCGCTTTATCTCATAGGCGATCCGTCTGGCGCCATCGAAATCCACAGCCTGCTCCTTAACGTCAAGATAGGCTTCATCATAAGCCACCCCCTCCAACGCCGTGGCATAGCTGTTCCAGATCTCATGAAGCTGTCCCGAGATCGCCTTGTATTTATCCATGTCAGGATGCATGTATATCCCACCAGGGCAGAGTCTGTATGCCTCCTTGATATTCATGCCGGAGTGGACTCCGTATTTACGCGCTTCGTAACTGGCAGTGGCGACTACTCCCCTCTCCTTTGGAAGAGAACCGATGATCAGCGGCTTCCCTGTAAGAGAAGGATCGTCTCTGATTTCCACCGATGCATAAAACGCGTCCATATCCACATGTATGATCACCTGATCCAAAGTACGACCTCACAATTAATTTCAAGTCTTCTATCATTCAATATAAATCAATATAGCACAACAATGATGTCATCGCAATTACGCTTCAGCGCACTTTGACATGACTGCAGGAAGAGTCATTATGATGGAAAGATTCTTGATCAAATTCTCCTTATTGAGATCTCCCGGAATGTTAGCTCTGACGATCTCCTTGTTCTTCATGTATACGGATGCATCTCCGGTATCCTCAAGATATACTATCTGATAATCCAAATAATTAAGTCTCATATCTCTTACCTCCTGGTTCATTAAAGAACGTTAGTTCTTGCCCGTAAACCCATTATATCACAGCCATTTCAGAATGTAAACATATGTTCTTATATTTTTTTGCGCCTGAAATTCAGTTTACCTGATGATCATTTTGTGATAAAATAATTAATTGGTTTACGAATAGATTTGAGCCGCATCATGCGGCAGATGGAGACAAAATGAAAGAGATCGAATGCCCGAACTGCGGTGCGGTCTTCGCGGCAAGAGAAGATAAATGCCCCTACTGCGGGTACATAAATCCTCTGGGTGCGGAAGCCAAATTTCTGAGAGATCTGGAGACCACCAGGAAGGAATTGGACGTGGTGGATGACGAAGTCCGTGAGGATTACAAGGCCGAAATGAAGAAAGGCGCCAAGTCAACGGTAAAGGCCGTGGTGATAGTCTTTATCATTTTGGGAATCATTATCGGAGGCTTTATAGCCTTGGAAAAGGCCCTCTTAAATACCGATTATGACGGTAACTATGCCGATGAACTTATCTGGCAGCGCACGGCCTACGCTGAATACGATGAGCTGCTGGAAGCCGGCAAGTATGATGAGCTCATGGAAAGAATAGCTGATGACGGCGAAGAGCATGACGTCTGGAGCTGGGAACACTATGAAGAGTTCACGGAAATAGCTGATGAATTGTGGGGGAATGATCGATGAAATGTAAACATTGCGGAAGCAATCTTAATATCGAGGACAAATTTTGTCCTTACTGCGGAGAACCAAATCCTTATGCGACACTGCATCAGAAGGAGATGGACAAATATAAAAAGGACTATCAGGCAACCAAGAGGGACGTTCTGGAGCAGTCTTCAAGATTCAACAGGAGGACCGTAAAAGTGACCATCATAGCAATCATGGTCGCCTTGATCGCCGCTGTAATGGTGCTGATCTTCAATGTCGACAACATCCGCTACTGGAAAGAAGACCGGGATATAAAGGCTCACTCCGCCCAGTACAAGGCCGAAATCGACCAGCTCATGGATGACAGGGATTACCTGGGCGTCATCTATTACTTCACCGAGAAGCACATAGCCTATTCTTCTTCCATGGAGGAATACGATAATGTTTACAGCTCGTCTCAGAGATACAGGATGTTCTATGAAAATCTGATGATACTCCAGTCCAAGAAGGCCTTCCCGGACAAGTATGCATATTATACTCAAAGCGAGCTAATAGAAGGTCTCGCAAAAGATATCGTAGGCATTTATGAAGAACTCAAGCCCAATGAATACCATCCCGAAAGGACCGAGGGCGAGAAGATGGAATACATGGAGGATCTGGTCGCACACATGGAGACCATGACAGCCGGTTACTTCGGCATCACCACCGAAGAAGCCCGTGCCATGAGGAATATGACCACATCGAGAATAAGTGTAATGTTGGAGGATAGTTGTCGATGAAAAGCAAAACTAATGCAAAGCGCCCTAAGGGCAGGACTCCCGGCACCGGGTCCGATAAACTTTTCAAGGTCCTCATCGTTATCCTTGCCATCGTCCTGGTCATTATGCTCATGATCCTGGGCTACGGCCTGAGGCATAGCCGCTACATATACACCTCTACTCCTAACGAGATCCTCATGACCATAAGAAACGGACATTACGAGACTGCCCTCTCCGATGTGAAATACAACATCGCAAACGGCGAGACCATATCCGAGAATGCGGATTACGCTATGCCCTATGCCCTTATGGATTATTATGAAGCAGAATCCCTTTATGTGGGATATTCCAAAGCTGCAGCCAACGCAACGGATGAAACCGAAAAGGCCCAGCTGGAAGAAAAGGCTTCTGCCTATCTGTCGCAGATGGAGGATGCCAAGTCCCGCGCCGGTGAACTGGCCTTCATGACTGAGGATATGGACAAAGTATTCAACTGAATATGATCACTGAAAAAGGAGATGTCTCAAAATGAGACATCTCCTTTATTTTATCAATTTCGCAGAGCTTTCAGTAAATGCTTTCCATCACTTTCCAATCCCAAGAATTTCCAGAAGTATATTGATTAACATTTTTCTTGTCACCCCATATGCCACTTTTAGTTTGTGGCCAGCTTCGCAGAGATCAGATTGACGCCGGCAAAGTCATGCGAATCCATATATTTGAGGAGTTCGTCCCTGGTTCCACTTACGCAGAAGTATTCGGTCTCGAAGGAGTCGCTGCTGCGCAAATTATCGATTGCTTCCAGTATGGGTTCGGCAGTATTAGAGATCCACATTGCGTTTTCTTCGCTGTACGAGATACCCAGATCCCCCCAGATATCCTGATTGTCCACCAAAAGCTGCAGTCTGGAAATATAGTATTCCTTAAGTTCCGTGCTGTTCATCGTGCGGATTTTAGTCTCAGGTTCTGTACCTAATACATGTCTCAGATTGATGCCGCCTTTGAAATCCGAACCTGAATTGAACACCTCTACCCAGTCTACATAGAGATCGTCATTCGTGTTATCTCTTAATTCCACTATGTCCATAGGAGATTTAGTATGGATCACAGCACAGACCCTGGTGGAGGCAGGCAGACCCTCAATCAGGTCTCTGTCTTCTTTTATATCTTCTTCACGTCCCTTACTGAGTACATTGCATCTCATAGAAAGCATGCCTGTAGGATCCTGCTCAATGCTCATCTTTCCCCTGGCCATCCTGAACACTGCGTTGGGAGCAGCTCCTACCCAGATAGAATCTTTGAGGTCAAATATGTGGGCTTTGATCGTATATTTTGCAAATCCCTCTTTTTCGATATCTACATAATCCAGCTCGCAATATGGGCATTGGGTCTCTATCCAGGCGTCCAAAGTATTGAACAGTGTGCTTTGCCTGTAAGTCTGAGCGTCTTCATCTACTTGAACATCTGAGTTAAGTCCCACTGGATCTGTATAGATCGTATTCATTACCGGACTTATTCCCAGAAAGATCAGTGCCAGTACCAGAAGAACACAAAGAACTGTCTTTAATGCTATCTTTCTTATCCTCTGGTTTATCTTCTGCTCTATCACTTTGGTGATGTCGGGCTCTTCCTCAAACTTCATTTCGCCCAGTAAATTATCTATGGTCTCATTGTTTTTAATGTTGGTTTTTTCTTCGCGATCGTTAATAGTCATCATCCCTTTTCACCCTTTCCTGAATGAGTTTTTTTGCTCTTGATCTGATTTGCCTAACGTTTACAGCTGTAAGCTCATGGTCTTTGGCTATCTCTTCATCGGTACGCCCCAAATATACGGCCTCTATCATGATGTCTCGATATTTATCCGGGAGTTCCGTTATCATCTTTGCAAGCCTTCGCCGGTTCTCATCCTTTATCAGAATGTCCAGCGACCCCTCTGAAGGATCAGCTATATCAGGCATTTCATCATTTGCAGTTTTTGTGGAATGCCTTTTCTGATTGTTATACCAGTCGTTTCTTATCACGCGGTTGATCCAGTACAAAAAACTTCCGGTCCCCTCATATGACATCAGTGCTTTGACGAAGGCTCCTTGCACCAGATCTTCAGCATCGCTCAAATTATGAGTGTATGACACCGCTATAACGATAAGCGACTTCCGATACTTCAGATAGTATTCAGTTATCAGATCTTTGTTCTTTGCGGACACTTTTGTGTTCCCCCTTCTGACTACTTAACAATCGAAGACAGGATTTGTGACAAATAATTTTAATAATCTTTTCCGAAAATCCAAAATATTTATATATTGATTATATCACTGCGGACTGGCATAGTCTATCCACAGGCTTCCAACCTCCGGGATAACCCGGAGGGCTCACGATGCAATTCGCCTTCTGTAATTACGAAATTGAAAGGCCATCACATGTAGGGTACAAATTAAAAAGGAGCCGTCTCAAAACAGCTCCTTGAATTCCGTGGTTATTTGATTGTAATGGTGACATCTCCGTTGGACAGCAGCCCTTCCATCTCTTTTTGGGAAAGCTCGATGTGTCCAAGCCTCGTATAGCTCCAGGAATTCGAACCGTAAAATATTACGATCTGGTTTCCCGAATAGAGCACGATGTCTCCGAAACTTGTGCTAGTCTGTCTGTCGTCCCTCACGATGCTTTGACCGATGGGGCCTACCTGCTCGAATCCGCCATACATGGACATCTGGATGCTGATAGGTCTCAGCGTCTTCAATTCCTCGACGGATGCGTTATCTTCCCAGGTTACGGGGACTTCGGTTTCTCCGATAAATAATTGCATGGTGTTCTCCTTTTCAGTGTTCTCGGTGTCTTCGGCCGGCGTTGTTTCAGTCGGCGCTGTCTGTGATCCGACAGGGTCACTTTCCTGCGCACCGCAGCCCGAAATTATCAGTATCATAATGATTATCAGAGCGATTATTTTTTTCATCAACTGCTCCTTCCTGAAGAATCTTAAGAAAGCTTCTCGGTCTCATCCGGCTCGGTGAGCGCTTCGCCTGCGGCTGTGAGTCTTATAAGCAAGTCTTCGGATTTGTTTTCATCTCCTGCTGCTGTGAATATGCCCATGTCTTCCAGATGAAGATAGTCCAGGAAAGAATTGTTATATTCAAAGATCGCTCCGTCGTATACGCCCTTGTCTCCGGATGAGAGCAAAAGCGCTGCCCTCTTCAGCTTCTTCGGATGATCGAAGGCATAGATGCGGTTGATAGCGCACTGAAGCTGTCCCGAAAATCCGTGGTAGTAGATCGGTGATGCCAGAACTATCATCTCCGCTTCATCCAGAACCGGATATATCTTATGCATGTCGTCCTTTTGGATGCAATTTCTTAAATCTTTGGTATGGCAGTATTCGCATGCCAGGCAGCCTTTGATGTTCATTCTGCACACGTCGAAGACGGTAACTTCATGGCCTGCTCTCTCGGCTCCTGCTTTGTATGCCCTGATCATGGCAGCAGTGTTGCCATTCGGTCTGGGACTTCCGTTCATAACAATTATCTTCATTTCAGATACTCCTAAAAGAACTTCTTAATCTTATCAAAAGGGAATGATGTCCTTCTGATCGTTTAAGTAGGTGTGGACCACTTCCTGGTCTAATTGCAGTTTAAATGATTGCCCAACTTCTCACAAATGGTTATAACGAATATCGCATTATTCTTTATTTGAATATCATAAAGACTGGTTTCAATTCTAATTCTAAAATACATTTTGGTTATTATTGACTGAAATTTCTTCTAGAGTCTCATCAAGCTTGGATCCATTAAAAAATCCCTTACATTTACTCTTAAATATCCATTTTCATCATAAAATGGTTTAGGGGTATCTGAAGTTATGATGATTTTCTTAAAAGAATCAGGAATTTTTTTAAAGGGGCGTACTTCTTGGTTTTCTTTCTCTTCTGTTTCCATTAAATATGCAGATTGGATATAGTATTTCTGAGATCCTTTGCTGCAAACAAAATCAACCTCAAGATGCTTCTTTACGGCTTTACCATCTTTGCCTCTCTCTGTAATAGTGATATTACCTGTATCTACTAAAAAACCTCTCACCCTCATTTCATTATAAATAACATTCTCCATGGCATGTGATGGCTCATTTTGTCTGAAATTGAGTCTTGCGTTCCTGATTCCCATATCCATGAAGTAGTACTTCATCGGAGTTCCTATATATGATTTCCCTTTGATATCAAATCTGTTTGCCTGCTCGATCACAAATGCATCCTTCAGGTACTCTATATATTTGGTTATAGTAGTTGCAGTTATTTTTGATTTCCCAACACTCTTAAAAGAGTTTCTTAATTTATTGGGGTTAGTGAGAGCGCCAATATTTGAGGCCAGAACATCGACTAAAGCTTCAAGTTCGCCTATATTACGCACGCTATTACGCTGTACGATATCTCTGATATATGTCTCCGAAAGAAGATTGCTTAGCAGACTAATCTTTTGTTCTTCAGTATCAGCCAGTACAACGATAGGGATTCCACCATATGTGATATATTCATTCCATCCATCATATTTATTCCCATTATATACACTCATGAATTCAGAGAAGCTTAAGGGGTACATATGGATCTCATCACCTCTTCCACCAAATTCCGTAACAATATCCTTCGAAAGGAATTTAGCATTGCTTCCAGTAACATAAACATCACAGTTCTTTCTGTCAGCAAGTCCGTTAAGTACACTGACAAAATTATCCATAAGCTGGATCTCATCAAGAAGGAAATAGTATCTATTGTTATCCTTGATCTTCTCCTTCGCAAAAGTGTAAAACACCTTCGGATCCAAGTAATCAATATTGTCATATAAATCAAAAGCCATTTCAATGATGTGCTCCTGATCGATCCCGGATTCGATCAAATGTCTTTTAAAAATAGTTCTAAGTAAATATGACTTGCCACATCTTCTTATTCCTGTAACAACCTTTATCAGTCCATTATGCTTGCGATTTATCAGTTGTTCGAGGTAATGATCTCTTTTGATTTCAATATCCATAACGAGGCCTTTCTAAAAGATATTTCGGTTGCTTTTAACTTAAATTTCTTTTATTATACTGTAAATATTAACTATTTTCAAATACTTTAGTCAGTACCACTCTTTTTTATTTCACAAACTCCTCGCAGAATTTCTTTGCTGCAAGATCCTCATTAACAACTTCCAAAGGATCCACATCAGATGGAATATGACAATTATAAGTACAGTATACACTACTGCTCTCACATACTGATTCTCCGGGAACAGTGTCGTATCAAGTCTTAAAAACATGTAGTCAGAGCCGGGGAATGCTTCATTCAGCCAGAAGGCAGGAATAAGCATTGCAGCCAGTACTCCTGTGCTTACCCAGATATCCCGGTAGCGCGGCCTCATCCTGTGTACAATGATCATATATACTGTGCCGAAGATGGGGATCAGATGCTCGCCGAAATACTGATAATATCTGAAGTATGACGGATCTGCACAGTCAAGCACCGTCTGCGGGATGATACAGGCAAGAGTGGCTCCGAAGAGAGTCACGAAGAAATTTATCCCGAAGAGGGTCTTGTTCTTGCTAGGCACCATGAACATGCAGATGATGAGCCCCAGGTCACATACGTGAAGGGGAAGCTTCGTCATCATGCTGTTATTTCCGCTGGTGTCCCCCACATAGAGGAGCCATACGAAAAACCCGAACTCCATGACAAACATGAGAAAGGCCATAACAAACCTTAAGTGTGTCTCACCCTCCCACTTACGGAGTTTATCCCTTCTGAACCATACCAGGATCAGCAGTCCGATGCAAAGAACTAAAGGCGCAAAATGCATCAGGCTATAAGCCCTGAAAGTCCCCGGAGGTCCAAAGCCAAAAAATCCATCACAGTAATATGTATAATCTCCGCTCATAAATATCCCTACTATTCTTCATCCTTGAAATAATCTTCTATATATCGTATGCACATTTCTTTAGTAGAAAGGCCGCTCTGATATTTCCTCTCCATAATGTTCATTATGCGGCGGGGAACAGTAAGTTCACCTCCCATGTCATACGGACGGTCCAGATCAGCCAATGCTCCTATGGCTGTTTCAAGATCTGGATAGGAGAAGGCTTCTGCCTGCTGATAGTAACGCTCCATATCGGCTTTTCTCTTTTTGTGGATAGCGTTGTGAACCAGTCTGAGAACCGTTGCGATACCAAAGCTTATCAGACAAAGTATAAGAAGAATAACAGGAAGAGGCAGATATTCAGCTATGCGGTATATCTGGTAGTGGTCCCTCCAGCCCCCTGCCTCCTCACCGATGACAAATACCATCAGAACATAAGTGAGGGCATACAGAACTACCGGTATTATTGCAATAAAAGTTGACTGCCATTTGATACGGTGATCTGAATTGATAAGGAAGAATAACAGGATGGACAGTATCGGGCAGGTCAGATGGAAAAGGATATTGTTCGAAAAAAGCATTACCCTGTAGAATCCTGCTGCAGGAGCCAGCACCGTAAGCGCAATCAAAAAAGTAATGGCGACCCCTGTAGTTCCCATATACATCAGGTTTACATACCATCTTGGCAGATGATAGTTGCGATATCTCATGCCATCGACCGCAAATGGTATGCACATGGCAGCAGCAACTGCCATCAGGATGTTTGAAAGGACAGTAAACATATGGTATGCTTTCCAGCCCACTTCTTTGATCAGAACGTCCGGGTCTCTCAGAAGCTGGTCCGTAACTGCCAGAAATACCAGAAAGCAAAGAATGCTGCAGACAACGATTGCCAGTATGCAGCGGTTTCTGTTGATTCTTAAAGCATCGGGTAGTTTTTTCTGCTCCATTGTCGTTCCTCCAAATTACCATTTAGCAAATTCCACAAATATATTATATCATATATTCTCAACCACCAAAAGGCCTTTTCGGGCAGACAATTTTGCAATCTCTACATCTGTCTTATAGCCTAAACTAAAAAACCCGGTCCGCAATAATGCGAATCGGGCGTAAACGCATGATTCCATGTTTTATGAAATCAGATATAATGAAGATGATAATGTATGATTCTATTTGGGCTTCGAAACTTCGGGTCCTCCCCGGGGTAAAACCACAAATAAATGGGGGATGAAGATTTCAAGTCTGGTTGCGGAGGGCGGTTTCGCACCTCGTCATAATGCAGGGACGGGCACGAAGTTCTCGTAATCCCTTATAATTCAAGGCTTTATCGCGTCTTCACATCGTTTGAAAACCCAATAAAAACCAACGTTTTGTTGTTGCTTATTTTGGAGAATTATAACACTGAATTGAAAATATCAAAAGCTGATTCTGCATCCGTTCCTCTAGCGCCAAGGACCACTGAGACATCATCAAACCAGACTCCTACATCGATCTCTGTTGCCCCGATAGATTCTTTGATATATTCATAATCTTTTAATTTTTCAACGCTCAATTCAGTATTATCGATCATTGGACCGGCCCAACCGTTTATACCATATTCATCTTTCCAAGTAATAGTGATCCCATACCACAATTTATGGTCTGTCAGGTTGTCATACTCCAAACATATTTCTTTTGTTCCTGTTTCAGCACCTGTCTGGGGTTCAATGTAATAGGAAATATACGCGGCCGACAAAGCAAATCCTGGTACTTCGTATTTCGGAATGTATGCACCCAGCTCAGGATCATTTTTGCATTTCTCAAACATTACTTCGGTTTGATCTATAACAGCTACCAGCTCCGAATCAGTATGAGTATTCATCAAGTCTACCAAGGAGTTAAAACTGTCTTCCGGGACCTGAACACAGACGTCCAGTATTCCTTCGAAACGAACATATCCGTTCTCATACAACCTAAGATGCGTGGTCGTTCCGTTATCCATTTTAAAGTATATATGGTATAATTCAGTATCGTAAATTGTGGATTCTGTCATACCTTCTTTCTCGATGACATCATCCCAAAGCATGAACTCAGCCTTATCCATCTGCTCAATAAAGTTACTGATTACTTCATCATTTTCATTCATTTGGTAAAGATCATTTTTGCTATTAAACCACGACTCTCGGGTCTCATACTGGACCGCGCTGTAATTATCTGAAAGGTGAAGCCGGTCTTCATAAAGATCCGCGCCATTTTTCAAGGTGATACCGTTATTGCAAATATAGGTCGAAACAGTACCTGCCGCATCCTTCATGCAGAGCATAAACTCAGGGTCATAGCCTTTCACAGCAAAGAAGTCGCCTTTAACGCTTCCTGCAAATTCGACATATCCTTCCTGTGGAGTCCATTCATCTATAAGACCTGTTGCGGTTCCAATGTATTCTCCTAATATATCTGCACCATTGATCCGTTCATATTCAACATAGCAATTACCGTTATATATGAAAAACCCTATCATGCTCGCACCGTCAATTTTTGCCAGTGAAACTTCCATTTGAGGTATATTCACTCCATCTTCAGAAATAATGGTATCATTGTTATCTTCAGATGGTGCTGCGGATTTTTGCCCGATAAAAGTTCCGGCTATTACCAAACACAGGCAGGCAGCCAGTACGCCCCACTTCACCCAAGTATTGCTTCTCTTTCGTGAGCAGACATCTGCAGCTTCTATGTATGCAGGATCAATATTCTCCATCTTGATCAGTAAGTCATTTCCTCTCATAATGTGTAACCCTCCTTTATGAGATGCTCCCGGAGCTGTTTGCGGCAACGAAAAAGCATGGAAGTCACTTTGCTTTCAGATAAAGCAAAGCGTTTGGAGATATCAGCGATGGAATCCAGATACCAATATCTGCGAAGGAAGACGTTCCTCTTTTCTTCGCTCAGATTACCGAGAAAATCATTGATGGCTTCATTCAGCACTATTTCGTCGATCCGACATTCGGTATCGTCCGGAGCAGGAATGCATTGTTCCATTTCTTCTGAAAGTTCGCAAATAAATGCGCTGCGCTTTAACCTGCTTCTGTCGCGGCAACAATTCAAAGATAAATGACGAGTGATCCTTGCAAGAAATGCAAACAAATAGTTTCCGGGCTCGTGTGGCGGAATAGTGTTCCACGCTTCCAAGTAAGTGTCGTTCTCACATTCTTCTGCTGTCTGCTGATCTTTAACGATTCTGTTAGCTATCGTGCGCAAACGGATGCCATACTTTATTGCTGAATGCTTGATGGCTGTTTCATCACGTTGTAAATACAGCTCAACGATTTGATTGTCATCCATGGCTTTCATCTCCTTTCTTCCAATATTTGAAAGGCCTTCACCCTAATAAGCAGGTTACGCCCATATAATGGTGTAAAATTGAAAATTAAATAATTAGAGCCAAATGCTCATCCTTCAGGTATAATTAGATCACCACAATCAACATAATACCAAGGAGGACTAACAAATGGCTCAACTCAATATTACACTAAAT
>JAFPXY010000028.1 GCA_017394515.1 Bacillota bacterium | reverse complement strand
TTGACGCGGAACATTTCAATGATAACACTTACATGTCTCATTGTCAAGCACTTTTTTAACTTTTTTTAAAAGTTTTTAAAGCGCGGGGCTGTCAATCGCGACAGCTTTTTTAATATACCACCATTGTCCCCCATTGTCAAGCACTTTTTTCGTTTTTTTCAAACATTTTTCAAGACGGGGGATCCGGACGATTTTCCCTATATATTATATAATAGTGGGAAGTTGTCCGTGAGCTTCTGAGAAGTTTTGGGAACTCTGTCACAGAGCCCAACATGTGATAAAAAAACTTATCGCCAGGCGTCCACATGTGGACACTTGAGCCTTTGTATTTATACTAAAACAATTTGATGATTTCAAGCTCAAAAAGTGATAATTTTGTGAAAAAATACATGTTTTTATCAAGTGATTTTATTGACAATTGCGCTTTTTTTAGTCTATAATATATATGCGCTTTAGTGCGCATATCTTTATTTAACTTTTCTTATTTTATTTAAGGAGGACTTATTATGGGTAAAAAGATCCCTCTGTGGCAAACCATCTTAGTCTTCATCGTACTGTTAGTACTCCTGTATTGGGGTATCATGGTCGATACAGACGCTGGTGAGGGCCACGTAGTACTTATCTTTGCGGCTGGTTTTGCATCCATTATCTCCATCATCAATGGATGGAAATGGGCTTACATCGAGCAGGGTATCTTAGCTGCTATCAACAGAACCATGCAGGCCATCCTGATCCTTGCGGTCGTAGGTCTCATGCTTGGATCCTGGGTATCCGGTGGCGTTGTACCTTCAATGATGTATTATGGAATTAAGATCATCAGCCCTAAGATCTTCTTATTCACAACCTGTCTGCTTTGCTCCATCGTATCCCTGGCAACCGGTTCATCCTGGTCAACAGCTGGATCCATGGGTGCAGCTCTGATGGGTGTTGGTATCGCTCTTGGATTCTCTCCTGCTATGACTGCTGGTGCTGTAGTATCCGGCGCATACTTCGGAGACAAGATGTCCCCTCTGTCCGATACCACTAACCTCGCTCCCGCTGTAGCAGGAACCACACTGTTCGAGCACATCGGACACATGATCTACACGGTAACACCTTCACTGGTCATCGCTCTGATCGTTTACCTTGTACTTGGTTTCACACACAGTGGCGGAACAGCTGATACCGAGACCATCGATCAGATCCTCGGGTTCATCACTGACAACTTCAAGGTAGGCATCCTTTACTTACTGCCTCCAGTATTCGTAATCGCTGCAGTAGCTCTGAAGTTACCTGCTATTCCTTCACTTATCGGTGGTGTAATCCTTGGTATACCTTTCATGGCTACTCAAGACAGCAGCACACTTATGCACGTTCCTTCCATCCTCAACTATGGTTGGGAAACAGAAGTTCCTGAAGAACTCATCGCTCAGAACGAACAGATCTGGGGTAAGCTGGGAAGCTTACTTTCTACAGAAGGTATGCAGGGTATGATGTGGACCATCTCCCTGATCCTTTGCGCAATGTGCTTCGGCGGTGTTGTAGACTGCACTGGAATGATGGGACAGCTTGCTGAACTCATCCTGAAGCTTGCTAGAGGAACCAGAGGCGGCCTCGTAGCTTGCACAGTCATCTCCTGCATCGTAATCAATGCTCTTTGCTCCGACCAGTATCTGGCAATCATTCTTCCCGGAAGAATGTTCAAGGAAGCATTCGAGGATGCACATCTCCACCCGAAGAACCTGTCAAGATGCTTAGAGGACTCCGGTACTCTGACATCCAACTTCTTCCCTTGGAACACCTGCGGAGCTACAATGAGAACCTTCTTACAGGTAGACTCCAGCTACATTCCTTTCGCAGTTCTTAACTGGCTGAATCCTCTCGTATCCATCTTCTATGGATTCACAGGAATCACAATGGAAAAGATGACTGACGAAATGTATGAGAGAATTCTCGAAGAGAGAGAAAGAGATAAGGAAGAAGCTCTTAAGGCTATGGAAGCATAATCTGAAGATCTTAAGAAAATTTGACCCATACAAGACCCGCTCAATCGAGCGGGTCTTTTCCTTTACCCTGAATGCCTTTATTCTTGCAAAAAATCCTCCCAGATAGTAAAATATTGCCATGAAGAAAGTAGAATTATTGGCCCCAGCAGGTGGCCCCGAACAATTTAAAGCAGCGGTGAACGCAGGCTGCGATGCTGTCTATCTGGGCGGCAGTCTTTTTAATGCCCGAATAGGAGCCGGCAATTTCACCCTTGATGAGATCAAAGACGCCTTAGGCTATGGCCATCTGAGGCATGTCAAAACTTATGTCACCATGAATACTCTTCTGGATGACGGCGACATCTCCAAGGCCGTTAAATTTGCTTCCAAGCTTTATGCCATGGGCGTAGACGCTCTCATCATACAGGATTACGGTTTAGGATATGCCATACACGAAGCCTTGCCGGACTTTGAGCTGCACCTTTCCACCCAGGCTACAGTCTGCAGCCCCAGGGGAGTTCTCGCAGCTCAGGAGCTGGGATACAAGCGCATCGTCTTATCAAGAGAATGCACCCTTGACGAAATACGCGCCTCAGCAGAAGTCGGAGAAGTGGAGGTCTTCATCCACGGGGCGCTTTGCATCTGTTACTCAGGCCAGTGTCAGTTATCAAGATATATCGGCGGCCGCTCCGGCAACAAGGGCATGTGCGCCCAGCCCTGCAGGCTGCCATACACCTATAGAGATGCCGCTGGGCGCACTGCCCTCGGCACCAATCCCCTGTCGCCCAAGGACCTGTGCCTCTTAGACGACATCCCCGGGCTCATCGAAGCCGGAGCGGCCTCCTTCAAGATCGAAGGCCGTATGAAATCCCCGGAGTACGTGGCCACCGTGGTGAGCATCTACAGGAAATATATCGACCAGTATTATGAGACCGGACGCATTAACGTAAGCGAAAAAGACCGCACCGCCCTGCTCCAGGTCTTCAACAGAGACGGCTTTACCAGAGGCTATCTTAATGGCGACCCGGGAGATTCTCTCATGACCAGAGGCGTTCCTAAGAACAGCGGCGTCCTCGTAGGCAAGATATCAAAGAACTCGGGAAAGAGCCTCACAGCTGAAATCAGAGCCTTTGAGACCATAAAGATGCACGATGTCCTGGAGGTAAGATCAAATACAGGCAACACCTCTTTCAAGGTCACCTACCTTAAAGAAGACCCTAAAAGAAAAGGCCTCCTAACCGTCGGCGACCTTAAAGACAAAGTCTTTTCAGGTGACAAAGTCTACAGACTCATCTCCCAGGATCTTTTGGATCAGGCAGCAGAAACCATAGGAAACCCTAAGAAAATCCCTTTAGATATCTTCCTTCTGGCTAGAGTCGGACAGCCCATCAAGCTGACTGCCAAGGACCCTGAAACCGGTCTCTCCCTTACCGTGAGCGATCCGGAGATCCTCGCTCAGCCCGCCATGAAGGCTGCTCTCAGAAAGGAAGACATCCTCAAACAGCTGAGAAAGACAGGCGATACGCCCTTCTACCTTAAGGATGCTGAGATCCTCATGGATGAGAATATTTTTGCGCCGGTATCTGCCTTGAACGCTCTAAGAAGAGAGCTTCTCAAAGGGCTGGAAGAGATTATCACACACCACTACGAGCGAAGTCTGGAAGGCTTCGCGCCAGGTCCGGCACCTGAAGGAATCGGATATGGATCTTACGATACCGTCTTCGATGTCGATGATAAAGCCGTCATCCTGCCTCAGGTGACCAAGGGCTCCTACGACAGCTGGCTCGAGGAGAACCTGGAATCCCTGGCAACCAAAGTCAAAGCAGCCGACAGCGCTGTAGTCATTAACAGCATCGCCTGGATCAAACCTTTCGCGGAGCTGGGTGTTAAAGTCATCGGAGGTCCCGGACTTAACATAGTAAATTCCTATGCGCCGGAAGCCCTGAAGACTCTCGGCATGAGCGAGGAGTTCATACTGTCGCCGGAGCTCCTGCCTCCTGAAAAGATGGAAGGCGTTCCCCTGATGATCTCCGAGCATCGTCTCAGCCCGGGTATACTGACGGACCGCAAAGGCGCCAGGTATTCCGTGGAGTTCGATGAACAAACAAAGAAGACATATTTCTTTGCATGCTTATAATATGCTTAAATAAGCTTAAACATAAGGAAAGGAAAGGTAAACAATGAATAGGGTCAAAAAAATAACTGCGGTACTGTTAAGCATATTACTTCTAACAGTGCCACTTGAAGGAACCGCTTTCGCCTCCGAAAAGCCTAACGCCTCGAGTGATTCCGTAGTATCTGTAGATGATAATATTTATCAGTTCTCAGACGAGGTGGTAGTCCTTCCTCAAGGAACGAATTTCGAGATCGATGAAGACAGCAACACGGTCAAATTATTCGATTGTGAAAAGCAGTTACAGCGTGATGATACATTTGTATTATTCTGGGAAAATCTGCCTATCGGATACGTAGCTCGCGAAATAGAGAGAGATGGTGATGATTTAGTCGTATCCGTTGTTAAGGCAGATGATTCGATTTACGAAAATGTAAGCGAGCAAGGAACAATCGACATTAATGAAAAAAACTCCGAATTTGTTCCCTCTAAAGCTCTGGCTTCATCGGGAATAGACTTTGACTATTCATACAAAGATGGAATATTACACATTGAGCTGAGCGATGATGTTTCCTCTATATCAACAGATCTATCCGATCTTAAGCTGAATCATTCATTTGGGTCAGATGGTCTGCAGCTTCTCCTCAACGGCTCCTATGATATAGACTTCACTGTAGCACTATCTCAGAATCTCGTTGATGCGACGCTAGGTGAATTGAGGATTGCGGGTGTTGGCGTTATCAAATTTGGGTTTGACATGACACAGACGCTGTCGGTCAGCGCAAAAGTCAGTGGCACCTTCAAAGCTGGTATTGAAGTAGAGGGCGGCAATCAAAAAATAGTAAAAGACTTTACTGCTAACCCATCCGTTGAAGGATCCTGTGAATTAAGAGGAGCGTTTAAAATATCTGCAGGGTTGGATATTTTAGTAGCGAATGCGTTGGTTTACACTGAGATCGGTTTCGATACCAAAACCTCAACTTCCTATCATACTGCATCTAATGACAAAGTCGTAAAATGTGAAGATTGGCAGTATTATATATTCTTATCAGTAGGCGCGTCTGCATCCTATCATGCATTTTGGTCCGATGAAGATGTTACTGTAACTCCTGAGGATTTCGGCATCACTCTGCCGGAACCAGTCAAACCCTTTGATTATCATGTCCATTATGAAGATGGCAACTATGTAGGCTCCAGATGTTCTTTTGGAGAGGAATATTCTGTTCCTGATCTTGGTGGCGTTCTAACAAAGCTAGATCCCTTCTATCAGATTACTATCGGGCGCGTTCTGGAAACCACTGTAACTTTACCATGTGACCTGGTATTAAAAGATGATCTCATTTTAAACAATGGCACTCTCAGTCTGAACGGGCACACTCTCACCATTGATGGAGACTTGATTCAGACGGGCGGTACTCTCGTTGTGGATGGCGGGACACTTAACGTCAAAGGTAACTATTACCAACAAAACCGCGAAGGCGATGCCATCTTGGGTGATTCCACCGGTATGCTGGATATAAGAAATAAGGCCGACATTGATAGTAGTGTAAACGTGGATGGAGATTTAATAATACAAACATCCGGGGCTAACAGATTTGCCAGCGGTACGATAACCGTAAAGGGAAATCTCTACCAGAAGGATACTGAAAGTAATGAAGCAAACTTTAATTTCGACAATTACATGACTCTCATAATGGACGGGGACGGATCACAGATGCTTTCAATAGACAGTCCGGATAAGAACCGCATCTGGCATCTCATTACCAAAAATGATGTTTCAGTCCCAGGTGATTTCAGGCTCTGTAACGCCGATCTGAAAGGACACAAATTGATCATTTGGGGTAACCTTTTACAGCCCGCCGGAGAAATCTATATCAACAGTGGAGAACTTGATGTAAAGGGATCATACTATATGATCTCCAACTCCTCAGTCCCAGATGGTGGAACAGAAAACATGACAGCCAGTGACGCGGTTGTGAAAATGGTAAATGATAATGACGTATTGAGAATAAATGAAGATTTCGTTACAGCGTCTAAAACTCCCCATACCGATCTATTGACTGCAGGTACAATGTATCTGGGAGGTGATTTCACACAGATTGTTTTATCAACCTGCACTACAAGCTTTAATGCCAGCGGAACACATAAGATCGTATTTAATGGTACAAATAGGCAAAAGATCACCTTTGGAAATTACACAAACAGTGGATTCAGCAAAGTTCAGTTTATCAATCCTAAAATCGAGTTGGCCAGTGGTATCAGAGGATTTGTTTTAAACGAAGACATTGACCTGATTATTAAATCTTCTTTATTTGGAGTATCCGGAACAATGAACTTAAACGGCCACTCCCTTGGTGATAATGTAGTCCAGAGCGATTCTTTGACCTTTTCTGGGGGAACCCTCAAACTGAGCGGAAGTACCTTTAAGGTCAAAAAGGATCTGATTCACACCAGCGGAACCATCAATGTAAGCGGAGGTACTTTAGATATTCCTGGTGACTACTATATCGCCGGAAGTCGCACCAGTGATGAAAGTGGCGTTGAAACAGTGACCGCCTGCGGCGCAATTCTCATGATGACCAATGATTCAGATACAGTCAAGATCGGTGGAGACTTCCTTACCGCATCGTCAACTCCGCATAATGATTATCTTACTGCAGGAACAATGTATATTGGTGGCGACTTTACACAAAAAGTTTTGACTACTTGTACCAGTCAATTCAACGCTACTGGAACGCATACAGTTGTTTTCAACGGGACCAATAGACAAACTATTTATTTCGGCAAAAATGAAGCCAGCGGATTCAGTAATGTCAGATTTACCAATCCGAAAATAACATTTTCAACCGGTATACGTGGTTTTACCCTTCATGACGATATAGAACTTAAACTATCGAATTATTATCTATTTATTAACGGAACGTTGGATCTAAACGGTCATTCAGTTGGAGATAAAGTCAATACAACTGACCAGCTTACCTTTGCGGGTGGAACTCTGGATATAAATGGAGGCACCTTCACTGTAAAAGGAGATCTTCTGGAAACCGGAGGAGATATAATACCGAATGGTGGTACTTTAGATGTATCTGGCGATTACTATATTGCCGGAAGCAGAACTAAAAATGAAAACGGTACAGAAGACGTTACCTACTGTCGCGCCTATCTGAGAATGAAGAACGATGCGGATGTAGTAAAGGTCGGAGGAGATTTTCTAATGTATACCAAGTCCGGCCATAAGGGACTTCTTGAAGCAGGAACAATGTACATCGCCGGAAACTTCACCCAGAAAGATACGTCGGATTATCTCTTCGCAGCAGGAGGAACTCACAAGGTCGTTCTTAGTGGAGAAGAGAAGCAGATCATAACTTTTGAAGGCATGCGTAACTGGTTCAATATTTTGGAACTTACAAAAGATATTTCAAACTATGAATTCAATCCTTACGGACGCTGGAACAAACTGATTCTGCCTCCCGTAGATCTTGTGGAGTCCGGAGCTTCACTTTCGCTGGAAGAAACCGATTTCGTCTATGATGGTAAAGAAAAGCAGCCGCAGGTCAAAGTCGTTTTGAACGATACAGAGCTTGTTGCTGACAAAGATTACACGGTGGAGTATGTGAACAATGTAAACGCCGGTACAGCCACCGCTACAGTCACAGGTATTGGAGCCTACATCGGCTCTCTCAGTACCGAGTTTATTATCACCAAAGCCCCTCAGGAGATTGAAGCTTCCATTGATCCCATCGCTGTGGCCAAAACCGCTTCGATTCAAATAAAGGGAGCATATGGCGATATAAGTTACCTTTCATCAGACGAAGCCATCGCTAAGGTTTCCGCTGAAGGCAAAGTATCAGCCATGAAAGTCGGTACGGCTGAGATAACTATTTCTGCAGCTGATACTGAGAACTATGAAGCTGGTTCCGCTACCGTAACCGTAAAGGTGGTACCAGGAGCCACCAGTTCCTTAAAGGCTACAAACCTGGCATCCGGCGTCAAACTGACCTGGAAGAAGGTAACTGGCGCCACAGGCTATTTGATCTACAGAGGCTCCAAGAAGATAAAGACCATCTCAAGCGGAAGCACTCTGACATACACAGATAAAGATGCTGCCAACGGAACAAAATACACCTACAAGGTAGTAGCCAAAGCAGCAACCGGTAACAGCACGCTTTCCAAGTCAGTTACTACCTACCGTCTCACCAGACCGAGCATCAAGAGTCTCACTAACTCAGCGTCTAAGGCCATGACAGTCAAGTGGTCAAAGAACTCTAAGACTACCGGATATAAGATTCAGTACTCACTTAAGAGCAATTTCTCAAGTGCGACTACCGTGACCGTTAAGCAAGCCGGTACTCTTTCCAAGAAGATCACTGGCCTCAAGAAAGGTAAGACTTACTACGTAAGGGTCAGGTGCTATAAGGGCTCCAGCTACTCCGCATGGAGCACCGTGAAGAGCGTTAAGATAAGTAAATAATTGAATGGGAAACCTCCCATAGCCAAATAAAAAAGCCCTTCAAACGAAGGGCTTTTATCATATCCTTATTTATCCATATTATCTCGTGATCTCCGTCAGGATCCTTAAGAGGTCGCTTAAGACTCCATAGGCCGTGTGGTCGATCTCCGGCTCGAAGGCGTGCTCGATCATGGTCATTTCGCCGGTCAGATCCGTGTTCACTGTCACATAGGACATGGTGGCGTCCATGATGGCCGCCAGGTCGTTCTGATCCACCAAGGTGGGCTCAACTACGCCGATAGGCTGGCCATTCTCATCCAGCCATCCGTGGCAGAGGAGCTTTATCTTTTTGCCCTGGGCGGCAGCCTGATCCAGATCTCCCTTGGTCACTCCGCCGATTCCCGTCCTTCTGATATCAAGGGGCGTGATCTCAACATCCATGAGCACGTTCATGAGAGCTGTCAGCTTGGCTGAAGCGTCCCAGCCGTCCAGGTCCATGGAGGCATCAGCTTCCACGAAACCTTGTTTCCTGCCCTCTTCAATGGCTTCCTCATATGAAACACCCTTCTCCATTTCCGTCAGCACGAAGTTGGTGGTGGCGTTTAGGATGCCTTTGACTTCCGTTATTTTGCAGCCCATGAGGGTCTCCTGAACCAGGTTATACACGGGTGCGCCGTCCATGACCGTAGCCTCATGCCTGAACTGAAGGCCCTTATTAAGAGCCAGGTCTCTCAGCTCTCTATAATGCCAAGCGATGGGCCCCTTGTTGGCGGTGATCACGTGCTTGCCGAGTTCCAAGGCGTGCTTGATGTGATCCGTGGCCGGCTGGCCTGTCATGATATTGATGGGCGTGAGCTCCACCATGATATCATATTCTCCGAAGTCGATGACATCTAGGGCTTTTAATTCTTTGTTGAACATTTCGTCCGTAAGCCCTGTGGTATCGATTCCTTCTGATCTTATGATGCCTCCGCGTCTTCCGGTGGAGATGCCGGTGATCATTGGTTCTAATCCGAATTTCTCCATTATATAGTCCTTACGCCTTAAAAGCATTCTGGCGAAGGCCTGTCCCACGTTGCCGTAGCCGATGAGGGCGATCCTGATTTTTTCCATAGTAGTTTCTCCTTAAAAAACCGCCCGGGTATCCCGAGCGGTCTCTTTTGATCAGATTATGCGAAGGTGATTGTTGTACCGGTCTCTCCCTTAAGGGCGTCGATAGCCTTGTCAAGGGAAGTAATGATAGCCTTCTTGTTAGGATAAGCTCTTACGAACTTCATAGCTGCCTGTACCTTAGGAAGCATGGAGCCAGGTGCGAACTGTCCTTCATTGCAGTATCTTGCTGCGTCAGCAAGGTTCATGTTTGAAAGATCCTGCTGATCGGGCTTGTTGTAGTTGATGGCAACCTTCTCAACTTCGGTGAGGATCATGAGAACGTCTGCATCTACCTGCTCTGCAAGGAGTTCAGCTGCGAAGTCCTTATCGATAACTGCAGCGGTTCCTTCAAGGGATCCGTCAGCATTCTCGATTACAGGAATTCCGCCGCCTCCGCAGGAGATAACGATGGTAGAATCCCAGAGTTTCTTGATAGCATCGATCTCTACGATCTTACGAGGGATAGGTGATGCTACTACTCTTCTCCAGCCACGACCTGCGTCTTCCTTCATTGCATAGCCCTTTTCTTCCTGAAGAGCTTTAGCTTCTTCTTCTGAATAGAAAGGTCCGATGGGCTTGGTAGGGTTCTTGAAGCCGGGGTCATTGGGCTCTACTACCATCTGAGTTGCGATGGTAACTACAGGGATGTCCTGATTTCTCTTGTTAAGAGCATACTTGAGAGCCTGCTGAAGGTGATATCCGATATATCCCTGGGACATAGCGCCGCATACGTCGAAAGGCATAGCGGGGGTAACGTCCTTTGCGGTTTCGGAAGCGAGGAGGATACGTCCTACCTGAGGTCCGTTGCCGTGTACTACGGCTACTTCATATCCCATTTCGCTGATGTCTGCGATTCTTTCGCAAGTATTTCTTACTACGGCAAGCTGAGCTTCTGCTGTAGGCTCAGACTTACCGGACTGAAGAGCATTTCCGCCAAGAGCGACTACGATTTTTTCTGCCATAACTTAGATCCTCCTGAATTATCTGCCGATGGTAGCAACCATAACAGCTTTGATTGTGTGCATTCTGTTCTCAGCTTCGTCGAATACAACGGAATGTCTTGAAAGGAATACTTCGTCGGTAACTTCGCGGATGTCATATCCGAGTTCTTTCTGCTCAGCAGCCATGGTTGTATCGAAATCATGGAATGAAGGCAGGCAGTGCATGAAGATAACGTCGTTGTTCTCGGTCTTGTCGAGCATTTCCTTGGTTACCTTGAAAGGTGTGAGCATTCTTACTCTCTCAGGGATCTGATCCTCTTCACCCATGGAAGCCCAGATATCGGTGTAGAGAACGTCTGCGCCCTTTAAGCAAGCTTCGTCGGAGGATACTTCGATGGAAGCTCCGGTGTACTCAGCAACTTCTCTAGCTCTCTTGAGAACGTCCTGATCGATCTGGTCAGCGAGTTCCTTAGGACCATAAGCTACGAAGGTCATACCCATCTTAGCGCAGCCATACATCCAAGCATAAGCCATGTTGTTTCTAACGTCTCCGCAGAATACTACTTTAACCTTGTTAAGCGGCTTAGCAACGTGCTCTTCGATGGTGAGCAGGTCAGCAAGGATCTGTGTAGGGTGATCAACGTCAGTTAATCCGTTCCATACAGGTACTCCGGCGTATTTTGCGAGTTCTTCTACTACGGACTGCTTGTATCCTCTGTACTCGATACCATCATAGAATCTGCCAAGAACCTTTGCTGTATCAGCGATGGTTTCCTTCTTGCCCATCTGGGATGACTTGGAGTCAAGGAATGTTACGTGTCCACCTTCGTCAAGAGCAGCAACTTCGAATGCGCATCTTGTTCTTGTGGAGGTCTTTTCGAAAAGAAGAACTACGTTCTTGCCCTTGAGGGATTCTCCTACGAATCCTGCTCTCTTCTTAGCCTTAAGATCATGAGCGAGGTCAAGCATGTAACGGATCTCTTCAGGTGTGAAATCCATGAGTGTTAAGAAATGTCTTCCTTTAAGATTAACTGCCATTTTGTTTCTCCTTTTTATTAAAAAAATTGTATTTTGGTTTAACTGTAACTGTCACGTTAATTGTACTACTTTAAAAGCAAATAGTAAGTACCAGACTTGATTAAAAATCATGTGCCAGTGGTCTTTTTGATCATATCGCAAAAAACTTTCATCCCCTCTTCGATCTTTTCGATCTTTTCGAAGGAATAACTGATTCTCACGTAGTCTCTTCCTCCGTTTTTGAAGGGATAGAATATATATCCCGGAATGAGCAAAAGATCCCTGGCGAAGGCTTCCTTTACGAATTCTTTGCAATCCAAGCCCTCGGGTAATTTGCACCAGATATACACTCCGCCTCTCGGCTTCTCATATGCTATTCCCAGTTCCTTAAGGCTGTCCAGATATCTGCAGACCAGATCTCTCTTCTCAGCGTAGTTAGCTCTGAATACCTCAATATTTCTGTAGTAAGTTCCGTCCTCTAGGTATTTGGCCATGAGCTTCTGAGTCATCCAGTCGGTGGCGACGAAACGTACTGAGACGATGTAGCTCAGACTTCGGATGACTTCCTTATCCGCTACGATGAAAGCCAGGGAAAGTCCCGGCGCGAAGGTCAGGGAGAAGGAGTATATGTATATGACATTGTTCATGGTGTCCAGGGCCTTGATGGGAGTTATGTGCTCTCCCTCATAGACCAATTCCGATGCTGCGTCCACTTCCACCACAGGTATCCTCAGCCTGTTGGAGAGCTGGATTATCTCTTCCCTTCCCTCCTTAGTGATGCAGCTGGCTGTTGGGTCGTGGAAGCTGGAATCGATGAACACCGCCTTTGGCTTCACCCTCTCCATGAGATTGCCTAAAGCCTTGATGTCCATGCCGTCATGGTCCACAGGTACCGTGTAGATCCTGGCGTTGGACAGCATCAGCGTCCTATAGGTATCCGGCGATACGGGCTCCGGCAGGATAACGGCATCTCCCGGACTTATAAGTAGATTTGCGATGAAATCTATGGCCTGATTGGTCTCGGTCACCACCTGGATCTCTCCGGTGGAAGCCTTGATACCCTTGGTGCTCAGGAAGGATACGATCTGCTGCCTCAGGTTCTCATCACCCTTGTAGGGGCTGTAGAAGTACTGGGTTTTTCCTTCGTAGGCGACGATGTCCGCTATGTCTTCTGCGATGACCGACTTGCGGTAAACGCTTGGCATGGAGAAGCCGCTGGAAAGGGCGTACTTGCTATCATCGCTGTACCTCTGAAAAAGATTATCGTAGGTCTTTTCTCTATCAAGGAACTCGTCCTTGATCTCGTAGGTCCAGCGGACTCTTTTAGGGTTGGCGGATGAGCTTTTCTTCGGCTTTTCCTTGGTGGGATTTTTTGCGCTCTGATCCTTATTGCCCAGAGATACAGTGTAACCCACGCCCTGCCTGGATTCCACGAAACCTTCTGCCTTTAGCTCGTTGTAGACCTTGATTATGGTGTTCCGGTGCACGCCAAGAATCTTCGAAAGAGCTCTCTCCGAAGGAAGTGTGGATCCGTCGTTTATGTCCCCGCGTTTGATCTGTGCCTTCAGTTGGTTTACGATCTGGAGATAGACCGGGGTCTTGGATTTTTTGTCGATGTAAATATTCATGTCTCCATTATATCACATCGTGTGCCAGCATGACACAAAAATTGTGTACCAAAAAGAAAAAGCCGGGAGCTCAAAAAACTCTCGGCTTTATTCAAATCGATTAAAGGTCGTCTCTGTTTACAGGGCAGGACATACATCTCGGGCCGCCTCTTCCTCTGGAAAGCTCTGCTGAAGGAACTCTTAATACCTTGATGCCTGCTTTCTCAAGCAGTTCGTTGGTAACGTAGTTTCTCTCATAGGTAACTACTGTTCCGGGAGCGATGCAAAGGGTGTTGGAGCCGTCGTTCCACTGCTCACGCTGTGCAGCAAGGAGATCTCCGCCGCCGCATCTGATGAGCTGAACTGCAGGAACACCAAGTTCAAGTGCAAGGATCTTGTGGAGTTCATCTCTAAGAGCCTTGAACTGAAGCTCACCGTTCTTATCTAAGGTCATCTCATATACGCCGAGAGGACCCTCGATCTCCGGATGGATGGTGAACTTATCGTAATCGATCATGGTGAATACCGTATCAAGATGCATGAATGCTCTGGACTTAGGAATATCGAAAGCCAGTACCTTCTTGAAGTTTGAATTCTTAAGGAGATTTCTTGCGAAATTCTCACATCCTGAGATGGTAGTTCTCTGGGAAAGACCTACAGCAACCATGTCCTTTGAAAGCACGAGTACGTCTCCGCCTTCGATGGAGAAGTTGTCATCCAGGTCATACCACTGCTGGTCGCCTTCTTTAGCAAAATCTCTGGAATATCTGTAGATATAACGAAGGATCAGGGATTCTCTTCTTCTGGCATCCGTGTGCATATGGTGGATGTTGATACCTTCACCTACGCAAGCACCTGGGTCACGAGTGAAATACAGGTTGGGCATAGGATCGGATACGAAGGGATAATCGTCCTTTACCAGGTCCATAAGAGATGTAGCATCTTTGGTAGCTACTTCTTCTCTCTTGATTCCTGCGATTACCTTTCTGATCATTTCTTCAGGAGGCATCTCGAGAAGGAACTGGGTCATAGCCAGTCTCAAGCCCTTGGAATTGATCTTGGAAAGGTTAAGGAAGTCGTTAACGAACTGGATCTGGATAGCAGGATCAGCCATGGCCTTGCCAGCTTCCTCTACATAATAAACTACCTCAACACCGTTAGCTCTCAATGTATCGGCGAACTTATCGTGCTCTTCCTGAGCTATCTTAAGATAAGGAATATCGTCGAAAAGGAGTCTCTCGATTGTTGAAGGGGTAAGTGCTTCAAGTTCAAGACCGGGACGGTGCAGTAAAACTTTGTTCAGCTTACCGATCTCAGAAAAATTATGAATACCTTTTGCCATAACTTTTCTCCTTTCAAATGGTATAAATCAAACTATATCGATTCTATTTTACACTACTATTATAAATTACAAAAAGATTGTTAACAACCCTTAAATAAAAATCTTTTTTTGTTATTATTATACATTGTATGAATATTTGTACAATTATGGTCTGGTTCCATGGAACTGGTAGTAGCAAACCTCCATCCTGCCATTGTACAGCTTGCGCCTTCTGTCCGCCGGCCTGCCAAACACCTTATCCTCGATAGTCTTATCCGAAGTAAGCGCGAACAGCGACCAAGTTGGATTCGCTGCAAAAAACTCCTTCCAGGAGTCATATATGTGATCGATGGCTTGCCGATCTCCGATACGCTCACCGTAGGGCGGGTTGGAGATCATGACGCCGGAAAGCGCCTTGGTCTTAAGGGCGCTGACGTCAGCCACGCTGAATTTGATGAGGTCATCCACGCCAGCCTCCTCAGCGTTCTCCCGAGCGATCTTTATGGCCGCGGGATCGATGTCCGAGCCGAAGATTCTCAGGTTCACATCGTTCCTGATCTCCTTATAGGCGTTGGCTCTCTCCTGCTTCCAAACTTCCGTAGGAATGGCGTCCCAGTCCTCCGATGCGAATTTACGAGAAAGACCCGGGGCTATGTTTTTTGCGATCATGGCTGCCTCGATGGGAATGGTGCCGGAGCCACAGCAGGGGTCTACCAGGATCCGGTCGGGCTTCCAAAAGCTCAAGGACACCATTGCCGCCGCCATAGTCTCCTTAAGAGGTGCTTTGCCTATCAGGCGACGGTAGCCTCTCTTGTTCAGGCCGGGGCCGGTGGTATCCAATGTCACCGTGGCCACGTCCTTATGGAGGGATATTTTGATGTCGAAGGATGCTCCGGTCTTAGGGAAGCGGTCCAAAGGATAGAACTCCCTGAGTCTGTCGATGAGAGCCCTTTCGCCTACCTTTTGGATGGCGGGGACGGAGCTGATCTTGGACTTGACGGATACCGCGTTCACCACGAAGTTGCCTTCCATGGGGATCCACTCTTCCCAGTGGATGCCTCTCATGTTCTGATAGATGTCCTCGAACTCGGTCACGCGGAATTCGGCCATTTTGATCTGCACTCTGTCGGCGGTGCGCAGCCAGAGATTGGCTCTGACCATGGCTCTCTCGTCTCCCATGAAGGTGACCTTGCCGTCTTCTGTCTTTATGATTTTGTAAGCCAGCGCTTCAATCTCGCGCCTTACGATGGCTTCCAGCCCGAAGGTGGTCGCCGCAATAATTTCAAGTTTCATAGTCGCCTTATTTTAATACATCCCGGGGATACTCTCCCCGGGATATGAAAATGTTTATCACTGTTTATTTGAATCCACGAATCTCTTGATCTTATGAGCTGTGTTCTTTTCGAATTCTTCCTTACGGATGGAGATCTTTTTGATCTTCTTGAAGAGAGGAAGATCCTCGTTGATCTCGTCTACGAACTTCCAAAGATACTCTTTGACCTTTTCCTCGTCATTGGCGTTTTCCTCGCCCAGAGCCTCTTTTACGACCTCCATATCGGGTCTGATGGAAGCTACTATAGTGTCATCCTGTCCGGACTCATCGGATTCTGCCCATACCATGGATTCTGCTACTGCATCGACTCTTCCCAGATAGTATTCGAGTTCTTCAGGGAATACGTTCTTACCGTTTCTGGTGATGATGACGTTCTTCTTACGTCCTGTGATGTAGATGAAGTCTTCATCGTCTGTGTAACCCAGATCTCCTGTGAGGAACCAGCCGTCAACGATGACCTTGGCGGTCTCTTCAGGCATCTGATAGTAACCCATCATTACGTTGGGTCCCTTGATGCAGATCTCGCCTACGCCGTCCTCTGCCTTGTCGATGATCTTTACCTGCATACCGGGCATGATGTGGCCGACGGATGCATTTCTCATCCACTTGTGCTGGTCGGGGTTAAGTGCAGCCATGGGTGCGCACTCGGAAAGGCCGTAGCCCTGAACTGCCACGAATCCCAGATCGTTGAAGAACTGAAGGATAGCAGGATCGATTGCAGCACCGCCGGAGATCAGAACTCTCATTCTGCCGCCGAATACTTTATAGATGTCCTTTAAGAGCATTTTGTTAAGATCAAGGCCGATCTTCTTAGTCTTTCTGCTAAGTGCCATGACCTTCTTAACGGTTGCTTCCTTGCCCTGCTTTCTGATGTTCTTCCAGATGGCCTTGTACAGAGCCTCAAAGATAAGAGGAACGCCCAGGAACATGGTAGGGCTTACTTCCTGAAGGTTCTTCTGGATGTACTTCAGACCTTCGCAGTATGCGATGGAAGCACCCTTATAGAGAGGCATCAGGAAATCGCAGGTGCAGCAATATGTGTGGTGGATGGGAAGCACGCTGAAGAAGATATCCCAGGTATTTACATTAAGGATGTTAGGAGCGCTCATCAGGTCGATGCAGATGTTGGTCTGTGAAAGCATTACACCCTTGGCGATTCCGGTGGTTCCGGATGTGAAAAGCAGTACGCCCATGTCATCAGCGATGACTTCTGCGTCCAGATATCTTCTGTCTCCGTTGGCAACCATGGCCTTGCCCTCTTCAATGAGCTTTGACCATGAATACATATCCTCTGTGTGCTCTTCTGCGTTGAGATTGCAGAGAACGCTTAACTTGGTGTCTCCGGAATCCTTGATGCGCTTGAACATATCAGCAAATCTCTTGTTGAAGAAAATAGCCTCGGACTCTGAATTGATGATGAGCTGCTTAAGTTCATCCTCTCCGAGTTCCTTGTCAAGAGGTACTACGACGCCGACTCCGCCTGTAACTGCCAGATAGGTGGATGCCCACTGATAGCAGGTATCACCGATGATGGCGATGCGCTTACCTTTGAGGCCAAGCTCCATCATGGAAGTTCCAAGGCCGTTTACTTGAGCGTAAGCTTCCTTGTATGTGATCTCCTTGAAAGGTTCGCCCTTAACGAATCTCTGACGGAAAGCAACGTTGTCGCCGTACAGTTCCACAGAAGTCCTGAACATGTGCTTAAGGTCGGTGATGGGACGGCTGGTCTTATAGACGTAGTACTTGTCATCACTCTTATTTATCATGTCGATAAAGGCTTCTGCCTTTTCCATTTCCATTTTTTTGATTTCCTGATATTCCATTTATATCTCCTTGTTTTTATCATTTCAGGCCATGTGCCCAAATTCTCTACCATTATAATAATGCCATAAAACAGTTGCAATTTCAAGGAATCTTTTAGCAAAAAATTAGCAGCGGCCGAAACTCAAGGGTCTCAGCCGTGCATTGATCATTCATATTATTTCTCTTTATTCCACCTTCGGCAACTTTGCGAAGGATGCCTGAAGCTCTTCATCGGTAGGAATGTAGTCATCCATTTCGCCGTCGTTGAACTTCTGGTATGCTACCAGGTCGAAGTTTCCTGTGCCGGTGAGGCCAATGACGATGACCTTCTCTTCGCCGGTCTCCTTGCACTTTCTGGCTTCGTCCAGAGCAACCTTGATGGCATGTGAGCTCTCAGGAGCGGGCAGTATACCTTCGCATCTCGCAAAGAACTCCGCCGCCTCGAAAACGTCTGTCTGAGGCACTGCTCTGGCTTCCATATATCCGTCATGATAGAGCTGTGAGAGTATCGGGCTCATGCCGTGGAATCTCAGTCCGCCTGCGTGGTTGGGTGCCGGCATGAAGTCTGAACCCAGAGTGTACATCTTAGCCAGAGGGCAGATATTTCCGGTGTCGCAGAAGTCGTATGCGAAGACTCCTCTGGTGAAGCTCGGGCAGGATGCAGGTTCTACAGCGATGATCTTATAATCCTGCTCGCCTCTAAGCATCTCGCCGACGAAGGGAGAGATCAGTCCGCCTAAGTTTGATCCGCCTCCAGCGCAGCCTACTATGATATCAGGCTTGATGCCGTATTTATCGAGGGCAGCCTTGGTCTCCAGGCCGATGATGCTCTGGTGGAGCAGTACGTGATTCAGAACTGAACCCAGCACGTATCTGTATCCCTCGCGGGAATTGGCAGCTTCAACAGCCTCTGAGATAGCGCAGCCTAAGGATCCACCGGTACCGGGGTGCTCTGCTAATATTTTGCGGCCCACCTCTGTCTCCATGGAAGGAGAAGGAGTTACGGACGCTCCGAAGGTCCTCATGACTTCTCTTCTAAAAGGCTTCTGCTCGTAGGAAACCTTGACCATGTATACCTTGCAGTCCAGATCCAGATATGCGCAGGCCATGGAGAGGGCTGTGCCCCACTGACCGGCTCCGGTCTCGGTGGTTACTCCTTTAAGTCCCTGGTGCTTGGCGTAATATGCCTGAGCAATGGCGGAATTCAGCTTGTGTGAGCCGGATGTATTATTTCCTTCAAACTTATAGTAGATCTTGGCGGGTGTGTCCAGCTTATCCTCCAGGCAATAGGCTCTGGTGAGGGGTGAAGGTCTGTACATCTTATAGAAATTTCTGATGTCCTCAGGGATCTCCACGAAAGCTGTGTCGTTATCGAATTCCTGGTCGATGGCCTCCTGGCAGAAGACCGGAAGCAGTTCCTCCGGCTTCATGGGCTGGCCGGTTCCTGGGTTTACCAGGGGAGCGGGCTTAGTCTTCATGTCCGCTCTTACATTGTACCAATACTTGGGCATCTCATCTTCGCTCAGATAAATCTTGTAAGGTACTTCTTGTCTCTTGTTGTCTGTCATTTTCTTTTCCTCCTGACAATTAATCTTCCGTGATGTTTTCGTAAGAATGCCCGGTACAAAAAATCCGCCCCCGAACAAAGTTCAAGGACGGAATAACCGCGTTGCCACCTTGATTGCATACATACTCTGCATGCCTCTCTACGAAGTGCCATCACACCTCTTTCCCTTAACGTTGGAACCACGTCTCAGATACTCACGGTTTCCCGCTTTCCCCTCGCCCTCAGGAGCCCATTATTCTGAGCCGTTTACCATCCCGCTCACACCGTCCGGGACTCGCTTAGGTTCGTATCTCAGTTTTACTTCTCCTTCATAGGTTTAGTAACAATTATTAATATACTGCGATGTTAACAGATAATTAGTGTGTTGTCAACAAGTTTTTTGAACATTTTTTGTGAAATTTGTAAAATATCACAATTATTCATCAACCTTGCCTAAGTATTCCTCCAGGGTAATGCCCTTTTTCATGATCTCCTTGGCGATCTTCTTGCCAACGTATCTGAAGTGCCAAGGTTCATACATGTATCCGGTGATGTCTTCCTTGCCCTCCAGATATCTCAGGATGAAGCCGTAATCCTGGCAGTGCTCGTAGAGCCACTTGCCGTCGGGATAATCGGCGAAGTCCTGCCTGAGGCTCCAGTCCATGGAAGCAGACGTAATGTCTATGGCAAGGCCCGTGTGGTGCTCGCTCCTTCCCGGATAGGCTGAATACATGTGAGCGTACTCCTCGCTGTAGTTGGCGAGAGCGTTGTTAAAGAGTTCCTGCTGCCCATCATAGGATCTATAGGCTGAGCAGATCTTAAGGTCGAAGCCCTCCTCTTTAGCGGCCTCATACATCTTAAGATAGGCTTTGTATGCCTTTTTCTTCATGGTGAGATCGCTCCAGGTAGCGAGTGCAGGATCGACCTCAACCATGTCCTTTGGCTTATAGTCCGGAAGACTTCCGTGGTACTTATTTATCAGCACCAGCATGTCTCCGTCATCGTATTCCAGCACGTCGATGAGGTCAGGAACGCCTCTGATGCTCTTGTCATCTCCTGTAGGAGGCTCATCTCCCCTGGGTTCGACCTCTGAAGGATCCAAAAGATTCTCTTTGACGACCTCTTCAGTCTCGTCCTCAGCTTCCGTCTGGTCATCCTCTTCATCATCAGTGTCGATCTCGATGAGCTCGTCATCCTCGGTCACTTCCTGGTCATCACCAGGTTCTTCAGGCTCATCGGAAACTCCGCAAGCGCTGAAGGCGAATATCATGGCGATCGATAGCAAGATCGCAAAAAATTTCTTCATTCTGTTATCCCCCTTGTATTAATCATCCTCATACCTGCTCTTGGTAAAATTGCGTCCTGAATTCTTGTACTTTTTCAGGAGCTTCTCCAGACGCTCGTTTTTATCGGCCCTCTGGAGCATCATGTTTCTCTCCTCCTTACTCACCTTTTCCAGATCAAAAATATGCGAGGCGATGGGCTTCGGAAGAGCCATGTAGTAAATGATAGGCGATACGATCAGGCAATCTATGAGAGTCCAGATCAAAAGTATCCAGATTATCTTCATCTCAGTAGCATTGTCCTTCATAAAGACGAAGGTCAGTATCATGAAGCCCAAAAGATAAACCGCAAAGGTTATGAACATCCTTTCCAGACGTTTGATCCTTTCATGGAGTTCATCATCGTACCAGAGTTTCTGAAGCCTCCGGAAGATATGTTTTGCGCCTCTGAACTGGGTGTTTGCAAGAATAAAAGACCACTTGTAATCTTCAGCTGCGCCGCCTCCCTTGGAAACGCTTTTAGAAGAATCGAAGGATCTGGATGCTGCAATCTCAGCTTCTGCGTCTTCCTTCGTCTTAGCTCCTGCATTTTCTGGATCCTTGTATTCCTCGCTGTAATCGAAGTCAAAGCCCATCTGGCTCCTGATGATCACGCCCTCACCCATGATGCTGTATTCGGGCTTTTCATCGAAGAACTCCATGACCAGAAGGTTTCCCGGATTCATCATGATGGAATTGCCCCCGGCGTTTACCACACCGTAGCCCTCCTTGCAGTAAAGGGCGTGGGTCTTACAGCTGCGTTCTGAGTTCAGAGTATCTCCGTAGATCTCCGCCTGGCTCGTGGGTTCGATGAGATCCACCTTGCCATCGGTGCCCTTCCTAGTCATGAGATTGAAGTCCGTTATCTTTCCGAAGCTTTTGGTCTTCCAGGCGCCGTCGAAGCTGTCCTGCTCCAGTTCTTTGAGCCTTACGGTTCTGGAATCATCGTAGGTAAGCACCACGCTTCCCTCCAGGACCATGAGCACTCTGTCATAGTCGGGCAGTTTGGAAAAGTCTGACTCCTCCAGCTCCACGGTGGCAGAACTCAGTCTCCAGATGAAGTCTCGGTCTAAATATTTGCTGGTGGAGGGAAAGATGGAAAGCTCCTTGGTCTTTCCGCCCGTCCACTTTGAAATGTTATAGTCTTTTTCTTTTAACAGTTCATATTTCATTTGAACACCTTATTCTTCTTGAATACTTTATATAAAATAACTCCCAGTATGCCGCAGCAGACCACTTCGCCGATTCCCACGGTGAGGAAAAGATACCAGTAGCCGTCGGGCACTCCGTAGACCTTCTGAAGTACGAAGGGTACTATGATCATGTTGGATATGATGGGCGGCAGGCAGCCCAGAAAGGGATTCTCAGTCTTTCTGAGGGCGTATGTTCCCAGCGCTCCGAGAAGCGTCGCCACGGATCCGAAGACCACGTCCCACAGGGCGCAGCCTGTCATGATGTTGGCAAGGACGCAGCCTACGGTCAGTCCCGGAATGGCCGATGATAAAAACATGGGAAGTATGGTCAGCATCTCAGACAGCCTGAACTGGATGGCTCCGCTGGCCAGTCCGAAGGCCTGAGCCACAAAGGTCAGCACCACATAGATAGCTGCGATAACCCCCGCCTGTGTAAGGTACAGGGTGCTATTATTTCTGTTATCTTTCAATATTTTCTCCTTTTAAACGCGTTGCCAAAAATCTTCTTCTGTATTTCAGCAAAGCATATTTGGTGATCCTGTTGACGTATACAGGATCAAAAATACCGCCAAAAACTCCTAAGATGGTCCAGCCCTGGATGAATTTGGTGTAAAGCATCTCTTTGGAGAGGGAATCGGAAGTAAGCCTCATCTGATCTTCCTTGGAAATGCTCCAGCCGCCGATCTCACCGCCGTCAGAGGCTATGATGTCGATGGCTTCATTGAGCTGCTCATCGCCTGCGATGAACTCCTCATCGTCCGTCATGGCCACCTCGATGACCTTCAGGATGAATACTTTTTCGTTCTCGTCATGGTAGTCATAGCCGTAACTCAAAGCGACCTCATAGACTCCCTTTAATACTATGGCCATGAAAAGCGGAATGTCCGGTATGCCTAAGCCCAAAAGGCCCAGCACCACGCCTTCAACAAAGGATATTATCATGTTCAGCAGTCGGCTGCCCTTGGCGTCCTTGGTGAAACTTCTGGCAGTCTTGATATTGCCGTACATCTCGTTGGCATAGTTGTTCACCATGAAGTCCGCCTGCTTCTTCTTACGGTTATACGTAAGCTCGATCAAGCGCGTGCCCTTCTCAAAAATCACCTGAAAGGCCTTAAAAAAGGCCGCAGCAAGAGTGCCGCTCAATTTCTCAGGTATAAAGCGGTCCAATTTCTGAAGAAGAAGCGACGTAGGACCGTCCACCCTCTTCTTCCTATACTTGGCTTCCTTCTTAAGAAGGTTGTTCCATTCTTTTTGCCATGGTGTCTTCCTAGCCATGCATATAGTATAGCAAAAAACTCGCTTTAAAACAAATATATTTATGTGAAAATATGTGTGGTTCCTGATTTTCCTTGAAAAGTTGGCGGATCTGTGGCATAATATTTTGAGTAAAATACGATACCCGGGGACGTAAAGGTTTCGACAGGGGTGTTGAAGCAGGATAAGCGAGCGGCGGTTGGTCAGTCCGCCTTAAACAAGACCACCTAAATATAAAGGCTAAAAGACCTAATACTTTCGCAATCGCAGCATAAGTCTGCACCGCGCGTCAGCCTAAGTTTACCCGTAGGCTCAGGTACTGGCGTCGACTATACGGGGAACCCTTGTGTGGACTCCCGTAAGCACAAGGCCTAACGGGATAGATGAGGCGGAAGCTTGTTAATGGGCGTCCGCGGATTCGAAATGCCAAATCATTAACTGCGCTCGGAGAAAATCCTGGGGAGATGCTTTTGGACGCGAGTTCGACTCTCGCCGTCTCCACCATGAAATATAAATAGCCCTTCATGGGCTATTTTTATTTCACTGATAGAAATAGATGAGAGTCGAAGGAGCGTCTCCATAGATCCATTCAAAAATGTAAACCACCATGTTACATTTTGAACGTGAGAATTTCTTGTATTTTTTGCGATCAGACCATATAATTAGGCTGTAATCGAAAGGAGGCAAGCAAATGAACAATCTTGGATATAAGATCGCACAGAAGAGAAAAGATCTGGGAATGACACAGATAGACTTTGCTGATAAACTGAATGTTACCAGACAGACGGTAAGTCGCTGGGAAGCCGGCACAGTAATGCCGGACATAGATAAGATAGGAGATATCGCCGCTACTTTAGGTGTAAGCTGTGATTATCTTTTGAAGGATGACGTGAATGAAGAGACAAGTGCCGGGGCTCCCGGGGTCAGCCGACTGCTCACTGCCTTTACGGGCAAGCTGGTCAAGCTGAACTTCTTCGATGACGAGGCAGATATAGATCTCTACAATGTGAACTGCAGGATATTAGAATTCGAAGGAAATTGGATGAAGGTCATTGCAGAGACCAAAAAAGGCTCCATCGAAAAACTTATACCGGTTTCTTCTATTCTTTCACTTGAAGAAGTAAAGGAGGCGGAGTAAAATGGAATATATGGGAGTAATAGGCTTTGTCTTTGGAATATTCGGATTTTTAGCTTACCTAAACATGTCTCCCTTAAAGAGAAAGGTTGAGAGCCTTGAGGAAGCCCTTTCAAAAATGCAGGGCACTTCTTACCACGAGGACCGCATCTCTCTTCTTAAAGCAGCGGAGGCTTACATAGGCGAAAAGGTCAAGATCGACCTTAAGGATGATCATGAGGATATGGATATCTCCTACTATGGCAACAGCAAGCATGGTGCTAACGTCATTATGGAAGCGGACAGAGACTGGATGCTGGTTCACGTGGAGACACCCAAGGAAAACAAGGATAAACTGATCCGCATGGAATCCATCCAGAGGATCACCAAGGTTGACTGAAATCCGGACCGAAGAATGAGCAAAATGATCAAAGGTGAGAACTGACTTATGAGAGGCATTATATACGCGCTTTTGGCCATGGTGTCCTATTCTTCGACACCTACATTTACACAACTGGGATATAAAGGCGGGATCGAAACGAATACCCTATTGTTTTCGCGCCACCTTGTATCCCTTATTTTTTTGCTGCCGACGATCTTGAAAAAAGGCGCCTTTTCTTCTGTGGGCAAAAAACAGCTGCCCGGTATACTCATGCTTTGCTTTTTTGCGGTTATCGGTAATCTATCATTCAATTATGCTTATCACTACCTGCCCAATATGCCGGCTGTCACGGTCTCGCTTTCATATATAGTTATGGTAATGATCATTGAACTTATAATTGGCCGTGAAAAATACACCGGATCCCGCGGTATCGTTATCTGCCTCACGGTACTGAGTTTAGTGATTATCGCTCTTCCGGGAGGAACGGATATCGACATCAAGGCTTTCATGGTAGGTCTTTTTGCGTCGCTGACTTACGCTATACAGCTGGTCTTCATTAATTCCAAGGTCATGAAAGACGTGCCTGCTAACATCATCCTTCTCACGGGAATCATACCCATAATGATTGTTTCCTTCATTTGGTGCGTCTCGACGGGCCAGCCTCTCCTTCCCTCAAACACCACTCAGTGGATAGCCATCCTATGTCTGGGTACCATAGGCGTCCTGGTAGCAAGGGGGCTATTCTTCAAGGCTGTCAGGCTCATCGGGGCCAGCACCGCTTCCATGATAGATGCCCTGGAGCCATTTTCTTCGGCTATCCTCGGATATCTGATACTACGCCAGAGTGTTTCTTTGAACACAGCTATCGGCTCTGTTTTACTGGTGCTTTCTATCATTATACTGCTTAGGGAGAAAGCCGCTCAGGCAAATAGTCGAAACTGAATATTTTGCTTAACAAAACTATTTATATATGTTATAATATATGCGTTTCATTAGATAATTATTTATATTAGGTATTATCACGAAAGGAGTTTTTATCTCATGAAAAAAACATTCAAAATGCCAACGGCATTGACCATCGTATTTATCTTCCTCATCATCGTGGCGATACTTACATGGTTCGTGCCGACATCAGTAGTAATTGAGAATGATGCCGGTGAAAAGGAAATCGTTTTCAACGCTGCTTTTGATGAGGACGGCAACGTCATCGAAGACGCGGGTACCAGCCCGGTCGGTCTCTGGGATCTTGTCACAGCTCCCGTCAAGGGCTTCACTGACGCCAGCGAAGTAGCTACTGCTATCCTTATCTCAGGAGGTCTGATCGCCATCCTGACCAAGGTTGGAGCTATGGACGCAGGTATCGGAGCTCTCTTAAGAAAGTTCAAGGGCAGCACCCTGATCATCATCCTCATGATTGTATTCTCCCTCATGGGTACAGTTTACGGAGCATGGGAAGAGATGCCCGCATACGCTATTCTGATCATTCCTCTGTTCGTGGCTGCAGGCTATGACACCATCACCGGTTTCATGGTAATCATGATCGCCACCGTAACAGGTAACATGTCAGACGTAGTTAACCCTTACGCTGTAGGCGCTGCTGTAGCTGCCATCGGCAACCCTGAACTCTCCATCGGACATGGTATCCTTCTGAGACTTGTCCTCTACATCGTTCTCACAGTATTGGGTATCCTCTATGTATTAAGATATGCCAAGAAGGTTAAGGCTAATCCTGAATCCTCCCCGGTATACGGCGTAGAGATGAACCTTCCTGAGACCGATACTTCACAGATCGTAGAGTTCACACCGAGAAGAGTATGGTCCCTCGTAGTATTCGGACTTGCTATCCTCGCCTGCGTAGTTGGCTACGTTCCCTGGGATTCCATCGAAACAGCCAACGGCACAGTATTCGACGTAGTTAACGCATTCAAGTACAACCTTTCTGAAAGTGCATTCGGCAAGTTCCTCGGACTTCCTTCATTCACCGAATTCGGCTGGTGGTACTTCGTTGAGTTCTCAGCTTCCTGGCTGCTTGCCGCTATCGTGATCGGCTTCATCAACAAGATGCCCGAGAAGGAATGGGTAAAGACCTTCACAGCCGGCGCTGCTGACCTCCTGGGCGTTGTACTCGTACTTGCTACATCCAGAGGAATCTCCATCTTCATGGGAGACAGAACCTCTGGAATGAGCATCACCTTCATTTACTGGATCCAGAACGCTCTTACCAGCGTACCTCTCTGGGCCTTCGTAATCGCTGCAGTAGTTGCTTACCTCTTAATCGGTATCTTCCTGCAGTCCACCTCCGGCGTATCCGGAATCACAATGCCTATCTTCGGAGCTGTAGCTATGGCACTCTTTGCAAGCTCCTCCGTAGGATCCGTTGGCGGACAGGCTCTCCTGATCTCTGCCTTCACCTTAGGTATCAACTTCATTTGCGGATTCTATCCTGAATCCACCAACATGGGTATCTGCGAAATGGCCAACGTACCTTATAACATCTTCCTTAAGGTATGGCTGAAGATACTCATCCCTCTGCTGATCATAGGTACAGCGATCATTTCCATCGCTCCTTACATCGGATTGGTATAAACCTAAACTTTTATGCAGGGTGGCATTCAGCTGCCCTGCAATTTTTTTGAATTATCAGGGGTAAGATGTCAACTACCCACCGCTTAGGTCAAGACCTTGAAGAGGGAGCTTGTGACTGACCCATGGTGGTCGGCATAATGCCTCCCATGTTTGTTACCGCTTCCGCGGCTGCCGTCACATCAGGGCCGGCTGACTGCGACCCGGTCAGAGAAGATATACTCCCCTGACTCTGTGCCAGGTACTGTATT
>JAFPXY010000027.1 GCA_017394515.1 Bacillota bacterium | reverse complement strand
CTTTTTATTGCCTCCATTTTCATTCTATACGCCCAAGCTTTCTCACTCGGAAGTATATCACTCCTCTGGAGATTTGATTCTACCATGAATATTGTTGCCTCATCACGGTTCATTTCAACAATCTCACATCTGAGTGTGTTGAGACCTGCCAGTTCACACGCTCTCATCCTGCGATGCCCCGAAAGAAGTTCGTATCTTCCGTCTTCCTTTTTCCTGACTGTAGCAGGTGTAAGTACTCCGTTTTCTTTAATGGATTCAGCTAGGCTTATCATGTCCTCATCATCCCTTACAATGAACGGATGATCCGGAAACGGGTCTATTTCCGAGAGTGGGATCTCATATATTTTCTTGATAGCCGCCTCTTCCCTTTCTTCCTGAGAAGTAAACAGATCATCTATCGAGGGAATCTTTAATCCTTTGTTCTCTATCGCCAATCTTAATCACCTCCTTGGTAAAATTCGCATACGCATCGGCAGGTCGCGAGCCTTTATCATAGGCATATATGCTTTTTCCTTCCTTACCTGCTTCTGCAGCTTTAACTCCTATGGGAATCATACTATCAAATATACGTATCTTCATTCCCAGGTTTTCCCGAATCGCATCTATTACTTCATGTGCCAGTTTGGTCCTTCCGTCAACAAGGGTAAGCAATATCCCATCGATCTTCAGGTTCTCATTGGTATGAGTCCTGACTTTATCGATACTCCTTATAAGTTGTACCATTCCTTTAGCAGGAAGGTACTGGGCCTGAACCGGTATGATCACGCTGTCAGCTGCAGTGAGTGCATTCACAGTTATCATGCCGAGCGAAGGGCTACAGTCTATCAGGATATAGTCATATGAGGCTTTTACTTCACGGGTCAGGTTTGTAAGTACCTTCTCCCTGCTCATGGCATTTACAAGCTGTGTTTCCATGGAAGAAAGATCAAGATTGGATGGTATAAGGTCCATCCCCTCCTCATGATGGAGTATTGCGGATTTAACGTCAGGCTTTCCATCGAGGGTTATCTGATACATCAGCTGACCTAAAGAATTATCCAGCTTATCTCCGTCCCATCCAAGTGATGTTGTAAGATCTGCCTGAGGATCCGCATCGATCAGAAGGACTTTCTTTCCCTCTCTCACGAGCCCTGCACCAAGATTAAGCGCAGTTGTGGTCTTTCCTACTCCTCCCTTCTGATTGCATATCGCAATCGTTTTACATTCTGTCATTATTACCATCCTTTCTTCATAAAGCCGGGCATCTTGCGAACTTCTATCATATACCAGTCCTTGATGTCCTCGATATTAAGAAGTGACATAAAAAGCTCTGCAGCAGTCTCGTCATAATCAATACAGGTATCCAGAATATCGATCATATCAACAGCATTTGACATACCTGAAATGCTGAAAATCATCCTGAGAAGCGCTATGTTCTTGATGTGATCAATCTTATCAATCAAATGAAATATCGTTCTGGCTGCTCTGGGATCAGTTTCCTTAAGAAGTTCTCTCAGATATTCCTCCACTCTTGTTGACACACTGCAGGCAATGTCTGCTGCCATCAGTCCCACATCTTTGATATCATAGTCAAGAACGTCATCAAGATCATCATCCTCGTCATCATCCATCATCTGTCCTACAATGCATTCAGCAATATCCATTGCTTCAAACTCTTCTTTCATATTCTTTACGTTTGCCATTTCTGTTTCCTTTCTCCACTCCTGGGTAAAATAAAAAGCCCTGCATCGTATTATGCAAGGCATGTATAGGACCCGTCATGCGGGAAAGGTTCAGTCCATAAATCTTACCAGCAGATCATCGACTCTGTCGGTATTTCTGTCTTCTTCTATCAGACGGTTCTTAAGGTCTATAAGTGCTATGATTATTACTTTCTTCTCGTCGTAGTCGAACTTCATCTTCTTGTTAGCCATGATACTGCCTCCTTCTTTTTTCTTTAACTTAAACTAAAAAAGCCCGGTCCGCAATAATGCGAATCGGGCGTAAACGCATGATTCCATGTTTCATGAAAACAGATATAATGAAGGTGATAATGTATGATTCTATTTGGACTTCGAAACTTCAGGTCCTCCCCAGGGTAAAACCACAAATAAATGGGGATGAAGATTTCGAGTCCGGTCCATCGGCCTTTTCCATCCCACCACTCATCCCACCGTTCATGTGATTGAACGTATAGTGAGTAGTAAGATCCAATAAAAGGCACTTTCTCAATCTTACTATACAGTATATGTTCCGTGATAAACAAAAGATCTTCACGCTTTTGTGAAGATCTTCGAGTCTGGTTGCGGAGGGCGGACTTGAACCGCCAACCTCCGGGTTATGAGCCCGACGAGCTACCATTTGCTCTACCCCGCGATGTCATATGATCGGTTGCAGGGACGTTACCCACGCAAACCGTTATAAAGGATTTGTTGGTGCCGGAGACCGGGGTCGAACCGGTACGATCGGTAAGGATCGCGGGATTTTAAGTCCCGTGCGTCTGCCAATTCCGCCACTCCGGCAAAAAATCCCGCAAGCTGCATATGCAGCCTGCGGAAATGTTTGGATTGGCTCCGGGGGTGAGACTCGAACTCACAACCTTGCGGTTAACAGCCGCCTGCTCCGCCATTGAGCTACTCCGGAATGCTGTCACCTCTCCAGCGACATTTGATATTATAACCTAAGTAGCTTAGTAATGTCAAGGGATTTTTTGCTATATTTGTAATTTTTTATATTCTAACTCAGACCTTCTCTTTAAGGCTCTCTTTTGGGTAGTGTCTGCTTATCCAATCTTTTGCAATATTCCAGAAGGCTTCCGCCGCGAGGGAAAGCTTTTTTCTGTCACGGCAGCCGATGCCAAGCTTTCTGTAAGCGGGTGGATTTAGGGGCACCATGACGATATCTGCGTTGAAGCCCTGGAGCATCATCTTAGACATGAGGCTCGTGCCTAGGCCCTGCTCCACCATGGCCAGCACGGCATGGTCGTCGCTTTCGGTAAATCTGGGATTGAGTTCGACCTTGTTGATGGTGAGAAGCCTAGTTATCTCATCGTCTACGCCTTCATTAAGGGCGATGTAAGGCAGATCCTCAAGTTCCTTTAAAGAGATGCTTTTACGGGTAGCCATGGGGTCATCCTTGGCAAAAATGGCAACGATTGGATCTCTTATGAGGAACTCTTCATCCAGGTCTGCCTTGGTGGGATAGTCCGTGAATGTAAAGTCCACCCTGCCCGTTTCAGCCAGCTTTCTGGTGATCTCGTCGGTACCGTGTATCAGCTCGAATCGAACCTCAGGGTACTTGTCGGTGAATTCCTTGATCATGCCGGGAAGCCACTGGGCTGAGGCGCTGTTGAAAGTACCGATCCTGATGAGGCCGCGGTATCTGCCATTGATCTCCCCCACCGCCTGCTCCACATTCCTCTGAGCCAGGATAGCGCTCCTTATATATGGCATCAGAGTCTCTCCTTCAGGGGTAAGCCTTACGCCTGCTCTGTCGCGCTCGATGATCCTGAATCCTGTGTCTTCTTCCATGGAATTGATCATTCTGCTAAGTCCCGACTGGGTGTAGCCCAGTTCTTCTGCAGCCTTGGACAGGGTGCCGCATTCAAGTGTTTTGACCAGAGCCTCATACTGCAAAAAATTCATGCCCGACCTCCTAATTTATATGCCAAAAAATCATGCAAAATATGATTATGTTTCAATTTACATCATACTTATTATAAAATATAATATAAGTAGTTAAAATAGTCAATAAATTAACGTTGACTTTGTATATTTTTTTCAGAATAAGGAGAAATTATCATGAAAAAATTCAATCACGTAATCGTAAGACGTCCCTGCAGAGCAATGGTAGAAGGAATCACTTCCGGTCTTTATCCCGGAAAGCCCGACTATGAGAGAGCTCTCGAAGAGCACGATGATTACATCTCTGCTCTTTCAAGATGCGGAGTTGACATCACTATCCTTAAAAAGGACGAGAGATATCCTGACTCCTGCTTCGTAGAGGATCCTGCACTTATCACCAGAGCTTGCGCTATCATCACCAACCCCGGTGCAGAATCAAGAAACGGCGAGAAGTATGAGATCATCGACGCTATCCGTCAGTTCTTCCCTGAAGACAAGATCGAATACATCAAAGCTCCCGGAACTCTTGAAGGCGGCGACGTAATGATGTGCGGAGATCACTTCTTCGTAGGAAGATCCGCTCGTACCAATGAGGAAGGTATCCGTCAGCTGACAGAAATCCTTGCTAAGTATGGCATGACCTGTTCTGAAGTTCCTCTTGAGGAAGTTCTCCACCTTAAGACCGGAGTTAACTATCTCGAGGATAACAACATGCTGGTGTGCGGCGAATTCGTAGACAAGCCAGACTTCAAGGACTACAACAGAGTAGTTATTCCTGAAGAAGAAGCTTACGCTGCAAACTGCATCTGGGTAAACGGCACTGTAATCGTTCCCGAAGGATATCCTACAGTTCTCAAGGCTGTTCAGGATCTCGGATACAAGACTCTCGTAGTTGACACTTCCGAGTACAGAAAGCTTGACGGCGGACTCAGCTGCCTGTCACTGAGATTCTAATCAAAAGTCTATCCAGGGGTATTACGGAGGCATTATTTATCAATCATCAGTTGTTTTACTAATTTTGGAGGAATAATAATGGACAACAATAGCAATAACAACAATCAGCGCACGCTGGGCGTATTTCCTCTTATGATGTTCGCCGTAGGTGTAACACTTGCATCCGGCGTATTCAGTTTATCAGGAGACTTCGCTGCAAGCGGTGCATCCACAGCTGGTACCCTTCTCGGTTGGCTGGTCTGCGGCATCGGTATGTTCGGACTCTGCATGGCATTCTTCAAACTGTCAGTAGTTAAGAAAGAACTCACATCCGGACTTGCTGCTTACGGCAGAGTGGGATTCGGCGAGTACATCGGATTCAACGTAGCTTGGGGTTACTGGATCAGTGCGATCCTGGCCATCGGAGCTTTCGTATCCCTCTTATTCGCTTCCCTTTCACACTTCTTCAGTTTCTTGGGAGAAGGAACAAACCTTGCAAGCTTTATAATCGCTTCCCTTCTTGTATGGGCATTCGCGGTCGTAGTACTGCAGGGTGTAAATGAATCCATCATCATCAATGTATTCGTAGTACTTGCTAAGGCTGTTCCTATCGTGGTAGCTGTTCTGGCTGTAATCCTTACTGGAGCCTTCAGAGGAGAGATCTTCATGGATCACTTCACAGAAGGTATCGACGGACAGACACTTTTCCAGCAGATCAAATCCACCACCTTCGTAACAGCCTGGACCTTCGTAGGTATCGAAGGTGCCGTAGTAGTTTCCGGACGTGGTAAGACCACCAAGATCTCCGGACAGGCTACAGTCGGAGCCTTCCTCACACTGTTCACCCTTTATGTAATTATTTCCGTTCTTTCCATGGGCGTTATGACTAACGCTGAACTTGCTGAACTCGACACTCCTTCACTTGGCGGAGTTTTAGGAGCAGTAGTTGGAGAATGGGGCGTTAAGCTGGTAGACATCGGTGTTATCGTATCCCTCGTCGGAGCACTTTTCACCTATGCTATCCTTAACACTGACGGATGCTACGGCCCTGCAGATCAGGGAATGTTCCCCAAGGTCTTCACAAAGAAGAACAAAAAAGGAGCTCCTACCTGGTCAGTAATAGCTGCAGCTATTCTTTCACAGGCACTCCTCGTAGTCATGTTCCTTAACAATGCTTCCTTCCAGGCTTGCTACGCACTGTCCACAGCAGGTATCATGGTGCCTTATGCTGTATCCGGTCTGTACTACCTGAAGGTCGTCATCAAGGGCGAAGACAAGGGTATCGAAGGCGCAGGAAACAACTTCACCAGATGGCTCTTCGCTATCATCGGTGCTGTTTACGGCGTATGGCTCCTTTACTCAGTAGGTTGGGTATACTGGATGATCCTCGCTATCCTTTACACCCCTGGCTGCATCTTCCACTTCATCGCCCGTAAAGAACAGGGCAAGAAGCCATTCGACAAGAACTGGGAATATGTACTCTTCGTAGCACTGGTAATCCTTTGCGTAGTTGCTATCGTACTTACCGCTCAGGGCAAGGTTGCATGGTTCTAAATCGGAGGTAATTATATGAATTTCGGATGTCAATCAATGACAGGCAAGATCGAAACTATCCTTCTCAAGAAGCCCGAACAGGCTTTTATCTCACAGGAAAACCTGGAGAACACCTGGGAAGAATTCAAATACTTCGGCTGTCCTGACTACGAAAAAGTACTTGAAGAATACGCAGTATTCGAGAAGTACATCAAAGAAAACGTTCCCAACGTTTACTACCTTCCGGAGGACGACCGCACAGGTCTCGACTCCATCTATACTCACGATCCGCTGAAGATCACCTGCAAAGGTGCCATCTACTTCCCCATGGGAAAGGCTCTTAGAAGCCCCGAGCGTCTGGCCACCAGAGCGTTCCTGGAATCCATCGGAGTTCCTACCCTGGGCGAGATCACCCCTCCCGGCAAAATGGAAGGCGGCGACGTGCTTTGGATCGATGAGAAAACCGTAGCCATCGGCCGCGGTTATCGCACCAACGATGAAGGCATCAGACAGTTCAAAGAACTGACAAAGGACTGCGGTATCGAAGAATACATCGTAGTTCCCATGCCCCACGGCGGCGGTGTGGACGAATGTCTCCACCTCATGTCCATCATAAGTTTTGTGGACACAAAGAAAGCCGTTGTATACTCCAAGTTCATGCCCGTTTTCTTCAGAGAATATCTCATCGAGCACGGCATCGAACTCATCGAGTGCAATGACGAAGAGTACGATTATCTCGGCTCCAACGTGCTTTGCATCGAGCCCGGCAAGTGCATAACCATCGATGGCAATCCCGACATCGTTCAGAAGATGAGAGATGCCGGCGTGGAAGTCACAACCTATGAGGGTCGTGAGCTTTCCTACAAAGGGACCGGCGGGCCTACATGCCTCACCTGCCCCATCACAAGATTATAATGTGAAAACATCTTTTGCCTGCCTCCGCATGTCGGGGGCAGGTGATTATTAGGGAGAGATTTATGAGCATCGCAAAAGATATTAAAGATCTGCTTTATAAATACATCAAAGTGGAAAGCATCTCCTTCAGTCCTAAGGAAAGACTGGTGGAGGATTTTTTGCTTGAATATTTCAGGGGCATTCCATATTTTGCAAAACATCCCGAGCTCTACGGCACATACGATATCAAGGATGATCCTCTGGGCCGCAAGGTTTGCTTTGGTATGGTAAGAGGTCGCGGCAGCAAGGCCGTCGTCCTGATCCACCACTCAGACGTGGTCGGCATCGAGGATTTCAAGCTGCTCAAAGAATACGCTTTCAGCCCCGACGAACTGGGTGAAAAGCTCCTGGAGATCAAAGATTCCCTGCCTGCTGATGCGCAGGCTGATCTTGAATCTGGCGACTGGCTCTTTGGAAGAGGCGGCTGCGATATGAAAGGCGGAGGCTCCATCCAGTGGTCCCTCCTAAAACAATACAGCGAGCTGGATGACTTCGAAGGTAATGTCATCGTGGTCGCTGTTCCCGATGAAGAAAACATGTCCGCCGGCATGCGCGCTGCGGTGCGCCTTCTGGCAGAATTAAAAGATAAATATGATCTCGATTATCAGATGATGATCAACTCCGAGCCCCAGCAGAGGAAGTCCGCCGCCGAGGGCATCTTCAGCGAAGGCACTGTGGGCAAGATCATGCCCTTCGTCTACGTCAGAGGCTACCTGTCCCATGCGGGCAAAGTCTTCGAGGGCTTCAACCCGGTGAACCTCATGAGTGAGATCGTGCGCCGCACGGAGCTCAACATGGACTTCACGGACGTGGTCGGCGATGAGTGCTCACCTCCACCCACCTGGCTCTATCTCAAGGACAGCAAAACGGTCTACGACGTGTCCATGCCTTTATCCATGGCGGGCTGTCTGAGCGTGCTGACCTTGAAGCAAACTCCCATGACAGTCATCGATCGTGTAAAAAATATCTGCTCGGAATCTTTTGATGCAGTCCTTAAGGACATGCATGAAAGCTACGACCGTTTCAAATCCGCAGCAAGGCCTGTGGCTCAGGAACTGCCTTGGCAAACAAAAGTCGAGAGCTTCATGGAACTCTACAATGAAGCCTCAACCCTTCACGGAGACAGCTTCCGCGAAGCTTATGATCGCCAGCTGGAACAAATAACTGAGTCCATACATAAGGGCGAGCTCAATATCATCGAAAGCAACTTCAAGCTCATAGATATGATATTTGAATACATAGACGACCTCTCACCGAGAGTGATCTACGGTCTGATCCCACCCTACTACCCCAGCGCATCCAACTGCTTCTTCGAGGGGATCGGAGACAGGGCAAATATCTCCGAAGTTCTGAACGACTTCACCATGAAGGAGTTCGGACAGACCTACACCCGCGAGTTTTTTTATACCGGTATCTGTGACCTGAGCTTCTCCGGTATAAGTGACAGCAAGGAAGTTACCGACACCCTTAAAGAGTCAATGCCCCTTTTCGGCAAGTACTATGACATCCCCTTCGATGCCCTGGAAAAGATATCTATGCCCGTGATCAACATCGGTCCCTGGGGCAAAGACTTCCACAAACTCACCGAGCGAGTGAACAAAGTAGACCTTTATGAGCGCACCCCTAAAATACTGGATCACGCCATAAGGCTGCTGCTAAAGAAATAGCGATTTAGATCAAGAGGCAGGGCTTGCACAGCCCTGCCTCTTTTGTAGTACATACTCTATATCAGAAACTGTTCGATTATATCTTCCATGATCCTTGCGTCGAAGGGATTCTTAAGTGTCTCCATGGTTAGAATCAGATTCTTGCCCGGAATCCAACCGTTTCTCATGTACCAATTGATCTTTGCAACGTTCTTTGTAACATAGTCCGGATCATCCATCTTGCCGAGGTGCTCGTGGATGATTTCTTTGCGCAATCTGACATTGAGTAGCCTAAAATCCGGATTGACCCAGCCGTAGCCTTCAAGAAAAAGAGGCGCCTCATACTTCATTGGAATCCCGTGTGTATCATACTTATTAGCTATTGAGATCTCAGACTTAGATCTGACCCGCAGATTTTTTTCCGTAAAGAACTCGGGATCATCATCTTCAAATCCCGGGTGTTCATAGGGCTCCTCCAACCACTGCCGGACAAACTCATCGTCTGGTAAAAGTATAGGTGTTACGAGTTCTTTGCGTGCTGGGGCCAATTTGTTATAGATATCTTCCGCTATGGTAGACTCATAAAGATCCGTCAACTTTGTCAGAAGTTTTCTCTCTTTCTTGGCTACTATGATCAAAGCTTTATCATAATCCTTCTGGGCTAATGAGCCGATAAGATTTTGGTTTTTGAGGGATATATAAGATCTGGACTTTTCTTTTGATGGATCATAATTATAGAATTGTACTTTACCATGGCTTCTGCTCTCGATCAGTTTTCCCGGCGGTGCCTTGCTCACTCTTTCTTCTGCATTTTCAATAATCGAATCAAGAGTGAGTAACCTGTTTTTCAAATTACTCAGCAATAATATCATTTCTCAAATCCTCTGTTATTACGTAAAAAATGCTTGAAATTTGATTTACGGATTATTTTGGAAAATAATATATTGTCCGTAATGACTTTCACCACTTTACGGACTTTTCTCTTTATTTGTAAATATTTCCGTAAAAAACTCCCCTCCCGGCTAAGTTGGAGAGCAGTTATCGTCGATATGTGTTTATATCGACGAGTTAGCCTAAGGCAACTGTCTTTTTTTACGGATATAATTCAAATGTCTTGATTTATCCGTAATCCCCCTGAATTCCTTACGGAAAAAATCCGCATTTCTTTTTATTATCCGTAATCACAAATAACGCAAAAAATTCCGTAATCAATTTCATTAATCATACTATACCAACTCCCTCAGAAATTCAATATTCCAAACCTGTATACGATTATGATCCAAAACGCTTAAAACCCTTGGTACGCAAGGCTCATCAGCACCCTCGCAAGGTCCTTAGGTGCAATCTGTGAACAAGTTTTTTTGATGTTCAGCATGTTTTTTGCTATAATAGTAAAAAATCAGTAAAGCAGGTATCGATCATGAAAATTATTTGCATTGGCGATAGTCTTACATTTGGATATGGCGTTTGGAGAAATGATTGCTGGGTAAGCCTTCTGGCCAGAGCCACAGGGCTTAAAGTGCTGAACCATGGCATCAATGGAGACACCTCCGCATATATGCTGCAGCGTGCCAAAAGCCGTGTTATCACTGAAGAGGCTGAATCAGGAGATATCGTGATAATAATGGGCGGAGCCAACGATGTGCTCATGTACGGTGCTGACGAAAACGACGTCAGAAACATCATAAAGATCGCTGAACTCGCCAAATCAAAAGGCTGCACCCCCATCATAGGGATACAGCCGGGATTCCGTCCATCATATTATGCTTTTTATGGGCCTTTAGATCCGGACAAGTTGAATAACAACTTTGACCATTTCGCAGAGCTGCTGCTGAAAGAAGCAGCCACCCGCGGGATTTTAACCTTCGACCTGAGGCAGGTCCTGGCGGATCCGGAACTTTTCGAGGATGGTGTCCATCCCACAGAAGATGGTCACGAACTCATTAAAGACACGGTGCTTCAAGTATTGAAACCCTATCTGTCCGAGTCAAATCACCAACCTGAATAATCAAAAGTACATTCGACTTCCTGGCCACTCTCATCATACTTCCAGTAATGCAAAGTATGTGTGGAGTGGTCCATTTTTATTATATTTCCAGTCCAAAGTTCGCTGAAGGTCTCATCGTCAGCTTTGTAATCTCTGTGGGGAGGATAATATTCATATTGAGAAACTATCTGACTGTCCTCAGCCTTGAATCCATTTTCTTCGCGATGTTCATCAGTCATCAGGAAGTAGTTGAGGCTTACGATATCTCCCAGACCAAAGGTGGGGTCGATATGATAATAATGGCCATTAAGATTGATATATGACCACTGGTGGCCTACACCGTCTTCGATAGTATTTCCTCCAATGCCGGCGGCGTCCACCCCAGCCTGCATCAAAAGATAATTATATGCCGTGGCGATATCTCCACAGACTCCTAATCCTTCAGTGAACAGTCTGTAGCATGACAACCAGTCCACGTAAATATCTGCCATCTGAGCCTCACTCTCAAAGTCGTACTGATAGTGTGTGCATACGTACTCATAGAGAGCTAGGGCTTTTTCGAAGTCGGAGTAGTCGTCCTTAAGGGCCTCGTTCAAAATATCCTCGATCAGTTTAGAGAAATCGTCTATCTTCTTCTTAAGCTCATCGTATGGAATAGCGTAGGCGATCTTTCCCTTTCCGTCTTCTACCGGATCATCCGGATCACCGTCATTGTATATCATTCCTTCCAGCACTGGGAAGCACATGGTAGGAAACTGTCCCAAAACCCAATCAAAGGTTGTAGAATCCGGACAACTAAAGGTCGTCTCCCCAGCCATCACAGCATCCACCAGGTTATACCAGGTGTCTATATATGACTGCCCATACATGTCTTCGATGAAAGACGAGGTGACCTTTGTCTGGAAGGTGTAGTGGCTGCCCACTTCTTCAGGCTCCTCAACCTCCTCCACAACATCTTCCTGTTCGATGCCCTGCTCTTCTGTCTCTTCAGCATTCTCTTCAATTGTAGCATCGTCTGGCGTTTCTTCGGTTGATGTGGCTCCACAGCCCGGTAATGCAAATAAAAGCGCCAGACAAATCAGCAAAGCGATTGTCTTCTTCATTTTTTCTAGCTCATCTTAACAGGTCTTTTAACGCCTGCATCGACCTGGGCCTGGTTTCTGGCCATCTCCCTGTCGGCTTCAGCGTTTTCTTCAACAATGGCGATCTTCTTGGTATACTTCTCTACCATCTCAGCGTTACCTAAGAATTCATTTATCTCTACCAGTTCTTTCATGGCGTCTCTGTTGGAAGGATCCAGCCTGAGTACCTGAGTGAAGTAGCGGCCTGCTTCTTCGTAGGCGTCTCTGGTCACTTCGTCGTGAGCTACATCTTCACCGCCTGAAGCTTCATATTCAGCGCGGCTTGCCTTGGCCAGCTCGCGATAAGCGGTTCCGATGTAGAACCAGAGGGGCCACCAATTGGCGTATTTTCCCTCGGTGTAGGGTTTCAGTGCTTTGATTCCTTCATCGAACTTGCCGGTCAGGATCAGGTTGTAACCTTCTTCGATTTTGACGGGTTCTTCCAGCTGCTTGAGCCTTAAGGTGATATCCTCGCGGGCTTCTTTTGCGGCTTTATCCAGGGCTGCGTCTCCGGTCTTAGGAGCTGCAGCGGAGAGTTCCATGTACTTTTCCCAAACCAGTTTGGCCTTCACGTAGAGGCCCATGTTGAGATAGGCATAGCCGAGATAGTAGTAAGCATCGCGAAGTTCGGGATCCTTCGTAATGGCCACTTCGAAGGCTTCCAGGGATTCTGCCTTGTAGCGTCCGATGATGTCTTCGCGAGCGGAGCGATCGGCTAAACTGATGTCTGCCAATTCATCGGCTGCGGACAGATGCTCGTAGTTGTCCTTCAGGCCACGGCCGTAACAATAGTAGGCACCAGCGTTGTCCGGATCCACCTGTAAAGCTCCTCTGAAGTAGATGCAGGCTTCCTCGAAATGCTCTCCCTGAGCTTCGTCCAGGCCTTTGGAGAGCAGGCCGTTGGAGAAGTTCTTATCGAAGTTTCTAAGGATGTACTGTACGTAGTTGTCCTTGTACTTGAAGCCCGGGTCCACACCGATTACGAAGGCCATGTTCAGGGCGATTTTAAGTACGGTGATGCCGCTCATCTCAGTTCTTCTGATGGGCACAGGCACACCCTTTAAGATGTCCGCTACCCCCGCTTTTTCAAGATAGCTGTCGGATAATTCGTCGAAGATAATCTCCTTCAGATGATCCGTGAGAAGTTCGCCAATTCTATCGGTTTTTTCTATGTTCATATGGTCAATTCCCATCCTTTTCTTATAAATCTGCCGTAATTCAGCTGGTTCATGGTTTCCCTGGCGTCCAGATCCAGGGTCTTAAGGACTTCCTTGTCGCAGTCCGTCACCTGACCGGTCTCGCTTAAGTGCTTGGCGAAGGCCAGCATTATGCGGTACTGATCGTCCTTCCTTCTGTCGCGGTTCTGGTAACCCTGGCTGTAATAGAACTCCGCCAGAGAGCAGAAAAGCTTGAAAGGTGTCATTTCCGAGGTCAGGTAGTCCAAAGTGTGGGAGAATCCTTTGCGGTTATAGTAGGTGTCCAGCATGCGGTCAACTTCTTTGAGCAAAACCATTTCATCGGAGTTTATCCACGTTGTCGATACCACCTCATAAGGCGCATGATCTCTGTAGACTATGCCGAATTCCTCGGCTCTATCATGCATTTCCGTGCCCTTTAAAACCTTCAGGAAACCCATCTGGAAGGCGTCTGCCTTAAGAGCATAGACCTTGTCGAAACCTCTCTCGAAGGTCTCCATGGTCTCCAGAGGCAGCCCCGCGATGAGGTCCACGTGGGTGTGACAGGTGCCGCACTCCACCAGTCTTCCGATGTTATAGAGCACCGGATAAACGTTCTCGTTGCGGTTCACCGCTTTTAAGGTGTCCGGGTTGGTGGACTGGATTCCTATCTCCATCTGGAAGAGTCCGGGTCTGGCGCCTTTAAGCAGTTCAATGGTCCTGTCGTCCAAAAGATCCCCGCACAGTTCGAAGTGGAAATTGGTTTTGCCATTGTCGTTATGGATTATGTACTTCAGTATGTCGTAAGCTCTGTCCTTATCGTAGTTGAAGGTCCTGTCGATGAACTTGACCTGGGGCACGTTCTTAAAGAGGAAGTATTTGAGTTCCCTTTCCACACGGTGAACGTCCAGAGAGCGGATGCTTTTCTCTATGGATGACATGCAGTAGGAGCATCTGAAGGGACAGCCGCGGCTTGATTCGTAGTATACCACCTTGTCCTGCTCCGGCTCCAGTATGGAGTACGGAAAAGGAATGGTGTCGAAGTCCAGAGGCTCGATCTGCTCGTTCACATAGATGAGGCTTCCGATCCTGTAGGTCAAGCCGGGAATGGTACTCAACTCATCCTCTTCGGTCATGTCCAGAGCCTGGCGCTTGCCCGTTAAGAGCTGTATGAGTCTGAAGAAGGAGTACTCCCCTTCTCCGGAGATCACGTAGTCGCACCAGGGATTCTTTCTCATGTAATCCACCCCGTCGAAGCTGGTCTCGGGTCCGCCGATCAGGATCTTCATTTCAGGCTTAGCCTTTTTAAGGTCTGAAGCCAGGGTGGTGGTCTCCTCGATGTTCCAAAGATAGCATGAGAAGCAGACCAGGTCATACTTCGCCCTTACGATCTCGTTGAAGATATAGTTGAGATCGTTATTGATGGTGAACTCCCTGATCTCCGCCTCGCAGTCCTCGTTGACGATGACCGTATACATGTACCTTATGGCCAGATTGGAATGCACGTATTGTGAATTTAAGCTTGTAAGCAATATCTTCATTAAGCTCTCCTAAAGTCTTCTGAAGTATTCTTCTTTGATAAGGCTTTTATCTTTCATGCAGCGCTTGAGCGCATCTATCATTCTGTCGTTGTCCTTGGGAAGGTCACCCTTTAAGGACACGTAGTTTGAAGCGTGGTTGGATCTGAAAACGCAAGGCTTCTCGGGTCTGGCGTATTCCAGCATAAGAGCCGCTTCCTGAAGGACTTCCTCAGGTTTCAAAAGCTTGAACCTGCCCTCCTTCCAGTCCTTGTAAAGAGGTGCAATGGGATCGAGCATGAGGGTGAGGAAACTCACGTAGGAAGCATTCATCTGAGCTATCATCTTGCCGGATTCAATGGCGTGTTCCTCCATGAGCTCCGGTCCGCCCAGACCTGAGATGAAGGTCACGGAGGTCTGGATGCCGTTAGCTTCCAGCTTGCGCACTCCCTCGATGAGCTGCTCCGCAGTTTCACCCTTGTTGATCATTTCGAGAACCTTAGGTGAACCGGATTCAGCGCCCAGATACACCATGGTAAGCCCATGCTCTCTGAGCTCCTTGAGCTCCTCATCGCTCTTTCTTAAAGCGTCCGTCGCTCTTCCGTAGGAAGTCACCCTCTCGCACTCCGGGAAAAGTTCCCTGATGCGGTCCAGGATCGTAAGCAGTTTGGAATTCTTCAGGCACAGAGCATCCCCGTCGCAAAGGAATATCCTGCCCACCCTGCGGTAGGCCTTTCTGGCCCATTCCAGATCTTCCAGCACGTCCTCCATAGGACGCAATCTGAACTGCTTTGCCTTGTACATATTGCAGAAGGTGCATTTGTTGTGTGAGCAGCCCACCGTCACCTGCAAAAGCAGGCTATATGCTTCGCTTGGTGGTCTGTAGATATCGCCGATATATCTCATGATGTCTTCCTTTACAGCAAAAAACTTTCGGATGAAAGTTTTTTGCGAAAATAGATATAGATTACATTCTTTCAGGGGCTTCCATTCCTAAAAGTGCCAGGCCGTTCTTGATGGCTGTCTTTGCGGCAACTACCAGGGCCAGCTTAGCCTTTCTCTCTTCCTTATCGTCGGTCAGGATGTGCTCATCGTGGTAGAACTTGTTGAAGGCCTGAGCCATGTCCACGATGTGACGTGTAAGGATGGAAGGTTCATATTTCTCACCGGCTTCGATGATCACGTCAGTAAGAGCGTAGATCTCCTTAGCCAGAGTGTAGGCTGCGTCTCCAGTGATGTATGAAGGATCGAAGCCTGTAAGGTCGTTAGCATCCTCGCCTGCGTTTCTTAAGATGGAAGCGCATCTTGCGTAAGTGTACTGTACGTAAGGACCGGTCTCTCCGTTGAAGTCAAGTACCTGTTTCCAGCTGAATACATAGTCCTTGATCCTGTTGTTGGAAAGTTCATTGAATACGACTGCTCCAACACCTACCTGCTTAGCAGTTTCTTCGATATTGTCGGTGGCTACGCCCTTTTCCTTGATGATCTCTCTGGTCTCATCGATAGCGCGGTTCAGTACGTCTTCAAGGAAGACTACACGACCTGCACGGGTGGACATGGTGCCCTCTTCAAGGCTTACCAGGCCGAAGGGAACGTGAACGATGTCCTTGGACCATTCATAACCCATGAGTTCCAGGATCTTCTTAAGCTGCTGGAAGTGAAGGTTCTGCTGAGATGCTACTACGTAGATGTTCTTGTAGAAGTCGTAGGTAGCTTTACGATACTTAGCGCAAGCCAGGTCACGAGTGATGTACAGGGTGGAACCATCGGACTTGAGTATTGGTGCAGGAGTAAGGCCGTAAGGCTCTAAATCGACGATTTCAGCGCCATTTGACTCAACTAAAAGGTTCTTATCCTTTAACTCCTGAACAACGGCAGGCATCTTATCTGAGTAGAAGGATTCGCCTGCGTAGGAATCGTATTCGATGCCCAGCATGTTATATACTCTGGTGAATTCCTTGAGGGATTCATCTCTGAACCACTGCCAGAGCTCTGTCTCTTCCTTACCGCCGTTTTCGAGTTTAGTGAAGGTCTCTCTTGCTTCATCATCAAGGGAAGGATCCTTTTCAGCTTCCTCGTGGAACTTGGTGTAGTAGTGAAGAAGAGTCTTTATGGGTTCTTTTCTTACATCCTCTTCATTACCCCAGTGACGGTAAGCTACAATCATCTTTCCGAACTGTGTGCCGTAGTCTCCCAGGTGGTTGATCCTGGTGACTTTGTAACCCATAGCATCCCACAGAAGGTTGATGGAGTTCCCGATAACTGTTGATCTGATATGTCCGATATGGAAAGGTTTTGCGATGTTAGGTGAAGAGTACTCTACGATAACGGGCTTGCCCTCTCCTACGTTGGATCTGCCGTAGTCGTCTCCTCTTTCCATTACTTCCTCAACGACTTCTTCAACGAATTCTTCCTTGGAGATGAACATGTTAACGTATGCGTTTACCTGTTCTACCTTTTCAAAGATATCGTTCTCAGCGATGGCCTCTGCAATGCCCTTAGCGATGAGGGGCGGTGCCTTTCTTAAGATCTTGGCCAGCTTGAAGCAAGGGAAAGCGTAGTCGCCCATCTTGCTGTCCTGAGGTGTTTCGATCATGTTTTTTACTTCATCAAGGCCCAGGTCTGCTACCTGCTCGCTGATGAGTTTGGCAATTTCTTCCTTTAAGTTGATCATTGTTTTCTCCTTTATTCTAATAACTTCCGTCATAATTATACTTCATCAATATCAAAGTCCAGTTCTGTCATGACTTTGATGCCCTTGGACTTAAGAAGCTCCGTGAAGACTCCGTCTCCCGGGATCTTTACTCCTTGGAAGGTTCCGTCATAGATAACTCCCGCTCCGCAGGAAGGGCTTCGGGCTTTCAGGATGGCTCCTTCTATGTCCTTTTGGGACCACTCATTTAATATGGTCTCCCAGCATCGTCGGGCTCCTTCGTGGAAGGCTTCTGTCACGTCCTCTCCCTGATTATTGATCACCTTGTCTCCAAGCCTCTCGCAGGGATACCTGGGGACAGGCAGATTTCCTGCCACTTCAGGGCAGACGGGAAGGATATCCTTATCTTTCAGGAAGTCGATCACTCCCTGATGATAATTGTTTCCGCCGCTGTATTTAACGTTTTCGCCGAATAGGCAGGCACTCACTATATACATATCAATCCTTGAACTTCACGATGGTAACTCCATCGCCGCCTTCGTTATAGTTGCCTCTTCTGAAGGACTCCACGTTGGGAGTCTTTCTTAAGATCTGTCTTATGCCGTTCTGAAGGATGCCGGCTCCTCTTCCATGGATGATGGTCACGGTCTTTAAGCCTGCTACGTAAGCGTCGTCCAGATATTTAAGGACGTCTTCGGTGGCATCGTCTAAAGTCTTGCCCACCACGTTTATGGATGTGCTGACACTCATGGCCTTGGTGCGGAACATCTCTCCGCCCTTTCGGCCGGTCTTCCTGTCGTAGATGGACTTTTTCTTCTGGTTGACGCCCTGAGGGCCGCCCTGCACCAGCATCAGATCCTCTACGTTGACGTAGATCTTCATGACGCCTACCTGAACCTGCATATCGCCTCTGTCATCGGGCTTGGAAAGGATCTCTCCCGTCTGGTCCAGAGTAAGCACTTTGACCTTATCTCCAACCTTGATATCCTCTACGGATACCGGGTTGTCATTGATCTCCTTCATGATGCCCTGAGAATACTTGTCCTGAGCTTCCTTGAGCCTTCGCTTGTTCTTTTCAAGGCCCTTGGTGCGGTCGCCCAGGCTGTCCATCTTGGCAAGAGCCTTAAGCTCCTGCTGGACTTCTGTAGCAGTATCTCTGGCATCCTTTAAGATGTCCCTGGCCTCTTCCTTGGCCTTATCCAGGACTTCTTTCTCGTGTTTGTTCAGGAGTTTCATTCTCCTTTCGATCTCGGCCTCCCTCTTCTGGATTTCCAAAAGGATCCTGTCGGCTTCCATCTTTTCCTTCTCGGCTTCTTTCCTTTCGGTCTCGATGGAGCTGATGACCTCTTCGAATTCCATGTCTCCACGTTCGATCAACTGGTTGGCACGATCAATGATGTAGGGTGCCAGTCCCAGCTTTCTGGAGATCTCAAAGGCATTGGACTTTCCGGGAATGCCGATGATCAATCTATATGTAGGGCTCAGGGTATCCACATCGAATTCCATGGATGCGTTCTGAACGCCCTCTCTTTCTATGGCAAATTTTTTGAGCTCGTTGTAGTGGGTGGTAGCCGCCACGTTGGCTTCGTTCCTCTTAAGGGTCTCCAGGATGGAGATTGCCAAAGCCGCACCCTCCGTGGGATCGGTACCTGCTCCAAGCTCATCCAGAAGCACCAGTGAACCATAACCCGCCTTATCGATGAACTCCACGGTGTTCTTCATGTGAGAACTGAAGGTGGAAAGGCTCTGCTCTATGGACTGTTCATCGCCGATGTCGCAGAATATCTCCTTGTAGACCGGTACCCTGCTCTCTGAAGACGCCGGGATGTGGAGACCGCTCATGGCCATCATGCTTAAGAGCCCGATGGTCTTAAGAGTTACGGTCTTACCGCCGGTGTTGGGTCCGGTGATGACCAGGGTCTTGAAGTCTCCTCCGAGCTTCACGTTGATGGGCACTACCTTCTTAGGGTCTATCAAAGGATGTCTCGCATCCTTGAGCTCCAGATAGTAGTTCTCATCCATGACGGGCTCTTCTGCCTTCATCTTTACAGAAAGCCTGCCCTTGGCAAAGATCACGTCCAGGTCGATCAGAATGTGATGATCGTTTAAGAGATCATGAAAATGCTCCGCGCAGTTGTCGCTGAGCTCCTGAAGTATCCTTTCGATCTCGGCCTTCTCCATGAGTTCCAGCTCTCTTAAGCGGTTGTTGGCTTCCACTATGGCCTGGGGCTCGATGAAAAGCGTGGATCCGGAGCCGGACTGGTCGTGGACGATACCCGCGATCTTCTGTCTGTGCTCCGCCTTTACAGGCACCACGTATCTGCCGTCTCTCATGGTGACGATGGAGTCCTGAAGATAGGTCCTGTTGGCCTGGGAGTTGACGATGTTATTGAGCTTAGCTCTGATCGCTTCGTTCTCCCTGCCCATCTCTCTCCTTATCCTGGCGAGTTCCGGGGATGCGGAATCCGCCATCTCGTCTTCGGATAAGATGCTTCTGTCTATCTTGTCACGGAGCCTCGGGAAGGTTACCAGCACCTCCGATTTACCGTGAATTATAGATAAATGTGGCAGATCCTTTTTAAGGAAGCTTACCACATTCTCCGTTACCTTCATATTATAGAGGATCTTGAGAAGCTCCTTCATGGTAAGACTTCCGCCTTTTCTGACTCTGTAAAGCAAGGGCTCTATATCATAAAGTTCGCCTATGGGCAAGGTTCCCTTTCTGATGATAACCTCACAAGCTTCCGTGGTCTCACTGAGGAGATCCCTTATGTAAAGGATATCTCCTCTTGGTGAGAACCTTGCGATCCTGTCTTTAGCCATCTGAGAGCCTGCTTCGTTGGAAAGCATTTCGATTATTTTGTTGTATTCCAGTATTTCAAGCGCTCTCTTGTTCATGACCTAGTTGCAAAATATCAGCGTTTGAGTTTGCTGAGTTCGTCCTTTAACTGAATATTTTCCATCTGAAGATCAAAATATGCTGATTCGAATTCTTTTACCTTGCCCTCAAGCTTGGCTGCATATTCTTCGATCTCCTTTTTATTCTCATCAGCCTTGGAAGCACCTTCCTTGTACTGAATGAAATTCTGCTTGGCTTCGTCCCAGAGCTTCATATAGTGCTGAGCGTCGTTCTCAAGCTGGATCTTTTCTTCTGAAAGCTTGGCGACCTCTTCCTTGAGGCTGAATACCTCATCGGTGATGTTGACACAGGCAAGGGTTGCAAGGGCGCCGGCCTTGTTGCTGGCAGTAAACTTTGAGATCTCTCTCATCTTCTCGTCAACGTAGGCAGCGATCTCCTGGATGGTATCCGTATCTCTTTCTCCGCTGATGGTGTATTCCTGCCCATAAATTCTTACTGTTACCTTATTGTCTTCCATTGATCTTTCCTCCGATGTCTAAATGGATATATGAGTAAAAACTTACATTTCTCTGAGTACAGCGTTTAATTTATTCTCTAAGTTCTCAAGGACTACTTTGTGTACCTTGACGACTTCCTCATCGGTAAGAGTCCTGTCATCGCGTCTGTATGTCAGGGTGAAGGCCAGACTCTTCTTTCCGGGAGGGATAGGAATGCCTCTGTAGATATCGAAGAGTTTAACGCCTCTTAATATCTCGTCAGCGGATTCTTTGATAACTTCTTCTATCTGTCCTACCTGTGTTGTCTCATCTACCACGAGAGCGATGTCTCTGGTCATGGCAGGATACTTGGGAAGAGGCTTGAAGATCTTGGTCATATCAGCCAGATCTATGAGGTTTGCGAAGGTAAGCTCAGCGCAGTATGCCTTGGTGCCGATTCCGAACTTCTCAGCTACCTGAGGATGTACCTCGCCCATGATGCCCAGCTCTACTTCCTCAAGAAGAGGTCCATTCTCCAGCTGTGCCATGTGCTTAGCTACGATGCGAGCACATCTTCCGGGATGATAGATGCCGTATTCGGATTCTGCTACAAACTTGAGATCTCTGATTCCAAGCTTGTTGAGAAGCTCTACGATGACTCCCTTGAGTTCAAAGAAATCAGTTCCTGCTCCATAGAATCCGAAGGAAAGGTCATAATTCTCATAAGGAAGTGCCATGGGATCTATGAAGTTTGCTGTGAAGGTGTTGCCTATCTCGAAAGCCTTCATGGAAGGAAGATTTCTGGAGTAGTTCCTTCCCATTACTTCCAGCATCTGAGGAGTGAGGATGGTTCTCATGACGGAGGTATCCTCTCCCAAAGGATTGAGTATCTCTACGAAAGCTCTCTCCCAGGAGTCCTCTGCGATCCTTACGTTATCGATGCTCTTAGGGCTTACGAAGGAGTATGTCTGGATCTCGTTGAGACCCATAGCGCAAAGGCTGTCTCTTACTGCGTCTCTGATGTCTCTGGAGTATGACTGAGATGCTTCGTTGTTGCCCTTAGGAATGGTAACGGGCAGTTCGTCATAGCCGTAAAGTCTGGCCACTTCTTCAACGATATCTTCTTCGATCTCGATGTCCTGTCTTACGGTAGGAGCGGTGACGTACATGTCGTCTCCCTCACCCTCAACCTTCATCTCCAGAGATTCCAGGTAGCTTACCATCTGCTCTCTTGTGAGCTCGATGCCGAGAACCTTGTTGATCCTGGATACTCTGGCGTGTACCGGCTTGGCCTCTTCAGGGTTAGGATAGATATCGATCTTGCCCTTTACTACCTTACCTGCTCCGATGAGTTCTACCAGGTAGCAGAATCTGTCAGCTGCAGCTTCTGTAAGGTTGGGATCAATGCCCTTTTCATATCTTCCGGAGGCTTCAGTTCTTAAGGTGAGTCTCTTGGAAGTGGTTCTTACTGAATTTGAATAGAAGTTAGCGCTCTCGAGGATAACCGTCTTAGTGTCGTCGGTGATCTCTGAATCAAGTCCTCCCTTGACTCCGGCGATACCGATGGGACGCTCTGCGTCGTTGATCATGAGCATCCTGTCGTCGAGAGTTCTCTCAACACCATCAAGGGTTACGAACTTCTCGCCATCCTTGGCAACGTCTACGATGATCTTTCTGCCTGCTACGGTATTGATATCGAAAGCGTGCATAGGCTGACCGTATTCAAGCATTACAAAGTTGGTGATGTCAACGATGTTGTTGATAGGTCTCATGCCGGCGTGGATCAGTCTTCTCTGGAGCCACCAGGGTGAATCTTCGATGACTACGTCCTTGATGATGCGGGCGATATATCTCTTGCAGGCGTCGTTTCTTACTTCTACTGAAATGTAGTCGTTAACGTCATCGGTCTCATCCTTGCACTGAGTCTCGGGATAAGCCAGCTTGGTTCCGAAGGTAGCTGCTGCTTCCCTGGCCATTCCAATCATGGAAAGGCAGTCGGGACGGTTGGGTGTAATCTCGAAGTCGATAATGGCGTCGGTAAGCTCCATGGCTTCAACGATGCCCATACCTAGCTTAGCCTGAAGCTCTTCGTCGTTCTTACGATCCAGGTTGAGGATCCAGATGCCGTCTCTTTGGTCGATGGGAACTACCTTGTCCTCAAATCCCAGTTCGCCGAAGGAGCAAAGCATTCCGTAGGAGGTAACTCCTCTCAGCTTGCCGGAGGTGATGTCTACTCCGCCCTCCTGCTTCGGCTGTCCGTGAAGAGGACCGGGTATGTGTGAATTGTTGAGGGCTACGGGTACGTAGGCTCCCTCAAAGACATTCTTTGCGCCGGTAACGATCTGGAGAAGACCTGTCTCTTCATCCTTGCCTTCAGCTTCCTTGTCGCCTATGTTCAGGCGGCAGATCACAAGCTTATCAGCGTCGGGATGGTTCTCGATCTTTTCGATCCTTCCGACTACTACGTTTGTTATATCTGTTCCGGCGATCTCCATGGTCTCCAGGTTTGAGCCGGACATTATCATACGGTCACAAAAGGTTTCAGGCGATACGTTTACGTCTGTATAATCCTTGAGCCACTCAAGTGAAACTATCATATGTTCTGTCTCCTTTTATTATTTGAACTGTTCTATAAAACGCATATCGTTTTCATAGAGAAGTCTGATATCATCGATTTCATGTTTGAGCATGGCTACACGCTCTACGCCCATTCCAAAGGCGAAGCCAGTGTACTTCTCGGTGTCGATTCCGCCGACTTTAAGTACTGAAGGATGTACCATGCCGCAGCCAAGGATCTCGATCCAGCCGGATCCCTTGCAAACTCTGCAGCCCTTGCCTCCGCATTTGAAGCAGGATACGTCCATTTCAGCAGAAGGTTCCGTGAAGGGGAAGTGGTGAGGTCTGAACTTGGTTCTGGTCTCCTCGCCAAACATTTGCTTGGCAAAGCTGTCCAGTACGCCCTTAAGGTCTGCCATGGTGATGCCCTCGTCTACTACCAGTCCCTCTACCTGATGGAACATGGGTGAATGGGTGGCGTCAGGAGTATCGCATCTGAAGCATCTTCCGGGAGCGAATACTCTGATAGGCGGCTTCTGTGATTTGAGAGTCCTTACCTGTACCGGTGAGGTCTGAGTTCTGAGAAGCACGTCGTCGTTTATATAGAAGGTGTCAGTCCAGTCTCTGGCGGGGTGGTTGGGGCCTGCGTTAAGGGCATCGAAGTTGTTGTATACGGTCTCGACTTCAGGTCCTTCAACCAAAGTAAATCCCATGGATTTGAACACCTTTGAGATCTCTTCGATGGTGATGGTTACGGGGTGCTTGGTTCCAAGTTTGAATTCCTTGCCAGGCTCCGTAACGTCGATCTTTTCAGCCTTGAATTTGGCTTCCTGGGCCTTTTCCTTGAGCTGCTCGAAGGTGCGGTTCAGCATGGCTTCGATCTCTCCCTTGGCCTTGTTTGCCTGCATACCCAGTTCTTTTCTCTCTTCGGGAGACAGGCCTCCCATGGACTTGAGAATGCTGGTCAGCTGGCCTTTCTTGCCCAGCATCTTGACCCTTACATCTTCAGCTTCCTGAAGGCTCTGTGCCTCCTGGAGTCTCTTTTTGGCATCCTCAAGAATTTGCTGTAATGCTTCTTTCATTCTGTCTTCTGATCCTTTCATACATTAAGATCCCTGCGGCAACGGAAGCGTTCAGGCTTTCGATGGTACCCTCCATAGGGATCCTTATTTTCAAATCTGCTCTCTTGATGAGTTCCGGGTCTACTCCGTTACCCTCGTTTCCGATGACTATGGCACAGTCCCTGGACAGGTCACACTGGTAGCAGTCATATTCCGCGTCCATGGCTGTGGTCACAAGTGTCTTATTGAGACCGTGGATGAAGTCCACTGCCTGATCCCTGTCCTCCGCAAAAAACATCGGCACCCTGAATATGGAACCAGCAGCGGATCTCACCACCTTAGGGCTGAAGGGATCGCAGGTCCCCTTGATGAACACCGCCAATCTGAAGCCACAGGCATCCGCCGTCCTTAAGATAGTCCCGATGTTTCCCGGGTCCTGGAGCCTGTCGAAGACGATGATGTTATCACCTTCGCCTATCTCAGGCTGAGCCTTCTCAGGCTTCTTTATGACCGCCATTATTCCCTGAGGGGTTTCCGTATCCTTAAGTTCATCGAAAAGTGAGGAGCTCAGTTGATAGAGTTTACCCTCTATCCTTTCATCCCTGAGCAAGGCACCTTCCGATCCCAACTCATCAAAATCAGGCCTCACAAACACTGCCTCTATCTCCGCGCCCTCTTTGAGAGCTTCGGTGATAAGGTTCGGGCCTTCTATCAAATATTCACCGTACAGATCACGGTATTTTTTCTTCTTCAGGCTGAGAGCCTTCCTGAATGATCTATTATCTTTTGACGAAATCTCTTTCAATTTACCAACTCTTTAATAACACCAAAAGCCGGCTAGGCCGGCTTGGATTTTTTATAAGAAACTGGGAATTACGAAGTCTGATTTGTCATCGTCTTCTTTCTGTCTTTCAAGGAGTTCCTGGAGTGTGGTCTCCTTACCGCTGACTCCTTCAACGTTTCCGAAGACATCTTTGTGATCTTCAGCAGAAGGAATTACGAGTTCTGAATCGTCTCTTCCCAAACCAGTCTGAGGAGGAGCTGGTTTAACAGGTTCCTGAATTACGGGTTCTTCTTCTTCCTCTTCTTCAGGTTCATCTTCCTCAAATCCTGTTGCGATGACCGTTACCTTTATCTCATCTTTCATGTTGTCTTCAACGGCAGCACCGAAGATCAGGATACAATCTTCATTAGCTCTTTCCTGTACCTCGGAAGCGATCTCGTTGATTTCCATCATGGTCATGTCATATCCGCCTACAACGTAGAGCAGGATAGCCTTAGCTCCGTCGATGGTGGTCTCAAGAAGCGGACTCTCAACCGCCCCCTTAACAGAATCTGCCGCGCGGGATTCGCCGAATCCGTGACCTACGCCCATGTGAGCGATTCCTCTGTCGGTCATGACTGAACGAACGTCTGCAAAGTCTACGTTGATGAGGGCGTCATCTCTGATCAGATCGGAGATACCCTGAACGCCCTGACGAAGAACGTCGTCTGACATCTTGAAAGCTTCAAGCATTGATGTGTTCTTGGAGCTGTTCTCGATGAGCTTATCGTTAGGTATTACTACCAGCGCGTCTACATATTCCTTAAGGTATTCGATTCCAAGTTCAGCTTGTTTTCTTCTCTTGGGTCCTTCAAAAGTGAAAGGCTTGGTAACTACGCCTACTGTCAGAATTCCCATAGCCTTGGAAGCCTTGGCGATTACAGGAGCAGCTCCTGTACCTGTGCCGCCGCCCATACCGGCTGTGATGAAGCACATGTTAGCGTCTTCCAGATGTGCTACGATATCCTCGATGGATTCCTCAGCAGCCATCATTCCGATCTCCGGGTTAGCTCCAGCTCCCAGTCCTCTGGTGAGCTTTTCTCCGATCTGGACCTTTGTATCTGCATTGCATCTTCCAAGTGCCTGATTATCTGTATTTACGGCTATATAGTCTATTCCTCTTAACTCGGCTTCAACCATCTGGTTAACAGCGTTGCATCCGCCTCCGCCTATGCCGACTACTTTAATTACTGCGCCTTTAGTATCAATGGTGTCAAACTGTAGCATGAATCATACCTCCTCAATGCCAATAAAACATACTTGAGATAATGATAGCATATTTCACAGTACTTTGCACTATTTTTTTTATGTTTTTTGCAAAAAAACACACGCCTCTCTGTGGGTATCAGAGAGGCATGTGACTTTTGGGAGGTTCGGTTTGATAGTTTATTAATCTATTTTAGGAGTGAATGAAACATACGTGTCTCCGGTGACCTTGATAGTGCCTCTTTCGATGCCCTGTTTGAAGAGCTGCTGCACTACAAGCTGTATCTCATCGTTCTTAAGAGCGGTCACGATATTGTCCGCCAGACCCTCTACGATGAGGTTGTCCAATACGTGGGCTTTAACTATGCCCTCGCCGATGGTGATGGACTTGAAATACATGTTGTTATCCTTCATGGCTGTTATCATGTCCATGCACTGTCTTAAGAGCACTTCTTCCTCGACTTCTATGGGTTCTCCCAGGGTCATCTTTGAAATGTTCATGCCTTTTAAGACTGTGACCTTGGGATCCACGGAGGTCTTTCTTAAGACTATGCCCTCTGTATCGATTACCACATAGCTTGAGCCGTAAACAACGCCCGCTATCTGTTCTCTCTCCGTTATCTCTATCTTAATGGTGGAAGGCAGTTTGCGCTTTACGGTGACCTGCTCCATGTAGGGATCCTTCATGAGGCGCTCCCTGATATTCTTGCAGTCCACATCGCTGAAGATGTTGACTCCCGTGCTGCAATTGGACATGGCTATGATCTCGGAATCGGAATAGTAGTGGTTGCCGCTTACCTCGACCTCTGTAACGTCGAACGTGGGTGCCTTCAGGCCGAAAAGTATCACAAGACCGATGACCACTATTACTGCCAGTGTCACCATAAGCCTTACTCTTTTCAGTTGTCTTCTGGATATTCTTTCGTTCTTTGCCATTTCAAAGCCTTCTTTTATTTGCCAAGAGTTTTCATTACCTCATCATAGATGATCTCCGTGGCTTCTCCCGGAGCGCACTCTTTGGCTTTCTTGCCCATTTCGGACAGTTTCTCAGGATTTGCCCTGAGTTCTCTTAAGATCTCTCTTATGCGGTCAGGATCCGCATCCTTTTCCTCTATCAGTATGGCAGCGCCGTTGTCCGCTACAGCTTTGGCGTTGAAATACTGGTGATTTCCCGTAACGTTGGGTGAAGGTACCAGGATGGATGGTTTGCCCTGTACCAGGGTCTCCGCCACCGTAAGGGCTCCCGCTCTGGATACTACCAAGTCGCTTGCTGCGATGTAGTTATCCATATCGTCGATATAGTTCATGACCTTCACGTTATCCGCAAGCTCTATGGAAGCCTTGGAGATCTCTTCCATGACGTTATCGTAATACTGCTTGCCGGTTCCGAAGATCAGTACCTGCCCTTCCTTGCCGTTCATTTCCTCAACTAAGCCCATGGCCAGGCTGTTGATAGCCTCGGCTCCCAGGGAACCGCCGAAGGAAAGGACGACGAAGTCATCTTCCTTGAAGCCCAGTTTTTTTCTGGCGTCTTCCTTCTTTATCTCGTAAAAGCTCTTTCTGACGGGATTTCCCGTGGTCACCAGCTTGGACTGATCCTTGAAGAATCTACCGCCCTCTTCAAAGCCTAAGAATATCTTCTTTACGTACTTTTCAAGGATCCTGTTGGAAAGTCCCGGGAAGGCGTTCTGCTCGTGTACGAAGCAGGGAATGCCCATCCTGTTAGCCGGGAAGATGACCGGGAAGCATACGAAGCCTCCGGTTCCGACGATGACGTCGGGCTTGAATTTTTTGATGATCTTTCTGGCGCTCCTGATACCGATGTTCACGTATCTTAAGGTGTGAAGAAGCCTGATGGGATTGGAACGATCCACCCAGCAGGTGTCGATTTCTTCCATCTTGTAGCCCGCCTTGGGGACCACGTCCTTTTCGAAGCCGTACATATATCCTATGTACAGGATCTCCGTGTTCGGATCTTTTTCTTTGAATTTGTCTGCTATAGCTATGGCCGGATAGACATGTCCACCGGAGCCGCCGCCTGTAATTATTACTCTCATATCCTGCTCTGCCTTACTGATCTGTGGATCATTCTGTTATTTTCCTCTTCAAGAGCCAGTCTCCTTCTTTCGTCCAGCAGTCTGATCTCTTCTTTTTCGGACTGTCTGGTTATGTTCCAAAGGATCCCCATGAGTCCCATGAGAAGCATCAGGGCGTTTCCGCCGTAGCTTACGAAGGGAAGGATGACTCCCGTAGGAGGCATGGATGATGTAACTACCGCAATGTTTATGGCTACCTGGACGCCGATCATGATGGTGATACCTGCTGCCATCATCATTCCGTAATAGTCCTTGGCGTTCATGGCTGCCTTGCAACCTCTCCAGATGAGGAGCACGTAGACTCCCATGAGGATTATTATGCCTATGAAGCCCAACTCCTCACCGATGATGGCGGTGATGAAGTCGTTCTGAGGTTCAGGTAAGTAAAGGTATTTCTGCACGCTGTTTCCCAGTCCCAGACCGGTGAAACCACCGGTTCCGAGAGCCAGCAGCGACTGGGCTGCCTGGAAGCCGTTTCCCAAAGAATCCTCAAAGGGATCCAGGAAGCTCATGTATCTGGCGTATCTGTATTCAGAAGTCATGACCAGACCCACGCCTCCGGCTGCCGCGATTCCTGCCAGAAGCAATAACTGCCAGATCTTGGTGCCCGCCACGAGAAGTATGCCGCCTGCAATAAAGATTATTGTAGCTGCTGTGGACATATTGGGCTGCAGCATGATCAGTCCTGCATAAAGTCCGGCTGAAAGCACAATGGCGATCAAGCCGCCCGGCTTATTCACCATTCTGGGTGATTTGGCCAGAACGCCTGACAGGAAGAAGATCAGCATGATCTTAGCTATCTCTCCTGGCATGATGGTTACAGGTCCTACGCCTATCCATCTGGTAGCACCGTTAATGGTTATACCTACGCCGGGTACCTTTACCATTACCAAAAGGCCAAGTCCTATCAGGTAGAACAGGCCGGTGAAGTTCCCCCAGAAGTGATAGTCGATCCTGGAAAAGATCACCATGGCCACCAATCCCATACCAAACCATATACCCTGTCTTATGAGATAGGCATAAGGATTGCCGCTTTCGTTTATGGAAACGTAGTAGCTGGCTGAGAATACCATGATTATGCCGAATAAGCAAAGAATCAGCACCAGGATGACTAAGCCCAGATCTCCGGTATAGCTCTTTTTAATTTTTTCGTTAAGTGTGTTTTCAGTCGATTTCATCTTTTATCTTCTGTACGATCTCTTTGAAATGCTCTCCGCGCTTTTCGAATCTGGGATACATGTCCCAGGAAGCGCAGGCGGGAGAAAGAAGGATCTTATCGCCAGGCTTGGCGATGGATCTGCCGTATCTCACGCATTCTTCCAGATCCTTGTGCTCTGTGTAATCCTTGAATCCGATCTTATCCAGAGGCTCTTTGATCATGTATGCGTCTCTTCCGAAAAGCAGTATGTGCTTCACCCCCTGAAGGTGGGTGACGTAATCGGAGAAATCCTGCATTTTGGCGTCTCCGCCGGCGATGAGGATGATGTTTTCTTTAAGTGCTCTGATGGCGATAATGGAAGCGTCCGTGTTGGTTCCCTTGGAATCGTTGTAGTAACGTACGCCTTCTAACTCATCTACGAATTCCAGTCTGTGCTCCACGCCTTTGAACTGGGCCAGAGTTTCCCTGATCACTTCCATGGAGATGCCGCAAAGGTAGCAGATGGCAGCCGCTGCCAAGGCGTTTTCTACGTTATGGTCTCCGGGAACGATGAGTTCGTTTCTGTTTATAATGTGGTGTACCTCTCCCTGTTCATCCTTGAACATGAGATCGTCTCCCTTGAGATAAGCTCCGAATTCGGGCTCGATCTTTCTGGAAAACAGTACCAGCTTGGCTTTGAGTTCTCTCGGGATGTCGTGAAGGCAAAGCTTTAAGAGAGTCTCATCGTCAGCGTTTAAAATAAGATAATCCTCAGGTGTCTGATACCACCAGATGGCTGACTTGGCTTCAGCGTAAGCTTCCATGGTGTGGTGCCTGTTCATGTGGTCCGGAGTAAGGTTGAGAATTGCGCTTACTCTGGGTCTGAAGGTGGATACGGTCTGAAGCTGGAAGCTGGAGACCTCGGTCACCATCCAGTCTTCCTCGGTGGATTCCTGAGCCACGCTGATGACGGGAAGGCCTATGTTACCCACCACGTTTGTCTTGCGGCCGGAAGCCTTGAAGATCTCTCCCACAAGGGATGTGGTGGTGGTCTTTCCGTTGGTGCCGGTGATGGCTACGAAATTGCCCTTGGCCAGCCTGAAGGCCAGCTCCAGTTCACCGACTATCTCCACGCCCTGCTCACGAGCCTTCTGAACGAAGTCCTTTTCGGGATCAACTCCCGGGCTTAAGACCATCATGTCGAAGCCTGTGAAATCATCAGGCATGGTTCCGTAATATTCTGTGATATTGTGTTTTTTGCAGAATTCTGCGACTTCGGGCTCAGCCTTTTCAGGATCTTTTGAATCCTGGATGGCCAGCTCATAGCCCAGATCCTGAAGGGCGTACATGGCGCATTTGCCGCTTTTGCCCAATCCGATAATAATTGCTTTCATTCTATTCCCCTTATAATATGCTTAAAAGGAGCGCGATGATGCAGAAAATCAAAGTGAGTGTATCGAAAAGTCTAACTACCTTTGTCTCGTGCATTCCTCCCAGTTCAAAGTGGTGGTGCAAAGGTGCCATTCTGAAGATCCTCTTGCCGCCGGTCTTCTTGAAATAGGTTACCTGAATGATAACGCTCAGAGCTTCCATTACATATATGAGTCCCGCAACGGCGAGGATTATCTCGAGTTTCATCATGATGGCGCAGGCTGCCAGTCCGCCGCCCAGTGCCATGGAGCCCGTGTCTCCCATGAAGATCTTAGCCGGATTGTGGTTGTATACCAGGAAGCCCAGGCAGGCGCCGATTATGGCTGCGTAGAAGATGGGATAGTCGCTGAAGGCTCCGTTATGAGCTACAACTACCATCAGGAAGGCTACCAGAGCTGTGACCGATGATGCCAGTCCGTCCAGTCCATCCGTAAGGTTTACGGAGTTTGAGAAGGCTATCATTACGAACATTACCCAGGGAATGTAGAAGATTCCCAGATCCAGGTAGTGATCCCAGATGGGGATCCAAATGGATGAATGTGCAAAAAATACCGCCTCATTTCCCGTCTCCACAAAGCTTCCGCTGGTGAAATATGCGAAGATGGCAAAGGCCAGTGAGAATCCGAACTGAAGGACGACCTTCTGTCTCGGGCTTATGCCCTTGTTGTTCTTCTTTATGGCCTTTTCGTAGTCATCGATAAAGCCGATCACTCCGAAGAGAATCATGGTGATGCATACCACCAAGAACCTCAGAGAGAAGACTCCGAAGCAGATAGCCAACACGATGCTCGCTATGAGGGTGGCTGATACTATGGCCAGACCTCCCATGGAAGGAGTTCCCGTCTTTGAAAGATGAGCCTTAGGTCCCTCTTCCCTGACGAACTGTTTAAACTGATGTTTCTGAAGGAAAGGTATGAGCTTTCCTGTAAATATTACTGCAAGTACAAATCCGACCGCCACGGCCAGGACAACTGCCAGATAAATTTTCATAACTATCCCTCTCCCTTTACTCTTCCAGAAGGTGTTTAACTATTCTCTCAAGGTGCATGAATCTGGAGGCTTTGAAGAGTATGCAGTCTCCTTCATGGGTGTGATCCTTGATACCATTGATCACCATTTCTATATCTTTGAAATGCTCGGCTCCCTGTCCTGTCACAGTGTCGATATATACCTCGGGTACCTCGCATCCCTTTACGATCTCATGTCCTGTTTCTTTGGCTTTTTCCAGCCAGCCTTCCAGGGTGTTTCTTGACATCTCTCCGATGGCAAGGAGCACGTCTATGCCCTTTTCATAAGCATAGGCGCCTACGCTCTTATGTCCGGAGATGGCCTCAGTTCCAAGTTCGCCCATGTCTCCTGTGACCAGGATCCTTCTGCCGCCTTCTCCCACGGGAGAAGCCATGAGGGTGTTGATGGCGCTCTTCACTGAATCCGGTGCAGCGTTATATGTGTCGTCTATGATCCTTCTGCCGTCCTTCTCTTTAAGGGTCAGACGCTTCTCGGTGAGTTCTACGTTTCCGAGACCTCTTACGGCCTCTTCAACGGTCAAGCCATATCTCACGCCGCAGGCAATGGCAAGAGCAGCGTTGATCGCGTTATGAGCTCCGGGTACTGCCAGATCTACATCGTAGTATCTGCCCTCATGAAGAAGTCTGAAGGATATGCCTTCTGTACCTCTGTCTCTTACCTGATCTACGGAGAAGTCACAGCCTTCGTCCTCGCCCACTCTTATGATGCTTCCCTTGATGCCTCTAGCCTTCATGTCGAGGCCCTTCAGCATGTCGTTTGCATCGTTTACGATCAGAGTGGAATCGTCATCGAAGTAATTGGTTATCTCAAGTTTGGTGTTCAGTATGCCCTGCCTGCCCTCTTCAGGGAAGTTTTCCAGGTGGGACAGGCCAACGTTGGTGATCACCGCAGTCTCCGGTCTTACCAGTTCTGCCAGAAGGTCGATGGAACCCTTGCCGTCCATGCCAAGCTCGATAACCGCCGCCTCTATGTCTTCATCGAAGGAAAGGATGGAGAGGGGGAGTCCGAAGGAGTTGTTGAAGTTCTTGATGGATCTGGCCGTCTTGTACTTTTCAGATAAGACGAAGTAGAGGAAGTCTCTCGTGGATGTTTTGCCCACGGAGCCTGTAACTCCGATGTTTGCCTTAAGGTCCAGGGTCGTAAGGTACCACTTGGAAAGAAGCTGGAGACTTCTCTTGGTGTCTTCCACTAAAACGACGTCAACGGAGTCCTTTTCGTCAAAGCCTTCCAGGGCCTTTAAGGTCTTCTCTTCGTCGGATACCACCAGGGCTCTCGTTCCGTTTCCGAGAACCTGCTTGAGGTAGTCATGGCCGTCATTTCTCTCACCCTTAAGTGCAAAAAACACGTCCCCGGCTGCAGCTTCCCTGGAGTCAGTGATGACTCTGGTCACCTGGTTTTCACCCTTTCCTGAAAGGAGGCTTCCGGAAAGTACTGTTTTAATTGTATCGATATCAGTTTTTCTCATTGGTTTATTCCTTATAGACGTATACGGTGCTGCCCTTCTTGACTTCAGTTCCTGACTTAGGATACTGGTCGACTACCTTCCAGGTGTCCTTATTCTTAGCGCTCTCAGGCCTTGAGATCTTGAGACCCGCTTCGTGAAGGACTTCCTTGGCTTCCTTGTAGGTCAAACCTTTTACCTTAGGAACCTTTACAACTTCGCCGCCGTCATCCTTGGCTGAAGTCTCTGTGGTAGGGCTTATGGCCATATATCTCAAAACGTTCTTAAGAATCTTTTTTGCGAGAGGAGCTGCAACTACGGAACCGTACTGAGCGCCTCTGGGGCTGTCCACGATGACCAGCAATGTGATCTGCGGATCGTCCATGGGTGCCATGCAGATGAAGGAGCTGTAGTAGTCGTACTTTGAATAGGTTCCGTGCTCAGCCTTCTGAGCGGTACCGGTCTTACCACCGATGCGGTATCCCTCGATCTTGGCGGTGTTTCCGCCTCCGGTGGATACCTCGTATTCCATGATGTCTCTCATCTCGGCAGCGGTCTTGGTGGAAAGCACCTTTCTGACCACCGTAGTGTCGAAGGACTTGACCACCTTGCCATCCTTGTCCGTAAGCGCTCTCACGTAATGGGGCTGCAAAAGCTTGCCGCCGTTTCCGATGGCGCTGATGGCGGACACCAGTTGAAGAGGCGTGATGGAAATACCTTGGCCGAAGCCCATGGTGGCCAGCTCTACAGGACCTACGTAATCCTGAATCAAGGCCGATGCCTCACCGGGATAATCAACTCCCGTAATATTTCCGAAACCGAAAAGGTTTATATACTGTTTGAATTTGGTCGCTCCCATCTTCTTTGCAATGGTCGCAAAGGCCGGGTTGCAGGAATTTGAATAGGCGTGCAAAAGATCCTGATAACCATGTGAACCCGAATACCAGCAGTTCAGGGTGTAATTCTCAACTTTGAAGGAGTGGCCGCAGTAGAAGCTGTCCGTAAGGTTGATGGCCTTATCTTCAAGAGCAGATGCTGCTGTAATGGTCTTGAAGGTGGAACCGGGCTCGTAGGTATCTGAGACGATGGGATTTCTCCACATCTTTGACAGATACTCGGTCTTCTTTTCATCGGAAAGTTCATTGAAGGCCTTGAGCTCTTCAGTGGTCACGCCGCTGGGCTCCATGGGATTGTTGGGATCGAAGCCCGGGTAAACTACAGACGCCAGGATCTCTCCGGTGTCCGGAGCCATGGCCAGGATCTCTACCTTCTTGGCGCTCCACTTCTTGTAAGCGCTGGCGGCGGCTTCCTCGCAGTAGTACTGAATGGCCTCATCCAAGGTGGTGATAACGTTGTATCCGTCCTTGGCTGCATAATGTCTCTCGGTGCCCTCTACCAGCTCGTTACCGGAAAGGTCCGTGTTAGTTACCCATCTGCCGCTGACTCCTGAGAGATAGTCGTTATATTCCAGTTCCAGACCGGTTCTTCCCTCGTTATCGTCGTTTACTGAACCCAGCACCTGGGACGCAAAGTTTCCAAGAGGATAATATCTCATGGTAGCCTGGGACAGTTCAAGTCCCGACAGCTTCAGCTTCCTGATCTTTTCCGCGGTTTCCTTGGACAGGTGCTTGGCCAGGGTCACCAGCTGATCCTTGCTCTTGAGTTTCTTTGCGAGGGCCTTCTTCTCGGTACTCTTCTTAAGCTTAAGAGCCTTCTGAATAGCTTCGATGTCATCGTTGATCTCATCCTTTTCCTTCTCGCCTCTGAAGGAGGACGGAAATGCGTAAAGGGTGTAGCAGATACTGGAGGTGGCTAATTCTTTGCCGTTCCTGTCGTAGATCACACCGCGCTTGGCCTCAATGGTGGTGTCTCTGGTCTGCTGGGATATGGCTCTCTGTGAAAGCGAATCAGCGTCCACGATCATGATCTTCGCCAATCTGAAGCTCAAAGCTATGAACAGCAGGCAGATCAGTATGAATCCCAGCGTAATCCTTCCTCTATTGATTTGTTTGGATTTGTTCTTACTCATCTATGATTTGAATTATCCCTTTTTAGTAAAACGAGCCGAACTTGCGTTCGGCTTCTTTATAGATAATATACCCCTAATTTTTATATGCCTTTTCTCTTATCTTCTCAGCCAGGTGCTTGTCGACCTTTTGATCTTCATCGATATAGAAGCATTGGTTCTTCTTCGGGTAGACCATCTTAAGGTTATGCGTGGCGTAATCTTCGATGGACTCGAAGCTTACGGCCCCTTCGATCTTGATGCCCAGCATGGTTATCTCGTCCTGGAGCTTTACGTTCTCCCTGGTCATGGAATTGATGCTGTACTTGATGGAGGTAGCCTTAGCGCTCATCCATACGGAAGAGATAAGAAGAACTCCAATGATCACCAAAAGCATACTGGTTCTCAAAAGCACTGGCGCAGTGATGATCTTGAGAGGCTTCTGTGTGACCATAAGGCTCTCGTTGCGCTCCCTGGCCTTTCTCTCAGTCTTTCTGACAGCAGTGCGGCTAGGGACCGGTGCCTGAGTGGGCGCAGGAGCAACCTCCACCTTAAGAGCCTCTGAGCCCTCGGTGGCGATGAACTTGCCCTGTCTGCTCAAATATTCAATATAGTCCGTAGCATAAGAACTGGGTGCCATTTCCAAATACCTTAAATAACTAAATAACCTAAATACCTAAAGCCTAAAACAATAATTTATTTCTTGACCGCAATCCTAAGCTTAGCGCTTCTGGATCTGGGGTTTACCTCGATTTCTTCCTCTGTCGGGAAGATGACCTTTCCGGGTCTCTCGATATCTCCTACCTTGCCGCAAACGCACATAGGAAGCCCCGGCGGGCAGGTGCAGGGATCGAATCTTCTTTTGAAGGTCTCCTTTACGATCCTGTCCTCCAAGCTATGGAAGGTTATGACTGCAAGTCTGCCTCCCGGTTTGAGCACGTCCAGGAACTCGTCCAGCGCGATCCTTAACTTGCCCAATTCGTCGTTCACTTCTATTCTTATGGCCTGGAAAGTACGCTTGGCTGGATGAGGGCCTTCGCGTCTGGCCTTAGCGGGTATTGCCTTCTTGATGACGTCCACCAGTTCCGTGGTGGTCTCCAGAGGCTTTCTCGCTCTTTCCTTCACGACGAAATCCGCTATTCTGGAAGCCCAACGCTCCTCTCCGTAATCGCGGATAATATCTCTAAGTTCATTCTTATCGTAGTTGTTGATGACGTCATAGGCGGTAAGATCGTCATCACGGTTCATTCTCATATCCAGCGGAGCCTCCTGCATGTAGCTGAACCCGCGTTCGGGATTATCCAGCTGAAAGGAGCTTACGCCCAGATCCAGAAGCGCTCCATCGATCTGAGAAATTCCCAGGTCGCTCAAAACTTCTTTGATATCCGAGTAGTTGGATTGAATGAAAGTTTTCCGGCACGTGAATTGGGAGAGCCTCTTTTCGGCCGCTTTTAGTGCGTCTTTGTCACGGTCGATTCCGATCAAGAGTCCGCCCTCTCCCAATCCGGCGCAAATGCCGCTTGAGTGGCCGCCGCCACCCAACGTGCCATCAACATAAATACCATTCGACTTAAGTTCAAGACCATTAATAGTCTCTTCAAACATTACCGATGTGTGCTTGAATTCCATATCGCCATCTCCTTAGAAATTGTACTCAGAGAGGGCATTAGCAAAGTCTTCGGTCTCCATCTTACTGTCGTTGTTCGGGTCGTCCCAGGTCTCCTTGGACCACACTTCTATCTTGGACATGGCGCCCATGGTAACAAGCTCCTTTTCGATACCAGCGTAGGACTTTAATTCTTGGGGGATGACGACTCTACCCTGCTTATCGAACTCGCATTCTACTGCGTTAGCGCAAAAGTGCCTGATAAAAGCTCTAACTTTAGGATCTGACTCCGGTAATCTTTCAATCTTCTGCATCTGCTTGGCCCAATTCTCTGTGGTGTAGATGTAAAGGCACTTATCCAGTCCCTTGGTCAGCACACAGCTTCCGCCAAGCTCGTTTCTAAGACGTGAAGGGACGATCATCCTGTTCTTGTCATCTATGGAATTGTAGGTTGTTCCCATGAACATTCGGTTATCTCCCTTGGTCTTTTTTAAACGGATTTTAGGGCAAATAGGTCATAATGCCCCTACCCTAAATGCATCTATCCCCACTATACACCACTTTTCACCATAAATCAAGAAAAAAATGAGATTTTTTGATATTTTTAACCCCTTTTATGGGATTGGATCTCGCTTCGCAAAAAATTAAAATAGGGCTGCCATGCGGCAGCCCCACTTAAACTATTAGATTGTCTCACCCCTGAGCGGGCTCTCAGGCACGAAGCCCTCGAAGATGCAAGCGGCTCCCATGCCCTCTCCCACCGCCAGATCGATGGGATCCTTAATGGTCCAAAATATCTTCGCCCCTTTATACGCTCTGAAGGTGCTGTTTCTCTTGTGTTCGAATTTGTAAGCCACGAAATCCGGAAGAGTCATTCGATTCATTACGAGATCCTTGACCATGGTGTTAGCCACCTTGCCGAATTTGCCACCCTCTCTGGGGTCGTTGGTAACCCTGGCCTTGTAATCCGCAGCCAGATCCGAACCCAGCTGACCGCGCACGATGTCCGGGAAAAGCTTTTTCATGGACATGACCGCAAACGAATTAAAGCTCTCCACACAGTACAGTCCTTCATAACCTTCAAGTTCAGACATGACTTTCTTACAAAGATCATCCTGATTTCCGTTGACAGGCTTTAGCTCGATTATCATGGGCACGCGTCCCGCGATGAGCTCCAGGACCTCGCGAAACTCCGGCACCCTCTCATCGGATTCCTCCAGAGGATAAGACTTGGCCTCCGCAAGGGTCATATCCTCGATGACGCCCTTGCAGCCCACGGTGGTCTCGCAAGGTATGGCCGCATTCTCAGGCACCACCGCCAGATGATCCGACCTTACGGTGGTAACTCGTTTAAGGCCATGATCGTGCATGACAGCCAGTTTACCATCCCTGGTGAGATGAACATCTAATTCTATGCCAAATCCCTTCTCAGCCGCCAATCCGAAGGCCATAAGGGAATTCTCAGGCACAGTCGGCTTGTGATGCAGCCCCCGATGCGCATACCTATACTTTAATAACTCCCTTAAAACATCCTCTTTACTCATAAATTACACCCTCTTTACAAACACGCTATCAGGCAATACCATCAGTATTGCCTGATCTACATATCAAGATCTTCAAACGCCTCTACGCCCTTCTTCGGAGCCTCCGGCTTTGAATCACCGTGCTTAACCTGAAGCATGGTCAGGAAAGCTACGACGGAGAAAATGGTAGCATAAGGGAACAGAGTCCAGTAGCCGACGTGCTCCAGGAAGAAACCTGAAAGGATCGGCGTGAATACCTGCGCCGCCATGGAGAAGGTGTAGTAGTATCCGGTGAATTTACCGATATCGGATCCTTTGCACATCTCCACTACCATGGGATAAGAGTTTACATTTATGGACGCCCAAGCGATACCTACCAGGATGAATACCACGTAGATGCCAATGTTGGGTGTTTTGAACAGGAAGGCTGCGAACCAAGAAAGAGCCAGCAAAATAACGCCGAAGAGGATTACCTTCTTACGGCCCAGCTTGGATGAGATGATACCTACAGGGATGAAGGCGATGAGAGCTCCGATGGAAGCCAGCATCATGGCACTGGCGTAGGAACCGCCGCCCATTCCCCAGGTCTCTGTAGCGTATTTTGAGAAAGCAGTCGTAACTCCGTTATATGCCATGAACCAGAAGGCAACGGACAGGAGCAGGAAGATCAGAGAACGCTTTACATCTGCAGGAAGCTTGGCGTCTCCTGAACCATCGTCTTCTACCTCATCTTCTATGCCATATTCCTTTTCAAGGGCGATCCTCTCAGCCACGAATTGGTTCTCATCTACCTTAAAGAGGATTATGAGAAGAGCGACGATCATAATAACTGCCACAGCAAGAAAGAGGAAGATATAGTTTGGTGTATTGTTATCCTTGGAACCGGAAAGCACCATGGTCAGTCCCAGCACCAGAATGATACCGACGGCACCCATGAGATTGATTATGGCGTTACCCTTGGATCTCAAAGGCTTCGGCGTTACGTCCGGCATGAGGGATACAGCAGGTGATCTGTAGGTGGACATGGCGATCAGGGTCAAAAGCAGCATGACGATGAAAAGCGCCAGATTTCTTATGTTTGCTGCGATGGGCAGGAAAATCATAAAAATGACAGAAAGGATGGTGCCCACGAAGATGAAGGGCGTACGCTTGCCTCGGTTGGTCATGACCTTGTCAGACAGTGCGCCGAAGATGGGCAACATGAACAGCGCAAAAATATTATCCAGCGCCATGATAGCTCCTGACAGAGTGTCTCCGATATTGAAGAAATACTTCAGGATCAAAGGAATGATGTTGTCATACATCTGCCAGAAAGCGCTGATTGCCAGGAATGCGAATCCTATGAGGACCGTACGCTTATAATCCAGTTTCATAATAGAATCTCCTTAATACTTTTGAATATATAGGTCGGCTCGATGCCGTATTTAACTATGTCTTCCATGACGCCCTCTCCCGAAAGGAGAAAAGCCGTGTCCACTCCCGCGTTCACTCCGCAGGCGATGTCCGTGTATATGCGATCGCCCATGATCAGGGTTTCTTCCTTGGAGTAGCCGAATCTTTTCATGGCAAGCTCTGCCATGAGGGGCTCCGGTTTTCCCATGAAGATGGGCTTTCTGCCCGTGGCGTGCCAGAGCATTTCAGCCATAGAGCCGCAGTCCGGTACATATCCGAACTCCGCAGGGCATACCCAGTCAGGATTAGCCGCAAAATATGGCATATCCGGGTTCTCCGAAAGCAGCCTGCTCACATCTTCGAGCTTCTTGTAGGTGAGTTCCCTGTCGAAGCCCAAGAGCACCATATCAATGCCCTCTACCAAGCTGTCGACCACCTTGAATCCAGCAGATCTCAGCTGTTTCTTAAAGGATTCAGTGCCCATGACGTACATGATCTTGCCGCCCGCTTCAGGGCCAAAGTGATCCTCCAGATAGTAGATTGTGGCATCCACGGAAGTGAGGAAATCTTCAGCTGTCGCAGGGATACCCAGACGAGCCATCTTCGCAAGATATGCATCTATACCTCTTGAAGAGTTATTGGTGAGAAAGACCGCCCTGCCCTTTTCGCGGGTGCGATCTATGAACTCGCGGGCTCCGGGAAGCAGCCTGTCATCCAGGTATATGGTCCCATCCATATCCATGAGGAATAATTTTTTGTTTGAAAGATCGGGTTTTTTGTCCATATGAGAATTATATCATTTTTTGCATTGCTTGTCGATAAAGAAAAAAGAGCCCGACGAGCGGGCTCTTTCGATATAGCTAATAACTTTCAACTAAAAACTATATTTGATTATCTGGTGGAAGCATCGTAGAGATCTTCTGCGTTGTCCCATTCCTTGATGATCTCAGGGATGATCTTGTAAAGGTCACCAACGAGACCGTAGTCAGCGATTTCCATCATCGGGCAGTCAGGATCCTTGTTGATAGCAACGATGATCTTGGATCCGGACATACCAGCCTGGTGCTGGATAGCTCCGGAGATACCGCAAGCGAAGTAGATTTCGGGCTTAACGGTTGTTCCGGTCTGTCCTACCTGATGTGAGTGATCGATCCAGCCAGCATCTACTGCTGCACGGGAGGAACCAACAACTCCGCCAACCTTGTCAGCGAATTCCTTGATAAGGTTGAATCCTTCAGGACCGCCAAGTCCACGTCCGCCGGAGCAGATGATCTTAGCGTCTGTAAGGGAAACGAGTTCCTTAGCTGACTTAACAACGTCCTTAACTGTGATGTGGATGTCGTCCTTTGTGATAGCGGGCTTAACGTTTACGACTTCACCGGTAGCTCCGGGAACTCTCTCGAGTTTCTGCATAACGCCAGGACGTACGGTTGACATCTGAGGTCTGGTGTTAGGGCAGATGATGGTAGCCATAAGGTTTCCACCGAATGCAGGACGGGTCTGCTTGATTCCAGTTGAAGGATCGTTAGGATCCAGTGTGGAAGTATCAAGAGTGGTGTTTGCCTTAGCGAATTCGATGTACTTGGATACCTTTACGTCAAGGTGTGTGCAGTCTGCGGTAAGACCGGTGTTGCATCTTGCTGCGATACGAGGAGCAAGGTCACGACCGATATGGGTAGCACCGTAGAGAACGATCTCAGGCTTGAATTCCTGGATTGCATCATAGATAACCTTGGTGTATCCGTCTGTGGTGTACTGTTCAAGAAGAGGATCCTGGATCATGTAAACCTTCTCAGCACCGTACTCGAAGCACTCCTGTGCAAGGTGGTCGATCTTGTCTCCTACGAGAACTGCGCAAACCTGTGTATCTTCGGAAATGTCCTTAGCAAGCTTACGGCCTTCGCCGATAAGCTCGAGAGCAACGTTCTGGATCTTTCCATGTCTCTGCTCTGCATATACCCAGATGTGCTTGTAATCTTTGAATCTGTCATCTCCGGAAGCAGTCTGAACTTCCTTGATAGCTCCGAACTTACAAGCGGTAAGGCACTGGTTACAGAAGGAGCACTTGGCGTTTACCTTAGCAACTCTTTTAAGCTTATTACCATCATAAGGTTCGAATTCAAATGCGTCATAAGGGCAGGACTTAAAGCACAGTCCGCAACCTGTACATTTTTCTTTTAATATTTCAATAGCCATTATATATTCCTCCTCAAATTAGATGATGTGCTTACCTTTAAGGTTGATCAGAAGGTTCTTTGCAAGGTCGTTTTCAGTGTCTCCTTCAATCTTCATGCCGGGAGCCTTAGGTGCGGGAGTGAATGATCTGAATACGTTTGTAGGGGAAGCTTCAAGACCTACCTTGGTCAGGTCTACTTCGATGTCCTTAGCGTTCCAAACTTTGATGTCCTTTGCGCCGAAGATACCGTTAACGCTCATATATCTAGGAGTATTTAATTCCTTGATGGTTGTAAGGAGGCAAGGAGTCTGGAGTTCGATGAGTTCGTATCCATCTTCTAACTGTCTCTTTACGGTGATGGTCTTTCTGTCTTCTGCCATCTCGAATTCTTCAACATAGGATACCTGAGGCAGGTCAAGCTTTTCAGCAAGCTGAGGTCCTACCTGAGCGGTATCTCCATCGATAGCCTGACGGCCGGTGAAGATGATGTCATAAGGTCCATTCTCCTTGACCCATTTTCTTACTGCAGCTTCAAGGGTGTTGGAAGTTGCCCATGTATCGGAACCGCCGACTGCTCTGTCGGATACGAGGATACCCTCGTCAGCTCCCTTAGCGATACATTCGAAAAGAAGGTCGGATGCCTGAGGAGGTCCCATGGAGATGACTGTGATATGAACGTCATCATATTTATCTTTGATCTTTAATGCTTCTTCGAGAGCGTTGTTATCATCATGGTTAAGGATTGATGGAACGCCGTCTCTGATAAGTGTTCCTGTCTTAGGGTTGATCTTAATAACGTTAGTATCAGGAACCTGCTTTGCGCATACAATAATATTAAATGCCATATTTGTTTCCTCCTACTCTTTATTTCTTGAATGTGTGAGCTGAAATAACCAGTCTCTGAGCTTCGGAAGTACCTTCGTAGATCTCAGTGATCTTAGCATCTCTCATCATTCTCTCAACAGGATAATCCTTGGTGTAACCATAACCACCGTGATACTGTACGCACTTGGTGGTAACAGCCATAGCAGTCTCAGCGGCATATAACTTAGCCATT